>CAYRMQ010000056.1:4493-18156 GCA_964425305.1 uncultured Anaerolineaceae bacterium | reverse complement strand
TCATCACGGCCGACCCGGCCATCGGCCAGTACGACGTCGACGTGATCTGGTAGGGCTCCCCGCCCGGCGTGCGGACCGTCAGGGATCCGTGTCGTCGAGGAGCTGCACCAGCTCGCCCAGTTCGGCGGTCCAGCCTTCTTCGTTGCCGGCGCGGTGCTTCTCGAAGCGGAAGCCCGATTCGCGCAGGCGCAGGCTGGTGCCACCGTCGGCGCGCGGCTCGAGCCACCACTCGACGAGCGTTTCCGACTCCTCCGGCGAGGGCTTCTCGCCGAGCCAGCGCCAGGCGAGGTAGCGCGGACGGTCGACCGCCTCGACGTGGACCAGCGCGTCGCCGTATCCGTCGAAGTGGAAGCGGCCGTCGCCGCCCGGGCGAACCTCCAGCTCGGCGTGGGTCGGGAACCAGCGCGACAGCTCGGCCGGGTCGCTGATCGCGCGCCAGACCCGCTCCGGGGAGGCCTTCAGCTCGAGCGTGCGCTCGATCGCCGGAAGCTCGCTGGCCGGTAGGTCGGTGGTCACGAGCTCGGTCGGTGTCTCTTTCACGGGTTGTCCTCCAGGTGCATCTTGAGACGAGCAAGGCGCTCGTCCCAGGCGGCGGCGTAAGGGGCGAGCCACTCCTCGACGGAGCGAAGCGGCGTCGGGTCGAGCTCGTGGAGCCGCTCGCGACCGTGGCGCTGTACACGGACGAGGCCGGCGCGGCGCAGCAGATCGAGGTGCTTCGTGACGGCCTGGCGGGTGATGGGCAGCCCGGCCGCCAGCTGGCTCAGCGTCAGTGGGTGGGCAGAGCGCAGCCTCTCGAGCAGCAGCCGACGAGTCGGATCCCCGATCGCCGCGAAGACGGCTTCCATGCGGCCATTATGCAACCGTTTGGTTGCATGTCAACCGGCTTCCAGTCGGAAGGGATCGCCCATGGTTGGGACGAGGCATCGTCTCACGACGGCATGTACGGGTCCGTCACGATCGACTCGCGGAATGCCTCGATCTTCTCAGCCCACGCCTGGGGCTCGGTCAATGCATCGAACCGCAGAGCGATGTCGAGAATCCGCATGTATAGCCCTACGCGCTCCTGATCCTCTTGGGCACCCTGCTTGGCCATCGAGGTGACCTTGCACAGCAGCCCCAGTACCAGCGCCATGGAGGAAGTGAAGCCAAGGCAGGCGGCGCCCACGAAGGCCATGCGGAGAGCGGTGTAAAGGTCGTTGAAGTCGTCGACACTGGGCTGTATGCCGCGCAGCCTGATGTCCTGTGAGATCGCGTTCCACTGCATCAGCGAGTCGGGAAACTTCTCGACGAACCAGATGAAGGCGGCGGCGTTCCTGGAAGTTACGAAATAGCTCTCACCCGGATCGGTGGCAGTTGCATCGTCCGACGCACCAGAGTCGACGATTTCACAGCGCAAGTTCAGCAAGTCGTGCGAAGGCGGGGTCCGCGTTCGCGAAGTGGATGACATGGCGCGCAGCAGATGCTCGGCCTTGGGCGTCAACGCACCCGGCCCCGTTCCGCCAGGCAGGCCCTGGAGAAACTCTTCGATGTGCATTACGCCCGCGTAGTCGGCCGACTCGGCAAAGCTCGGGACGCCATCTCCACGGTGTATGAGCAGTGTTCGGGGCTCCAGTGAGTCGGCCCGGATGCGCTCAATTTCGAAAGCCATGCCCGGACTGTCATCTTCCAGGTAAACGATCAGCGAACCGCTGGCTGCGATGGCATCGGTCAGGATCGTTCGCCAGTTCGCGGTCTGCACTCGAAACGAGGGAATGTACGGCAGAGCCCTTGTCAGCAGCTGCATGTCGTCCGTATGCATGCAGCTGACTGGGATGAGCCACGCCTCGTGTTGAGCCAGCGTCGCAGCCAGGTTCGCGTCAAGCCCCGGCTCGTTCACGAACATAACGACGCGCCCGCCGGGTACCTCGAGCGGCTCGGTGACCGAGCTGAAGCTGCGAAGCACAAGGCAGTACGGACGCTCACTCGCGGCAGCGAATATCGCGGCCGCGTCACGGTGGCGCTTAAACACCATCTCCCAGAACTCGACGAGTTCTGTCAGATACGGAATGATTGGTCCGGCCAGTCCGGCGGCCGTTGTCCAGTCGCCTTTCGCGATGTCGACGATGTGTGAGCCGACATGTTGCAGCGACTTCGGCGTGGTGACTTCGGAACTCACCCGCGAGACATCGGTCAGGATGACGGGCGTGCGCCCACTCAGCGCCTCCTCCGTCCGCTGCAGGAACGGGAGGCGCTGCTGCAGAAGGTTCACGAGTTGCTCGGTTGTGGCCACCCGACGATCGCCGTTGCCTGCCGCTCCTGCCCGCCCGATCAGGCCAGCATCCTATCGCGCGAAGACAACCGGGACGTCAGCCACGGTCACCTCACAGCGCAGAATCGGGATCGGCGAGTCGCTGACGCCCGGTACACGGATCGTGAGGGTGTCTGCGCGAGGACGGGACGCTTCAGACGCGATGCCAAGCGTCAGCACTTTTGTCGACTGCGACGCGATTGATTCACTCAAGAACCAGGCGCGTCCCCCTGGCACGAGGGCCGGCTCATGCCGGTACTGGAAACCACCTGCTCCCCTGACGGTAACCTCTTCGCCACGCGGCAGGCCGACCTGGCTATCTGAAGCGTTTCGGAACAGGATGTCGATGGTCGCACCCGTCAGCGTGACGAACGTCCTCGGCTCGGCGTTTTGGACCTCGGCAGTCACTGACGCACAGGTCGGTGTCGGGCCCCACGGCGGAAGGCGGCCGGTCAGCACGGTCGCGACACCAAGTGCGACGACGCCGAGGACCATCATTGCGGCCAGACCGGTTGCAATGCCGCGCCTCGCGCGCCGCTGGCGCTGGGTGGTGCTGCCTTCGACCGCGCGAATGAGCGCCCATACGCCGGCGGCCGGGTTCTGCGGATCGACGGAGATACGTTGCTCGCCGACGATGTGGTATTCGATGTCGTCCGGGATCTGCGGCGGCGGGTAGACAACGACCGGGACGAGTGGAACATGGCGCTTCGCCGCCAGTCGGACTTCCTTGATGACCTCCTTGGAGCGAACAGACGTGCTGGTGAGGACCACCACGACGACGTCGCTCTGGCGAATGGCTTCGACTATCGATGCCGCCCAAGATCCTGCAACGATATCCTCGACATCGATCCACGGATCGTGGCCGCGCTCGGCAAGCGCGTCCACGATGTGATTCACCAACCACCCATCGGCGCGCGAGTAACTGATGAATACGCGTCTGCCTCGGCCTGACGTGCCAGCGTTCATGGTTACCGGCGACCGATCAGGGCGACGAGTCCTGCACCGGCAGGCCGTCCTGAACTTGCTGTGGCCCTATCGCCGCGCCGTCTCCGGCCGGCGTGTCGACCTCTTGCGCCTGGCCAGCCTGGCGGCCATCGCGCTGCTCGCGCTCGAGTTGCAGCTCGGTCATCGCGTCCTGCATCTCCTGCACCCATCCGGCCTGCTCAGCTCGCATGATGTGCTCGGCGCGCTCGACGAGGCGGTCAACCGTGCTCGGTCTCGTCTGTTCGTGTGGCGGAAGCGCCAGCCACCAGGCCTTGATCGAGTCGAGATCGGTCGCCGCCTGGTTGTACAGCATCACGGTCGTTTCGAGCTGCTGTGACTGCAGATAGCTCGCGAACGCGCCCGTCGCGGCCGCCGTGACGGCGACCCAAATCTCGAACCCGATAGCGGCAAGGAACGTCCCGAGTCCGCCGAAGAGCAACATCAGCCAGCGCAGTCGGCGCGCATCCCGCTCGTGCCTGCGCGCGCGTGTGCGATAGAACTTGATCTGGTCATCGATCCTGAACTTGATGTACGCCGCTGGCGGCAGCCGGCTGAAGCCGTCGTCGCCTGCCGCAACGCTGACCGGCGTCGACGCACCGTCGGCCTCGACGGGCTCCAGCGACGCCGTGCTCACGTCCGTACGCATGAGCATGCCGACCGCCGAGCCAACCGCCTGCGCCAGCTTCACCTGCCGCGGCGTGCGACGTGTCTCGGCATGACTGTACTTGCCCGCCCGAGCGCGGTAGCGGTAGATCTCGTGTTTTATCGCCTCGGCTGTGCCGCGCAGGAGCACCCAGTTGTTGCCCGGCCTGAACCGACTCGCTGCAGCGATAAGCACGGTAATCACTATGGGCACGAGCACGATCGAGTAATGGAGGAGCTCGAGCAGTTGCTCCTGAGAGAGCAGCAGGGCGGCGAACGTATTCGCTGGTAGACGCCCCACGACGACGTGAGTGGCAACCAGCAACGTCAGCAAGACGCCTAGACCGAGGATCAGCCTTTCACCACGGCGGTACGAGGACTGCTGCCGGCGAGCCGTTCGCGCGACGATTGCGTGCTGTCGCCATGCGTTGTGGAGCGACTGGTCATCCTGCAGGAGCCGGGTGATCAGTCGCTCGAGTTCGGTGGCGTCGGCCGTCAACGGCACTACTGTCAAGTCCGCCCCGGCGCTGAGGCTCGCTACGCGCTCGTCCGTCGCGGCCGCTCTCCTGTCTCGAGAAGAGTCGGCGGCGGCCGCCAGCTCGTCGGCCACGCCGCCGGTCCCGGCGATGACGACCATCGGCATTCCCAGACGCGTCGCCAGCGTGACTTCGTCGATGGTGACCGGCCCGCCGGAGGCAATCAGGGCCGCCGCCGGGCGGCCCGCGCTCAGAGCCTCGACCGCGTCGAAGAGAAGCGTCGTCTCGCCGCCCCACTCGCTGCTGTTGGCCAGCAGGAAATGCGTGTGGTTGGGCTCGAGCTGATTGCTTCCGCGAGTGCTGCGCGTATCGCCCGGAAAGGTCACTTTGCCGGCCGGCGCCACCCCGAGGATGTCGACCGTTGTCGCCGTCGCAGCCGCTGCGCGACCGAGGGCCGCCATGACGCCCGAATCGGTGCCGCCATCGACCATCAGCGCACCGGTGCTCTCCGCCGCGGGGATGGCGGCACGCTCGAAGAGCCGCTGGAGTCGCGATCCGATAGCCGCATCGAGCGTGTCGGCACCACCGATCACGACGAGTACCGGCTGGGAAGACGTCAGGCCCAGAGCGTCGAGCAGCGAGCGGGTCGAGCGACGGGCGCCAGCACTGACCAGGCCGGCGCGATGACCATTGCTGAACTCGACTGTCAGTGCCTCCTTGCGCGGCTCTGCGTCAGCTTCCATAGGCCACCGATCCGAGTATGACCCGCGTCCGCAATTGGCAAGCGCGCATCTGGCCGGGGCGACACGAACCCCACAACGACCGGGCGGTCAGGATCTGCCCCGCTCCAACGCAGCCCGCGCCGTGGCGGCCAGCCGCGCGTCGAGCACCGTGTCGAGCACGGCGAAGTCGAGCAGCCCGCCGGTCACTGTCCAGGCCAGCCCGTACCAGCTCCAGCCGGTGCCCGACCACCGCCGGATGCGGATCGTGTACTCCTGTCCGGGCATGCCGGTGAACTCGGCGATCTCGTAGCTGTTGTCCCACGAGGCGGACGTAGCCACGCGGTTGCCGCCGGCATCGAAGACGAGCAGGTCGAAGTCCTGGGCCAGCTCCGACGAGAGCGGGATGCGGATGCCGAGGAAGTTGAACTCGGTGATCTTGCTGTTCCAGGCGAGCGCCACCTTGACCCGTCGCGGCGTCCAGAAGATGGAGCCGCTGGGCAGCCGGACACGGTAGGAGAACGTCGACAGCCGGTCGTTGCCGAAATCCGAGTCGCTCAGGGTGCCAACGTCCCAGCCGCGCTGCGCCGCCGGGCCGTTGCGCCGGTTGCGCGCCTGCGTGATGCGGAAGGATTCCAGTGCGTTGAGCGCACCGGTGCCGTCGGCGGCGTCGACGCCGGCCAGCACGTCGTTCCACCACGTCCCGTCGGTGATGTTGCGCTTGGCGCCGGCGAGCAGGATGGCGCGGCAGCCCTCGGGCCACGAACGCAGGAGCGGTGCCTCGTCCTGCAGCAGCGCGGCCGCGCCGACGACGGCCGGCGAGGCGAAGCTCGTGCCGCTGTTGGTCTGGCCGGCGGCCGTGACGCCGGTGCCATTGGCCGCGATCTCGGGCAGCTCGCGATCGCCGTGCGGGCTGTCCGGGTTGCGGGAGACCGACGTCCCGGACAGCGCGCCCGCGGTGTCGTCGTGGTTGGCAGCGTTGATGCTGTTAAAGCCCTTGTGGTTGACGTATTCGTTGGCGTCGCCGTTTCCCGCCGCCTGGATGATCGTGGGGTAGGGCGAGCGTAGGATGAGCCAGTCCTTGTAGACGTCGTCGAAGGAGAGCTCGGCCGAGGTCTGCTCGGCGCTGCGGTGGAAGCTCTGGTTGATGACCGTGCAGCCCTGCCGGACGGCCCAGGCGAGAGCGGCCCGGTCATACGAGTTGGCGCTGTACAGGTCGGCGTCCGGCGCGTGGCCGTTGGGCGCGTTGTTCTGGGTGTTGGCGATGATCGCGTGGACCAGCGTCGAGTGGTTCGACGTGGATCCACTGGTATCGAAGCGGTCGGCGATGTTGAGATTGGTCGTCGACGCCGGCCCCCGCTCCCAGACTGCTGCCCGGACGCCGTTGCCCGTAGCTCCCAGGCCGTGGACCACGCCTGAGGCGGCGATTGCCATCGAGTCGTCCAGGTCGTCCTGGCCGCGCGGGTCGTACAGGAAGATGCGCGCCACCGCCGGGTGCTCGCTAAGCTCGCGAATCGCTCGCACCGACAGGCGGGCGAAGACGACGGGGGCCAGCTCATCGACCGTCACCTGCGCGCCGGCCATCTCGCGCAGCAGCCCGCCCAGCCGCTCGGTGGCGGCGGCCAGTTCGCGCGGCAAGCGCGCCGCCGCCGGCGCCGCCGGGCGTCGCGGCGCACGCGCCGGCTTGTCCTCCGGATCGAGCTCGTAATCGCCGGCTGCCCAGACCGCCACCGGCACGCGCTGGTCACGTCGCCGGCCGCGGAGCTGCCGCAGCAGGTCCGGATGGAGCTTGCCGTACGCCCTCATGCGGGCCTCGGCCTGTCTCCGCCAGACGGTTTCCGAATTGATGCGTCGGCCGGACTCGCTGAACGCGAGCTCGACCGGCTCGCCCGACTTGCGATCGACCGCCTTCATCACCTCGATGTAGCGACCGCTGGCCTGACCGAAGGTCGGCAACCGGCGAGTCGTCATCCGCTCGATCGCCAGCCGCGAGAAGGCTTCCACCGCGAGGTTCGGCGGGATCCTCGCCGCAGTGCGCACGAAGTTGAACGGGATCCTGGCCGAGGTTGCGCCGTCCGCGATGGCAAGCGAATCGACGTAGAACTCGTAGCGGCCCGGCTCGAGGTCGGCGGCCGGCCGCCAGACGATGCGCCGGCCCCCTTCGGCGAACTGCAGCCGACCGCGCGCGCCCACGGTGCCGATTGCTCTACTGACGACGTCGCGGTCGAGCGGCCGCGAGGATTCCAGGGCCACGGCCGAGCGAGGGAAGAGGAACTCGTCCGGCAGCAGGTCGATACGTGTGTTGCTACTCAGGGAGTACATCATCACCTCCAGTCGCTGTTCAGCTGCTCAGTCGCTCGAGCGAGACCTCGTAGTTGCCGGTGCCCGACGGGTGGAAGTGGCGGACCTGGACGAAGTAACGGCCGGGCGTCAGGTCGCGCTCGATGTGGGCGTTGAGGCCCAACCCCGAGTCGTCGTCGACGGCCACCAGTGAGGCCTCGTTGTCGGGCCCGTGCAGGCTCATCACCACGTCCGTCGGGCCGTGGGTCTCGATCGCGTAGCGGCCCGGCTCGTCGATCTTGAACTGCAAGCGGTCGACCTGGCCGTCGCCGCCGATCGTCCGCCCGACGGGTGAGGCGCCGGGCTTGAGCTCAGGAACCTCCGGCTCGTCGGCCGGGTACTGCGCGGCGATGAAGCCCTGATCCTGCCCCGACAGCCGCGTGTTCCAGCCGACCTCCCAGTCACCGATGGTCAGCGCGTTGTCGACGGCGTAGAGCATGATCGACTGCGGGTCGAAGCGCGAGAACTGGATGCCCTCCGGGCTGTAGGCCTTGAAGAGGTTGTTGTCGACCTGCGTGCGCGACCAGCCCTGGCGGGCGTAGTAGGCGTAGACGGCCTCCTTGTCCCACGGGATCTGCACGTCCGGGCTCTGGTGCTCGTGGATGGCGCCCATCGCGTGGCCGAACTCGTGCAGCACGACGCGCCAGTATTCCTCCTCTTCTGAATCGGGCGTCAGCCAGCCGTAGTTCATCGTCGGCTCGTGGGCCGGGATCTGCTGGGCAACGGTGCCCAGGTACGACCACGAGCCCTCCTGCTCGAAGCTGATGCGGACGGTCGCGTCGGCATGGTCGCCGAAGTCGAAGCGCAGGTTGGCGTGGTCCTCCCACGTGTGGGCGACGTCCTCGACCTTGCGCTGGACGCCGGGCTCGCCGTCCATGAAGCGCACCTTGATCGTCGTGCCCGGCTTCCACAGCGCCTGCGAGATGAGCGCCATCCGCGGCCGGCCGAGAGAGCGGCCGCCGGGTAGCGGCACGGCCAGGAGGTTGTCCGGGCGCTCGGCGAAGGCGTCCGCCTCCGCCGCGCTGACCTTGTCCTCCGGCACGAACCGATCGATGCACATGCGGATGTCCTGCCGGCGGCGATCGTGTTGCATTGCTGCCTCCTCTCTTGACTGCCGGCCTACTGCAGACCGACATGGATGAACGGGCCCCACAACGCCGGATGGCCGGGCGTCGCTGCTTTCGCCGATGCGCCGGTTGACGCCCGCCACTCGCGGGTGCCGCTGAGCGGCGCGCCGACCTCGACCGCCAGTCCCGTGGCGAGCTCTTCGTACCAGGCCGTTAGCTCGCCGGCGCCGCGCCGGCGGACCTCGGCCTGAGCGGCGGCCAGGGCACCGGCGACGTCGCTGCCCGCCTCGAGCGACTCGTAGAAGTGGACCATCGTCAGGCAGGCGGCGAGGTCGTCGACGGGCCACAGCGAAACGACGATGTCGCGCGCGCCGGCGGCGAGCAGGGCGCGCGTCAGGCCGATCACGTCGCCGCTGACGGTGGCCGCGCCGCGACCGGTTTCACAGGCGCTCAGCACGGCGAGGTCGATGTCGGTGTCCATGCCCATCAGCTCGGCGATGGTCAGCCGGTCACCGCCCGCGAGTGCGACCTCGGCGCTGTTCGGCGCGCCGTCGATGGCGCGCCCGTGCGTCGCCAGGTGCAGAACGTGCGCCTGCGAGATACGCGCTGCCACGGCGTCGGTGGTGGCGGCGTCGGCGAGCAGCGCCTGGGCGCCCAGCCGTTGTGCGATGACCGCTGCCTCGGTGCGCGCGGCGGGCAGCGGCCGAAGGCCGAGCCCGGGCGCGTAGGTGGGATCGCCGACGATCAGCGCGTCCGGCCCCAGGCGCGGCCGGGGGTGGCCATGCCAGCGCGGTGCGATCGAGGCGGCCGGCAGATAGCAGACGGTGTGCGTCGCGCCGAGCACGTCGCCGCCGAACGGCAACAGGTGGAACGGCAGCAGCGAAAGTCCGGCGTGAGGCACGACCACCACGCGCGGGTAAGCGTCGAGCTCGGCGCTGACAGGGAGGAGCAGCTGTTCGGCGAGCTCGGCGGCCAGCGCCGCTCGTTCTGCCTCCGCCGATGCGCCGTCCGCGCAGAGCAGGTGGAAGCGCCGCGCCTCGCCCGTCAATGCGGCCGTCGCGACCGCGCGCCGGACGACACGCGCGCCCTCCCGCGATGCGGTCCAGATGAAGACCTCGTCGTCGAAGCTGTGGTACTGCAACAGCATCGTCTCGGGCCCGAGCAGTGCCGCGACGTCGCTCAGGTCTGGCGTCGGGCGCAGGCGGCGGCGGGCGGCCCACAGGTCGGGTGCCTGCTCCGCCAGCCCGGCTTCGGCATCGTCGAGCTTGCGCTCGGCACGCGCGATGGCGGTCCGCAGCTGCATACCGTCGCCGTCTCGCCGCTGCGCGGCTCCCTCGAAGACCTGGGCCAGCTCGACGCCGGCCTGCAGCCAGCGGCGGAGGGCAGCCGAGGTCGCCTCGTCGGCGGTCGGGCTGTCGTCGGCCAGCAGGTCGGCCAGCGTGATGCCCCGGCAGCGATCGGACAGCCGGAAGGCATCGGCGCCGGTGCCGTCGCCCAGCTCCAACCGCGCTCGAATGGCCGTCGTGTAGAGGCTGACGACGTCGAGATCGTCGGCCGCCGTGGTACGGAGGACGTCGCGTGACAGGCGCGCCAGGCGCTCCTCGAACTGGGCGATCCCCTCCTCTGCCCGCCGCGCGGCGGCGGGCCACTCACCATTGGCCGCGTGGACCTCGGCGCGCAGCGCCACGTCGCCGACCGATTCGGTCTGCCCCGGCCGGCGGCCCATCGCATCCAGGCGGGCGAGGGCGGCCTTCGCGCCGGCCGTGTCGCCGACGCGCATCAGCAGCGACGTCGCCAGGTCGGGCGCCAGTTGGCCGCCGGCGACCAGCTGCTCGACGATCGGCCGCGCCGCGTCGCGCTGGCCCATCGTGGCCAGCACGATCGCCGTCATGAGGCCGCCCGCCGGTTCCTCCGCACGAGCGACGGCGAGGGCCTGCTGGAAGTAGTCGGCCGCCCGCTCCAGGTAACCGGTCGAGCGGGCCAGCGTCGCGCGGTACAGCGGCGCCAGCACCTTGGCGTTGCTGACGAAGCTATCGACCGCACCGAGCGCGACCGTGACGAAGGGCGACTGGCCGCCGTCCTGCTGGTCGGCTAGGGCACCGCCCATCTGGCGCAGCCTGTCCAGCCGGCCGGCGGCGGCGTCGATGGCGTCGCTATCGCGGATGGCGACCGCGGCGTTGTAGGCGCGCGTGACGCGGTCGATGAGCTGCAGCCAGGCGAGGGCGTCCGGCTTGCCGCTGGCGCGTTCGATCGCCTGGTCCAGATCGAGCTCGGTCAGCACCAGCAGCGCCCGGCGGTAGTTGACGCCGCCGTAGAGCTCGGCCGACTCGGCGCTCACGAGGGCCGGCTCTTGCACTGCCCCGATGCCGCTGTTGATCGCATCCGAGATGCGCAGCGCGGCGCGCCCGCGCACGAAGTCACCGGCCTCTCTCCAGCGGCGGCCGGAGGCGAGGCAGAGCCGGGCGAGACCGCGCGCGTAGCTGTAGCTGCCGTCGCGCTTGACCCACGCCGCGACGTCGCCGCCCAGCGCGTCGGGGTCCGGCGTCTCTGTGGCCTCGATCAGCAACAGCGCGCGGTGGATCCGGGCCAGGTGGAGCATGGCGCCGGCGCCGGCGGCCTGGGCCAGCCCGACCGCCGCATCGAGGCGCCGACGCGCGCCGGGCCAGTCGCCGGCGAGCCGGTCGAGGTGTGCCCGGCGCAGCTCGACGGCAGCCAGGCCGGGCTGCGCATCGGCCGCCGTGAAGGCGTTGGCCGCCTGGTCGTACAGCTGCCGCGCGAAGTCGGGTTCGCGCTCGACCGCGAGGCCGGCGTGGGTCATCGTCGCGGCCAGGTCGAGGCCGAGCGTCTCGGGGTGGGACAGCGGCTCGGCCGACCAATCGCCGCGAACGAGCCACATCGAGCCGATGCTGGCCAGGTCATTGGTCGCGGCATAGGCCGCCTCGGCGATGCCGAGCACGTTCGGTGCGGCGCCCCACTGGCCGGCACGGACGAAGAGGTCGGCCTGGATGAGAGCGACGTAGCCGAGGGCGGACGGCGCCCCGTGCTGCGCGATCTGCGTGCCGACCTCCTGCACCTCCTGCAGGACGGCACCCGCGGCAGCCTGCTGGCCGGATGTGCGGCTGCCCTCGGCGATGCTGCGCCACGTCGGCACCATGGCCAGGACGTTCCACGCGACGTCGACGAGCAGCGCGACGTGCGGGCCGCCCTTGGCCGACCTGGCGCCGGCGAAGAGCTCGAGATCCTGCTCGTCGATGATCGCGCCGGCGCCGCCGGGAAACCAGTTCCGGTCGAGCACCACTGCCACGCGGCGGATGGCCTCGGCGACTGCCTTCTCGTCCGATCCGTCGGCTGCCGAGCAGCTCTCCAGCTCGCCCAGCGCGCGCCTCGGCTCGCCGGCGGCGACGGCCGCCGCGGCGCCCAGCAGCGGCAGCTCGTGCGCCGGCACGTTGCCCAGGCTGCCATCCTCGATGGCCAGGCGAACGGCGGACGGCGAGAAGCGATACTGCTCCCGCTGCAGCAGACCAAGGATCAACTCGGCGGACGCAAGCATGAGCCCCCTCTGCTACTGATCGGCGGCGGTGCCCGCCCGATCGGTAGCCGGCACGGCGATGTACTGCCACACTCTAGCGCAGGGGTGAAGGCCCACCGCTCGTGCGCCGTGCCAGCGTCGACCTGCGCCGGTCGAGCGCGCTCGCCTGAACAGGGAGGACCCGTCATGCCGCAGTTCACCGTCAACCCGCACCGCTTCGACCCGTACAAGAACTTCAAGTTCCGCGTCGTGTGGGACGGCCGGCCGGTCGCCGGCGTCAGCCGGATCAGTGCCCTGAAGCGCGTCACCGAGGTCATTGAGCACCGCGAGGGCGGCGCGCCGAGCACGGCCCGCAAGTCGCCCGGCCTGACGAGGTACGAACCGATCATCCTCGAGCGCGGCGTGACCCACGATACCGAGTTCGAGGCGTGGGCCAACAAGGTCGTCAACTACGGCGGCGGGCCGGGCGCCGAGATGTCGCTGGCCGACTTCCGCAAGGACATCCGCATCGAGCTCTACAACGAGGCCGGCCAGCTGGTGCTCGCCTACGTCGTCTACCGCTGCTGGGTGTCCGAGTTCCAGGCGCTGCCCGACCTCGACGCAAACGTCACGGCGACGGCCATCCAGAGCATCAAGCTCGAGAACGAGGGCTTCGAGCGCGACAAGGCGGTGGCCGAGCCGGAGGAGCCGAAGATCGACACCGAGCGCTGACGTTTCGCCCAGCAAGCATTTCTACACCATTCTTGCTATGGACAGCGGCGCCTGACATCCGCCAGCATTCGCCCTTCAGTCTCTAGGGGGCGCAGGGTGCTTGAGCGACGTGTCGCAACCCTCTCCGGCGGCACATCCGCCAGGGGGTGGCGGCTCCGGCTGCTGCGAGGCTTCGAGTTCACGCGTGACGGCGTGCCCCTCAACCTGCCGGTGACCGGCCAGCGCGTGATGGCCTTTCTTGGCGTGGCGGCGCGGCCCGTGAACCGCCTCTACGTCGCCGGCACGCTGTGGCCCGACTCGCCCGAGCCACGCGCCGGCGGCAGCCTTCGCTCCGCGCTGTGGCGGCTGCAGCGTGCCGCGCCGGGGGCCGTGGTCAGCGCCGGCACGCGCCTCGCCCTCTCGCCGCAGATAAGCGTCGACCTGCACGAGATCACCGCGCGAGCGCACCGCCTGCTCGATGACGGCCATGAAGACCACGAGCGATCCGCGGATCCCTCCGACCTCGCCTCCGAGCTGCTGCCCGACTGGTACGACGACTGGCTGGCCGGCGAACGCGAACGCCTGCGCCAGCTGCAGTTGCACGCGCTCGAGGCGCTGTCGTCTCGCCTGCGCCAGCGCGCTGACTACGCGCAGGCCGTCGAGGCCGCCCAGCTGGCCGTCGCCGTCGAGCCCACGCGCGAGAGCGCCCGCCGGGCGTTGATCGAGGCGCACCTGGCGGAGGGCAACGTCGACGAGACCATCCGCCAGTTCGAGCGCTTCCGTGCCCTGCTCGAGCGTGAGCTGGGAGTCGAGCCGTCCGGGCGTCTGACCGATCTCCTCCATCGGGTGCACCTTGCCGGCGGCTGGCACAGCCAGCGGTGACGGGGGAGTGACGCCGCGGTGACGGTGCCATGACGGCGCGATGACGG
>CAYRMQ010000056.1:2696-4393 GCA_964425305.1 uncultured Anaerolineaceae bacterium | reverse complement strand
CCTCGGCGAAGCTGGCTCCACGACGTACCGCCTGAAAGGAGGACAGCCGTGGACAAGGCAGGACGCGAGTCGCAGCGGCTCGCCGAGCTCGGGTATTCGCCCGAGTACAACCGACTCGAGCTGGTGATGCCGTACGGCACGAAGGTGGCCGAGCTGGCCAAGATCCGCGAGACCCTCTTTGGTGACCTGATCGGCCGCCTGCCGCGCGGCTGCCCGACGTGCATCTCGGGCGACTCGCTGCTCATCCGCGAGCGGCTCGAGAACGTGCTCTTCGTCGACCTCAGCAACATGAAGGTCGTCCAGAAGGGCTGACGCCGCCGGGGGTTTTCGACATGACCACCGAGACGCGCTCAGCCGGGCCCGCTCGGAGTGACGCCCAGCGGCTGGCGCCGCTGGGCGTGGGTGTCCTGTACAACCCGTCGCTGCCCGGCTTCCTCGTCGAGGAGCCGGAGGCGTACGACTTCGTCTCGATCATCCCCGACATGTTCTGGACCGAGGAGGAGACGCCCGCCGGACGGCGCTACGACCTCCTCGAGAACTGGGTGGCGGTGCTCGACCGGCTGGCGCGGCGCGTGCCGCTGCTGATGCACACGCTGGGGCTGTCGCTGGGCACCGCCTCGTCCTTCGACGAGGCCTACGTCGAGCACCTGGCGACCTGGCAGCAGGGCTATCGCTTCGCCTGGCACAGCGACCACCTCTCGTTCGTGCGCATCACCGGCGCCGACGGCCACGACCACAACGCCGGCCTGGCCGTGCCGGTGCCCTACGACCGCGAGGTGCTCGAGCTGGTCGCCAGTCGCATCAGGCACGTGCGCGAGGTAGTCGGAGCGCCGTTCCTGATCGAGAACAACGTCTACTTCATCGACATCCCCGAGCAGGAGATGCAGGAACCCGAGTTCCTCAACCGGCTGGTGCGGGAGACCGGCTGCGGCGTCCTGCTCGACCTGCACAACCTCTATACCAACGCGCGCAACCACGGGTTCGATGCGTTCGACTTCCTCGACCAGCTGGACCTGCAGGCGGTCGGCGAGATCCACATCGCCGGCGGCAGCGAGCTCGGCGACATGTACACCGACTCGCACTCGGGGCCCGCGCCCGAGCCGGTGTGGGAGCTGCTCGAGTGGGTCCTGCCGCGCGCTCCGAACGTCTGCGGGATCACCTTCGAGTTCCACGACTCGTACTTCCCGCGCCTCGGGCGCGACGGCCTGCGCGCCGAGCTGGCCCGCGCGCGCGATGCCTGGAACAGGCTCTCAGTCCATGTCACTGGCCGAGTTCCAGCGGGCGCTGGCTGACCTGATCGCCAGCCCCGAGCTGTGCCTGCGCCTGCGGGCCGACCCGCCGAGCGTCCTGGATGGTTACGTCCTCGACGGCCGCGAGCGCCGGCGGCTCGCGGACGTCAGCCGCCAGCGCGGGATGTCGGTTAGCTGCACGCTCTATCGCATCAATCGGATCACGCCCATCTACTCGATGCTGCCGCTCACCTGCGAACTGCTGGGCGACAGCCTGCTCGGCGTGGCGACGGCCTTCTGGCAGGAGATGACGACCGACCTGCAGTCGAGGCGCGAGATCGATCGGTTCGAGTCCTTCCTCCGTCGCGAGCTCGCCGCCGGCCGCATCCGCAACCCCTACCTCGGCGAGGTCCTGTCGTTCGAGGTGGCCGCCAACACGCTGCGCTTCCTGCCGCGACAGGGCATCCG
>CAYRMQ010000056.1:0-2596 GCA_964425305.1 uncultured Anaerolineaceae bacterium | reverse complement strand
CACCCGCTCGTACGCGTGGTGCGCTTCGAGCACGAGCCGCTCGGCGTGCTCGAGCCACTCGGCCGCCGGCAGCTGCCGCCGCCCGGGCTGCCCGTTTCGGAACACCTGCTGCTGCTGGACGCCCGGACGGTCGACGGCGGCGACCTGTCGGTCCAGTTCCTTGAGCCACGCGCCGGGCGAGCGCTGCTCGACCTTCAGAACGGAGCCCAGCCGGCACGCGCAGAGGCGACGGCCCTGCTCGCGTCGGGGCTCGCAATCAGGGGGCCAACGGAGGACGAGTGATGGCTGAGCGAAACGAGATCCACGCCGGCGTCGATGAGCAATCGTCGGGCGACGAGGTCAGGCAGGTCCAGCAATACCTCGAGCGCTTCGGGTACCTCGGCACGCGCGACCCGGAGCACGACATCTTCGGCGCGCCGCCCTTCCCGATGGCCGAGGGCGACACGCCCGAGACGATCGAGGAGCGACCCACGCCGGCCAGGATGGGCAGCTTCGATGAGGCCACCGCCGAGGCCGTGCGCCACTTCCAGGCGTTCGCCGGCCTGCCCGTGACGGGCGTCGTCGACGAGGCGACGGCGGCCAAGATGAACCAGCCGCGCTGCGGCAACCCCGACCCTGCCGGTCTGGCCGAATTCACCACGTCCGGCCGCAAGTGGGCCACCAACAACCTGCACTACGGCTTCCAGAACTTCAGCACGGACATCTCGACCGCCGATGCGACGTGGGCCATCGAGCAGGCCTTCGCGCTGTGGGCGGCCTACACACCGCTGCGCTTCACGCGCGTGGCCCTCTCCGCCGGCCCCGAGATCGTGATCAGGTTCGTAGCGGGCGACCACGGCGACGGGTTCCCCTTCGACGGCCCGAGCGGCGTGCTGGCTCACGCCTTCTATCCGTCGGTCCCGCCGGCGCCGGTGACGGAAATCATGGGCGACGCCCACTTCGACGAGGACGAGACGTGGACAGTCGTCGTGCCGCCGGGCGCCGGCTCGATCGACCTGGTGACGGTGGCTGCGCACGAGTTCGGGCACTCGCTCGGGCTCGGGCACTCGACCGTCAGCGGAGCGCTGATGGCGCCGTTCTACGGCGGGCCGATGCGCATGCTGCACAACGACGACATCGCCGGCATCCAGAGCCTGTACGGCGGGTACCAGATCGCACATGCGATGTGGACCCACGGCACATCGCTGCTCGTCGAGGTCGACGGCAACGTCGAGTTCATCCGGCGCTACGGCTTCTTCACGCGCGTGATCGGCAAGGCGAACACGACCAACTGGTACCACTTCGCCGTTCCGACGGCGGTGATCGTCAGCAACGGGCGGCTGGTCTTCGCGCGAGCGATGCTGCGCTTCCTGACGGGTGGCCCCAACGCCGTCGTCCGCGACGTCCACGTCTACGATGGATCGGCGCGCATCATCGCCCACCAGAGCGTCAATCTGTCGGGCGTCCAGCCTTTCGCCGTCTTCGGCGTGCCGCACAAGCCGTTCGTCTATTGGGGAGCGGGCATCTCGATCGGCGTCCGGACCGGCTCGGGAACCGCCGCCGATCGGCGCATTGACTTCATCAGTGCCGGCATAGACTTCACTCCCTGAGAGCGGGGGTCGATGCCGCACATCCGCATCCACAACGCGACCGGGGCTGATCTGGACCGCGTGCTGCTCTACCCACCCCGGTCGCCGCAGCAGCCGGTCGACTTCGGGCCGCTCGCCGCCGGCGAGCACAGCGCCTACCGCGAATTACCGGTGCTCTACCGCTACGCGCACATCGAGGCGAGTGGCCCGGCGGGCAGCTACGTGCTGCGGCCCTACGACTATGTCGGCGAGGAACCCCTGCCCGGCGGCCGCCACACCTACCATCTGCGCGTCGACCAGGCCAGGCTGCAACTCGAGCTGGAGGAGGGCACCGATGAACAAGACGAGTGAAGGCTTCGGGCTGGGCTGGCTGCCCGACCATCCCGACTTCCGCGACTTCACGCCCGAGCGCGGGCGACCACCCGAGCCCGAGCGCGGACGCCCGGGCAAGCCCGAGCGCAGGCGCGCCGCCGCGCCCGAGGACGAAGCGCCCGAGCGCGAGAAGCGCGACCTGCCCGAACTGCTCGAGGAGCTGCACGTCAAGGAGCCGGCGGAGGAGGAGATCCCGGACGCCTACGACCTGACCGACCGATTTCCGCCGATTGAGGACCAGCAGACGCTGGGCTCGTGCACGGCAAATGCCGGTGTCGGCCTGCTCGAGTACTTCGAGCTGCAGGCCTCTGGCCGTTACCTCGACGCCTCGCGCCTGTTCCTGTACAAGGCGACGCGCAACCTGATGGGCGTGACCGGCGACACCGGCGCCTACCTGCGCACGACGATGCAGGCGATGGTCCTCTTCGGCATTCCGCCCGAGGAGTACTGGCCATACGAGATCTCGACCTTCGACGTCGAGCCACAGGCCTTCTACTACTCCTTCGCGCAGAACTACCGCTCGATCGAGTACTACCGGCTCGATCCTCCCGGCATCTCGCCCGAGGAGCTGCTGTCGCGGATCAAGACCAACATCGCCGGCCGGCTGCCGTCGATGTTCGGCTTCACCGTCTTCAGCTCGTACACTCAGGCGCGCG
>CAYRMQ010000055.1:14298-18604 GCA_964425305.1 uncultured Anaerolineaceae bacterium | reverse complement strand
GAGTGGCGCCG
Source organism: uncultured Anaerolineaceae bacterium (assembly GCA_964425305.1). GTDB lineage: Bacteria > Chloroflexota > Limnocylindria > Limnocylindrales > CSP1-4 > JALYGJ01. The sequence continues at coordinate 18,593 of CAYRMQ010000055.1, read as the reverse complement.
CGCCGAGCTCCTCTGAGCCCGCCGGACTCTGAGCCCGCGGCGACCGCCTCGGCAGTTACCATTTCAGTGATGACGGACCTCGCCACCGACGAGCGGCCCATCGCTGCGCAGTCCGCCCACTACAACGCGCATGTTTCGCGCCGCGTCGACCTGACCGAGTCGCTGGCCTTCTTCTGGGTCAAGTACGACGGCGAGCCGGTGCACTTCGAGCCGGGCCAGTACCTGACCATCGGCGTCGAGTCGAACGGCAAGCTGATCCAGCGACCGTACTCCATCGCCAGCTCAGCGCGCGAGCTCGACGACGGCTACGAGTACTACGTCCGCCTCGTCACGGGCGGCATGTTCACGCCGCTGCTGTGGCGCCTCGACGTCGGCCACGGCATGAGCATGAAGGGACCGAAGGGCAAGTTCGTGCTGCTCCCCGAGGACGAGCGCACGCACGTCTTCATCAGCAGCGGCACCGGCATCGCGCCATTCATCAGCATGATGAAGACGCTGCTCTACGACGGCGCGCCACGGCCGGTCGTCCTGCTCCACGGCGCCAGCTACGAGCACGACCTGGGCTACCGCGAGCTGCTCGAGGAATGGCAGCGCGACGGCACCTACCCTGTCACGTACGTGCCCACCGTCTCGCGCCCCGGTGCTCCCGAGAACAGCCGCTGGGACGGCCGCGTCGGGCGCGTGGAGGCCATCGTGCCGGCCGTCTACGACGAGATGGAGCTGACGCCGGACAACTCGATCGCCTACGTCTGCGGCAACCCCGACATGATCACCGCCGTCGAGGCGACGCTGGTTGGCGGCGGCTTCCCCGAGGAGCAGGTCAAGAAGGAGCTGTACTGGCCGAAGGGCAAGGAGCCGCGCGGCGGTGCGGCGGCGGCCGGCGCGGGGGCGGCGCCCGTTCGCCAGACGGAGGGCTGACTCGCGAAAAGCATGGCTCCTCGCCGCCGATTTCGTCGCACGGCCTTCCCCCGGCCGTTACCATGTCGCGAAGGCCGGTGGCCGATCGAAATGGAGGAGGAGACACTCGATGAGTAGACCGGTTCTTTTTTCGGCTGTCCTCGTGTTCGTGTTTGCTTTGGCCGCGTGCGAGGCCGCACCGCCGGCGCAGACGCCGACACCCGCCGCGGGCACGCCCGACGCGAGCACGCCCGACGCGGGCACGCCCGGACCGGCGCCCGGCGGTGACCGGCTGGGACTGGTCCAGAGCCGCGGCCAGCTGATCTGCGGCGTCAACACCAACCTGGTCGGCTTCGGCTACCCAGAGGAAGGCACCGGGCGGTGGCTCGGCTTCGACGCCGACTTCTGCCGCGTCGTGGCCGCCGCCGTCTTGGGCGACGCCGAGGCGGTCGAGTTCCGGCCGCTGAGCGCTGACGACCGCGGCCCGGCGCTGCAGACGGGTGAGATCGACGTGCTCATCCGCAATACCACGTGGACGCTGTCGCGCGACACCGAGTGGGGCCTGTTCGCGCCAACCACCTTCTACGATGGCCAGGGCATGATGGTCCGCGCCGACGCCGGCGTTCAGGAGCTGACCGACCTGGATGGGGCGACGATCTGCGTCCAGTCGGGCACGACCACCGAGCTGACGCTGCCCGACCAGATGCGCGCTCTAGGCGTCGACTTCACGCCGATGGTCCTTGGCGACATCGACCTGACGTACTCGACCTATGAGGCCGGCGATTGCGACGCGGTCACGAGTGACCGCTCACAGCTGGTTGCCCGACGTTCCCAGTTCGCAGATCCCGGTGCACATGTTCTGCTTGACGCGGTGATGTCGAAGGAACCGCTCGGCCCGGTCGTGCCGTTCGGTGACGAGGTCTGGTTCAACGTCGTCAAGTGGGCAACCTACGCGACGATGCAGGCCGAGGAGGTCGGCGTCGACTCGAGCAACGTCGAGAACATGCGCGACACGAGCGAGGATCCCGTCGTTCGGCGGCTGCTCGGCGTCGAGGGCGAGCTCGGCGCTAAGCTCGGCCTGTCGAACGACTGGGTCGTCAACATCATCTCCAGCGTCGGCAACTACGCCGAGATCTACGATCGCCACCTTGGCCCAGATACCCCGTTCGACCTCGACCGCGGTCCGAACGAGCTGTGGATCAACGGCGGGCTGCTCTATGCTCCGGCCTGGCGCTAGGCCGAGCGTCACGACTTGACATGCAGGGGCCGGATGTAAGTCCGGCCCCTGCATCTGCGCCGCGTCGCCGACGGTGAGCCAGGGCCCGGACACGGCTATGCAGCAGGCCAGCGTGCCGCTGTGGCGCGACGTGCGCAATCTGCGCATCGCGGCGCAGGTCGCGGCCATCGTCCTGGTCGTCGTGGTCGGTATCCTGCTCGGCCAGACACTCGCCGACAACCTGGCCGCCAGCCGGCTGGTCTTCGGTTTCGGCTTCCTGGACCAGACGGCCGGCTTCGAGATCTCGCAGACGCCGATCTCGTACAGCTCGACCGACACGTTCGCCCGGGCGTTCGCCGTCGGTGTCCTTAACACGCTACTGGTCAGCGTCAGCGGCGTATTCCTCGCGACCCTGCTCGGGATCGTCGTCGGCGTGGCACGGCTGTCGCACAACTGGCTGGCCAACCGCATCTCGGCCGCCTTCGTCGAGGTTATGCGTAATACGCCGCTGCTCGTCCAGCTGGTGCTGATCGCAGCCGTCGTGCGGCAACTCCCCGGCGTAACCCAATCGATCGAGCTACCCGGCTCGATCTTCCTGAATTCGCGCGGCCTGTACATGCCGCGGCCGGAGGCGGCAGCCGGCTTCGCGCCGTGGCTGGCCCTGACGCTGGTCGCCATCGGCGGGGCCGTCGCCCTCGGCTGGTTCTCGGAGAGACGCGCCGCCGCGGGCCGGCCGATCCACGGCCTGGGCAGATCCGCGGCAGTCTCGGCGGTGGTCATCTCGGTCGGCGCATGGGTCGCCCTGTCGCCGTTCGAGTTCGACCTGCCGGAGCTGCGCCGCTTCAACTTCGTCGGCGGCGTCGCCATTTCGCCCGGTTTCGCGGCACTGCTGGTCGGGCTCGTCATCTACACCGCCGCTTTCGTGGGCGAGGTCGTCCGCGGCGGGATCCAGGCAGTCAGGCGCGGGCAGGTCGAGGCGGCGTACTCGATCGGCCTGACGCCCAACCAGACACTGCGCCTCGTCGTCTTCCCGCAGGCGTTGCGGATCATCGTCCCACCGCTGACGAGCCAGTACCTCAACCTGACCAAGAACTCGAGCCTGGCGCTGGCCGTCGGCTATGCCGACCTCTTCGCCGTCGGCCGAACGATGGCCAACCAGACCGGCCAGCCCGTGTCGGTCATCGTCCTGGTTATGTCGACGTACCTCTTGATCAGCCTGCTCACGTCGCTGGCGATGAACCTCTACAACCGGCGCGTTCAGGTGTTGGAACGCTGACATGGCCGTGACCGAGCTACCCCCGCCGCGCGTCGCACTCGGGCCCGTGGCCTGGCTGCGCCAGAACCTGTTCTACAGCCCACTCAGCTCGACGGTCACCATCGTCCTGGGCAGCACCATCGTCGTTCTGGCCATGCTCGCTATCGAGTGGGCACTCACACGCGCCCGCTGGGGCGTCATCACGGCCAACTTCCGTCTGCTGCTGATGTACGTCTATCCCTTCGACCAGGCGTGGCGGATCTGGCTGGCGCTGGCGCTGCTGTCGGTGCTCGCCGGACTGTCGGGGGCGCGCGCAGGCCGGGGGCCGATACGGACTCTGGCAGTCTGGCTTTCGGCCGGCCAGCTGCTTCTCGCGGCTCTGGCAGCGGTGTCCGCGCTGGAGGCCCTCGCCATCGGCGATCGCGCCGCGCGCGCCGAGGAGCTCCTCATCATCGCCGCCGGGTTCGTGATCAACGGCCTGCTCGGCTTCGTGGCGCTGACCTTCGGCCGCTCCGTTCGGCTGCCCGGATGGGTGTTCGGTCTCGCCTGGTTCGGCTGGCTGCCGCTGACCCTGCTACTCCTGCAGGGCGTCGGTGGCTTCCTCCAACTCGTGCCGACCAATGCCTGGGGAGGGCTGCTGCTGACCTTCCTGCTGGCCCTGGCCAGCATCATCCTGTCCTTCCCGGTGGGCGTGCTGCTCGCGCTCGGGCGACGGAGCGACCTACCTGTCATCCGATGGCTGTGCACGACCTACATCGAGGTGATACGCGGCGTTCCGCTGGTAACGCTGCTCTTCATGGCGGCGGTGATGCTGCCGCTCTTCCTGCCCGGCGGCGTGCGCATCGATCACCTTTACCGCGCCATTGCCGGCCTCACGCTCTTCACCGCCGCCTATGTCGCCGAGAACGTGCGCGGTGGCCTGCAGGC
>CAYRMQ010000055.1:0-14198 GCA_964425305.1 uncultured Anaerolineaceae bacterium | reverse complement strand
TCACGCTCTTCACCGCCGCCTATGTCGCCGAGAACGTGCGCGGTGGCCTGCAGGCAATCCCGTCAGGACAGCTCGAGGCGGCGCAGGCGATCGGCCTGAACACCGTCCAGACGAACCTCTACATCGTCCTGCCGCAGGCACTGCGGGCAGTCATCCCGGCCAACGTCGGCCTGTTCATCAGCCTGCTCAAGGACACGACGCTGGTCGCCATTGCCGGCACCGGCCTGCTGGAGCTGCTCGGTATCGGCCAGGCCGTCCTGGCCCAGACACAGTGGGTCGGTGCGTACATGGAGATCTACGTCTTCATCTCGGCGGTTTTCTTCGTTATGTGTTACACGATGTCTCAGGCGAGCTACAGATTGGAGGCTGCGATGGGAGTTGGCACGCGATGAGCGCGAGTGGCGAGCCGACCGTCCGCACGGAACAGCAGGACCGGTCACCCACCGACGACGCCGACATCATCGTCTGCCGCGACGTGCACAAGTGGTTCGGCGAGCTCCACGTCCTGCGCGGCATCAGCATGAACGTCAAGGCCGGCGAGGTGATGGTCATCTTTGGTCCGTCCGGCTCGGGCAAGTCGACGTTCATCCGGACGATCAACCGCCTCGAGGAGCACCAGCGCGGCCAGATCATCGTCGACGGCATCGAGCTGACCAACGACATCCGCAACATCGCCGCCATCCGCAGCGAGATCGGAATGGTCTTCCAGTCGTTCAACCTCTTCCCGCACCTGACTGCGCTGCAGAACATCACGCTCGGCCCGATCCGCGTGCGCAAGCAGTCGCGCGAGGACGCCGAGCAGGTGGCGATGGAGCTGCTGACGCGCGTTGGCTGCCCGGAGCAGGCCAACAAGTACCCGGCGCAGCTGTCGGGCGGCCAGCAACAGCGCGTGGCCATCGCGCGCGCGCTGGCCATGCGTCCCAAGATCATGCTCTTCGACGAGCCCACTTCCGCCCTCGATCCGGAGATGATTAGCGAGGTGCTCGACGTCATGCGTGAGCTGGCCGAGAGCGGCATGACGATGCTCTGCGTGACGCACGAGATGGGCTTCGCCAGGGCGGTCGCCCACCGGATGGTCTTCTTCGACGAGGGCGTCATCGTCGAGGAGGGGCCGCCGTCGCAGATCTTCGGGGAGCCGCAGCAGGACCGGACGAAGCAGTTCCTCTCGCAGATCCTGCACTAGAGGCGGTTAGTGTGGATCGGGCAACCGCCCTTCTGCTGTTCGAGTACATGTACTGGGTCAACCACCGGCTGCTCGACGCGGCCGGCCGATTGCCTGCCGGCCGGCTGGCGGCGGAGGCGCCCACGACGCGCGACCTGCGCGCGACGCTCGTGCACGAGCTGGACGTCGAGTGGAGCTGGCGCCTCGCCTTGCAGGGCCGACCGATCGAAGAGCTCGGGCCGGAGCTCGAGCTGCGACCGGAGGACTATCCCGACCTGGCCGCCATCCGCGAGCATTGGGCACGCGACGAAGCCGAGATGCGCGCCTGGCTCGATACGCTCGATGATGCGGCCCTGGCGGCGGAAGTCTTGCCCGCACTGAGCGACACGCGCCGGCCGCTGTGGCAGTTCCTGGTCCACGTCGTCACGCACGCCGCCCAGCAGCAGGCCGACGCGGCCACGCTGCTCAGCGCCTCTGGCGCCTCGCCGGGTGAGCTGGGATTTCTCGAGTACCTGGAGACGGTCGGCGACGTTCACCGATCGGGCTGACCTGCGGCCGACCCGGACGCGAAACCGGGACGCGCTGGCGCCACCGCGGGCAGCCGCGCCCGCGCCTAGGCCCGCCGCGCCTCCGCCAGACGATCCGTGATCAGCCGCCTGACGCCTTCGACCGGCACGCGCTGCTGCTCCATCGAGTCCCGCTCGCGGATCGTCACTGCCCCATCGTCGAGCGAGTCGACGTCGACGGTGACGCACCACGGCGTGCCGATCTCGTCCTGGCGCCGGTAGAGCTTGCCGATCGACGCCGTGTCGTCGTAGACGGCCATCATGTCGGTGCGCAGGTCGGCCACTATCCGCTGGCACAGCTCGACGATCTCGGGCCGCTTCTTGAGCAGCGGCAGGACGGCGACCTTGTACGGCGCCAGCTCGGGATGCAGGGCGAGCGAGACGCGCTTCTCGCCGCGCACCTCCTCCTCGCGGTAGGCGTCGATCAGGAACGTGAATGCCGCCCTGTCCGCCCCCGCCGCCGTCTCGACGATGTACGGGATGAACGACTCGCCCGTCGCGGGGTCGAAGTACGACAGGTTCTCGCCTGACGCCTCGGCGTGGCGGCCGAGATCCCAGTCGCCGCGGTTGTGCACGCCCTCCAGCTCCTTCCAGCCGAAGGGGAAGCGGTACTCGACGTCGACCGCCTTCTTGGCGTAGTGGGCCAGCTCGTCGGGTGCGTGCTCGCGGTAGCGCAACCGCGCGTCGGTCACGCCATAGCGCAGGTACCACTCGCGGCGGCGGGGCAGCCACTCCTCGAAGATGTCGGCGGCGCGCTCGGGATGGACGAAGTACTGCATCTCCATCTGCTCGAACTCGCGCGTGCGGAATACGAAGTTGCCCGGCGTGATCTCGTTGCGGAAGGCCTTGCCCACCTGGGCGATGCCGAAGGGCAGCTTCTTGCGCGTCGAACCCTGGACGTTGCGGAAGTTGACGTAGGCGCCCTGCGCCGTTTCCGGCCGCAGGTAGACGACGGCGGCATCTTCCTCGACCGGCCCCATGAACGTGCGGAACATCAGGTTGAAGCGGCGCGGCGGGGTCAGCGGGCCGCCGTCGATGGGGCACTTCAGCCCCAGCCGCTCGACGATGTCCGGATCGCGCAGCTCGGTCTGCGACAGACCCTCTGTCCCGGGCAGCTCGTCGAGCCGGAAGCGGAGGTGGTCGTTGCGGCACTCGACGAGCGGATCGGTGAACGACTCGACGTGACCCGACGTGACCCATACCCGCGGGTGCATCAGGATGCCCGCGTCCAGGCCGACGATGTCGTCGCGCTCCTGGACCATCGCCCGCCACCACGCGCGCTTGACGTTGTTCTTGAGCTCGACGCCGAGCGGCCCATAGTCCCAGACGGCGTTGATGCCGCCGTAGATCTCCGACGACGGGAAGACGAAGCCGCGCCGCTTGGCCAGCGAGACGATCGTCTCGAGGCTGTCGACGGCGGGCGGCGGATCGGCGGTGACGGTCAAGCTGGCACGCTCCGGCTGAGGATTGCTGGAAGAGACCGCATTCTCGCACGGCCGGCACTTGCATCTAGTCGTACGATCTGCGCCGTGGCAGACGACGCGGACCAGCGATCAGGCGGACCGGAGATCCCGACCGATGAACCGGCGGGCCCGATCTCCGGCCGGCCTCCGTTAGCCGACCCCCACCCGCAGCCGTCGGCGACCTTCACCTTCAATCGGACGTTCACCTTCGGCTCCCCGCCGCCGGCTGACGCCGACGTGACCGTCGTGCCCGGCAGGTCCCAGCGCTGGGAGTGGAGATGGAGCCCGCAGGACGCGACGACGCCCGAGGACGTCGACGAGCCGGCGACTTACTACGAGGCGCTGACCGGCCGGCGCGACGCGCAGCGCGACTTCTTCATCAGGTCCCGACGCATCCTCGACCGAATCGTGTGGGGGATCGCCCTCGGCGTCCCCGCGGCGATCGTCGCCCTCGCCATCGTGACCGGCCAGTCGCTCGAGACCGTCGTCTTCATCGGCATCGCGGCGTTCGCCGTCGGGATGATGTTCAGGCACTCGTTCCCGAGGACGCCGTTCGGCTGATCAGTCGGCGAGCGGCGCGCCGGTCACCTTCTCGATCAGCGCCTTGATCGTCTCCCGTCGCCGCTGGAGCTGGCCCTTGAACTCGAAGCCCTCGGTCCGGCCGATCTCCTGCTTCAGGTCGCGGTAGGCGCTCTCCAGCACCTCGGCCAGGACGGTCCGCTCGTCCCGGGTGAGCGGCAGGGCGGCGCTGTCTCGGTCCATGCCAAGAGTGTAAGCCCCCGCACCGGCCCCGGGCGTCGGCCGTCGCTCGGCGCTCAGGCTCGGGCGCGGACCTCGTCGAGGAAGGCGAGCGAGCGCGGCTCGCGCTCGAGCACGCTGCGGATGAAGCGGCGCAGTGCCCCTTCGGCCTCGGCCTCGACGGCGGCCGGCAGGCGCAGCGCGGCGATGGCCTCGATGTCCAGCCGGCGGTAGGCGCGCAGCAGCTTGAGCGCGTCGAGCGAGAGGCGCGTCTGCTCGGATGGCGGCGTGGCGTGGGCATCGCACAGCGCCCCGCCGAGCAGCGGCACCCAGCGGTACTCGTCCTGCGGCTCGAGCACACGATCGCACTCGACGCAGCGCTCCACCTCCGGGCGCATGCCCAGCGCATCGGCCAGCCCGAACTCGTACCAGCGCGCCACCCGGCCGGGCGCCATGCCGTCGTCGAGCAACTGGTACGCCCGATGCAACAGGGCGTAGATGGGATACGCGTTGGCGCGCTCCTCGACGGCCTTTTCGGCCAGCTCCCCGAGGTACCAGGCAGTCGCCGTCGACTCGAGCCGCTCGCGCAGCGACAGCCAGGCGTGGCCGACGCTGGCCTGCGTGATGACGTCGAAGGTCCGCGCGCGAACGAGCACGAGGTGCAGCTCGGCGAACGGCTCGACCGCGCCACCGAGTCGGCTGCGCGGCCGCCGGACGCCCTTGGCGATGGCCTTCAGCTTGCCCTCGTGTGGCGTCAGCAGCGTCAGCACGCGGTCGGCCTCGCCCAGCTCGAAGCGGCTGAGCACGATGGCCTGCGTGTGGTACATCCGCGGCGTCGGCATGTGCGCGCAAGAGTACGCCGGCGCGGGTCCTCGTGTGCGCCCTCCGGCAAAAGTTGATAGGCCGAAGTATCATGTATCCGATGAGCCCCCGCCTCGGACCCTCTCCAGCCGTCGCCACTATCCTCCCCCTGTGCTGACCTCACCCGATCTTGACGCCCTCATCGCCGACACCGAGTCCGAGATCCTGCGCGTCATCGAGGCGGCCGAGGACGAGCGGACGACGGCCCTTTACGAGATGGTCCGCTACCACCTCGGCCTCGACCACGACGGCCCGCGCGGCAAGCGCCTCCGGCCGCTGCTCGGCCTGCTCGCGTACGAGTCGCTGGCCGGCGATCACCGCCAGGCGCTGCCGGGGGCGGCGGCCGTCGAGCTTGGCCACAACTTCAGCCTCGTCCACGACGACATCGAGGACGGCGACGTCGAGCGGCGCCACCGGCCCACGCTGTGGCGGGTGTACGGCGTGGCGCAGGCGATCAACACCGGCGACACGCTGTTCACGCTGTCGCGCATGGCGCTCCACCGGCTGACCGCGCTCGGGTTCTCCGATGAGAAGGTGCTCTCGCTGATGCGCCTGTACGACGAGACGTGCCTGGCCCTGTGCGAGGGCCAGTTCATGGACATCTGGGGCGCCGAGCACGACGAGCGCCTGTCGGTCGACTTCTACTTCGACATGATCGGGCGCAAGACGGCGGCGCTGATCGCGGCGTCGATCCAGGCCGGCGCGATGCTGGCCACCGACGACGAGGACGTCATCGCCGCCTACCGCGGCTTCGGCTGGGCGCTGGGCATCGCCTTCCAGCTGAACGACGACCTGCTCGGCATCTGGGGCGACGAGCAGTCGACCGGCAAGGAGCCGTCCGACCTGGCCAAGCACAAGAAGACGCTGCCCGTCATCTACGCCCTCGAGCAGGCCGACGACGAGGACCGTGCCCGGCTGCGCACCATCCTCGCCAGCGACGCGCCGACGGCGGACGACGTCGCCGAGGGCCGCGCGATTCTCGAGCGCTGGGATGCGCGGGAGTACACCCGCGGCCAGGCGCGGTCCTTCCGCGACAGGGCGCTGGCCAAGCTGGAGGCCGCCGGCGTCGTCGAGGCGGCGGCGCTCGACCGGCTGCGGCTGATCGTCGTCTCCGCCATCAGCGCCTGAGGCCGCCGGCCGCAGACCGGTCGCGGCTGACACGCGCGTTGCCGCCAAAAGTGCAGCTTTCGGCGCTCGGTGTCGGGCCGGAAGCCTATTCGAGGCGCCAGGTCGTGTCGGCACCCCTCAGAGGTGTCCCACGAGGCACTTTCGAGGGAAACCGGCGAGTGACCCTTGGCACCGAGGTCCGGTCTGTGCACTTTTGAGGGCAACCAGCCCGCGGAGCACCGTCCGGGGCCGGCCGGCACGCTCGTCGCCCGGCCGCGCGTCCCGGACCGGCTCAGTCCTCCCCGGCCTGCTCCTCGGACTCGGCCTCGCGCGGCTGGCGCACGACCATGACCTTGCCCACCCGCCGGCCATCGGTCGTCTCGACGGTCAGCGTCAGCCCGTCGACGATCACCACGTCGCCGACGGCCGGCACGCCGCCGATCTCGTGGTAGACCAGCCCGCCGACCGTGTCGTACTGCTCCGAATCGGCGCCGTTCAGCTGGACGGCGAAGTGCTCGGCGACGTCGTCGATGCTCGCCCGGCCGTCGACGCGCGCCTCGTTGTCGGAGAGCGGCTCGATCATCGGCTCCTCGACGTCGTACTCGTCCTGGATCTCGCCGACGATCTCCTCGATCAGGTCCTCGATGGTGACCAGGCCGGCCGTGCCGCCGTACTCGTCGAGGACGATGGCGATGTGGACCTTGCGCCGCTGGAAGTTGTGCAGCAGGTCGTCGACCGTGATCGATTCGGGAACGAACAGCGGCGTGCGCAGGATCGAGCGGATGTCAGGCGACTCGCCGCGCGCAAGGTAGGGCAGCAGGTCCTTGGCATAGAGGATGCCGATGATGTTGTCGATGCTCTCCTCGTAGACCGGGATGCGCGAGTGGCCCTCGTCGACGATCATCTGGACGAACTCGTCGATGGTCGCGCTGGCCGGCACGGCCTTGATGTCGATGCGCGGGACCATCACCTCGTGGACGCGCTGCTCGCCGAGCTCGAGGACGGCACCGATCATCTGCTGCTCCTCGGCCTCGATGATGCCCTGCTCGCCGCCGCGCTCGATCATGATCATCAGCTCCTCGGCCGACAGGCGTTCCTGCTGCGCGCCGCTTACGCCGAAGAGGCGCGCGACCGCGCTGGTCGTCGTCGTCAGGAACCAGACCAGCGGCGCGAAGAGGCGGCCGATCCACTCGATCGGGCTGGCGACGAGCAGCGCCAGCGGCTCGGCGTGGGCGAGGGCGAGCGACTTGGGCACGAGCTCGCCGAAGATGATCGTGACGACGGTGATGACCAGCGTCACGGCGAGCAGCGCGACGAGCCCGGCCTGGGCGCCCACGATCGGGACGCCCTCGAGCGCCAGCTGGAGCGTACCGACGATGCTCGCGCCGGCGAAGGCGGCGGCGAGGAAACCGACGAACGTGATCCCGAGCTGGATGACGGCCAGGAAGCGGCCCGGCTGAGAGACCAGCCGATGGACGCGGCGGGCGCCGCGGTGGCCCTCCTCCATCAGCTGCTGGACGCGGCTGCGGCGGATCGTCACCAGCGCGATCTCCGCCGCCGCGAAGAGGCCGTTGATCAGGATGAGGAGGGCGATGACGCCGACCTCGGTCAGCGTGGCCACTACCGATGGCTGCCCTCGTGCAGCGCGTCGGGTCTCGTCGCCTCCTCGTGGGGAGCCTCGGGTTTGCGGCGCTCACGGATGCGCGCCGGCACGCCCACCGCCAGCATGCCCGCCGGCACGTCCTTCGTCACGACCGAGCCGGCGCCGGTCACGGCGTCCTCGCCGATCGTCACCGGCGCGCGCAGGATCGTGTCCGAGCCGATGAAGGCGCGCTCGCCGATCACCGTGCGGTGCTTGCTGCGGCCGTCGTAATTGGCCGTGATCGTGCCTGCGCCGATGTTGACGTCGGCGCCGACCTCGGCGTCGCCGAGGTAGCTGAAGTGGTGCTGCTTGGAGCGGGCGCCGAAACGGACCTTCTTCATCTCGGCGAAGTTACCGATCTCGGCGCTCTCGCCGATCTCGCAGCCGGGCCGGATGTGGCTCCACGGGCCGATGCGCACGTCGTCGCCGACGACGGAGTCCTCGACCACGCTGGCCCAGATGGTGCATCGCTCCCCCACCGCCGAGCCGATGATCTGGCTGCCGGCCCGGATGACGGTGTCGCGGCCGATGCGCGTCCGGCCGCGCAGGATGACGTTGGGCTCGATAGTCACGTCCTCGGCGATCTGGACGGTCGCGTCGATCAGCGTCGTCGAGAGGTCCTGGATGGTCACGCCGTCGCGCATGAACCGCTCGAGAACCATCTGCTGGATGAAGAAGGCCGCCTCCTGCAGGTCGCCGCGGTCGTTGACGCCGCCCAGCACCCAGTCGCCGTATGGCTCGTCCGGGCTGACGACGGCGGCCGGACTGCCCTGCTCGCGGGCGATGTCGACGAGCTGGGTCAGGTACAGCTCGCCGCTGGCCGGCGAAGGCGTCAGCCGTGGCAGGGCTTCGCGCAGCCAGCCGATCCTGAACGCGTACAGGCCGGCGTTGACCAGCTCGATCTCGCGCTCCTCGTCCGTCGCCTCCTTCTCCTCGACGATGCGCTCGGCCCAGCCGTCGCTGGCCACCAGCCGGCCGTAGCCGGTCGGTTCCTCCGTATGCATCGGCGCCAGCGCCATCGGCGCCCCGCTGTCGCGCAGCCGCTGGAGCGTCTCGATCACCGCGTCGGCGTCGACCAGCGGCGCGTCGCCACTGAGCACGACGATCTCGTCGACCTCCGCGGGGAGTGCCTGGAGGGCGGCCCGCACCGCGTCGCCCGTGCCGCGCGGCTCGTCCTGGAGGGCGAAGTCGGCCTCGCCGGCGAAGACCTCGCAGATCTGTGCCGTCACCGGCGAGTACACCACCAAAGGACGGTTGCCGGTTGCCTCGCGCGCCGCGTCGATGACGTAGGCGAGCATCGGCCGGCCGCAGATGGGGTGCAGCACCTTGGGCAGGCGCGACTTCATGCGCGTGCCGAGGCCGGCCGCGAGGATGACCGCGCGGGTCGCAGGATGGGAAGACGTGGGACTTGGAGGTGTCACGACGGTCGAGTACCGCCGCGGGCTGATGGAGGCTGTGTGGGCGACATTGGGTGGCCAGACTCTACGGTCGGCCGGCATCGGGTGTCAAACGAGGCGGGAGCAGGAAACGTCCACGCTGCGCGCCTGCTCGGCGGTCAATGCTCTGGTAGAGCAGTAATACCTGCCAGCTCGCGGTCGCCTAGCGGCTCTGGAAGCTGGATAGTGACAGGCAGCCGGGGGTTTCCCGGGCAAGGAGCGGGGCCGCCAACGGCGCGAACACGAACCGTGAGTGTGGCGCTGTCTTCGGTGTAGCGCACGGTGGGCGGAAGCAGCCGGCTCGCCGGCGAGCTCCCACCCGAGCAGGCTTCCTCTTCAACGAGCACGTGGATCTCGGTTGAGTTTGCGGCAGGCTTCGGAAGTGCAGGATCGAAGTAGACGGACGCCGCGCCGCCGTCGTCGAGCGTAAGAGCGCGTGGCGAGCAGTACTCGATCGTTCCCGGGACCCAGCCGTCGCGGCCAGCGAAGACAGGCGCCTCGAGCCACGTATCGCCGCGATCTGCGATGAACGTCGCCCCGTAATCGTCCTTCTCGGCGAGGATCCAGTCCAAGCGTGAGAGATCGCCGTAAATGTTCAGGTAGATGTTCAGGGACTCGCGTAGCGCGTCGTACTCTCTCCCAATCGCGTTGATGTCGCGTGGCGCGCTGCCAGGCGCCGCCGCCGGAAACGGCCGTCGGCCGCAGGTGAGCAGTCCCAGATCGTGGCTCCGGCGAACCGCGATGAGGCGAACCTCGCCGACTTCCGGCGGTTCGTATGGCCTCAGCGCCGACGCGCCGCCGTGCTCGTAGTCGATCGGCCCGTTATAGCGAGTCCTCATGAACGCGATAACGTCGGGTGTCAACGGGCTCAGTCCGACGATAACGCGGTTCCTGGCGTTCCCGCAGCCGCCGGAGGTGAGCACTATTCCCTGCCGGATGAGTTCGTCACGGTCGGCGAACATCGCATCACGGAGCGCACACAACTCGGCGTGCGAGTGTTCGACGATGTGGAGATAGACGGTGATGCCGCGCGGCACCTGCTCGCGCAATGCCTCGATAGCCGCGTCGATGTCGCCGGTGAGCGCGATGTGAACGTCCCGTTGATTGTCGTCGATCCACAGACGCCCGAACGTGGCGAGCGTGTACGCGGCCTCGATGAACGGATAGCCGTCTGGCGGGTAGTCGGAGGGATCTGGTCCATCGGGATTCGTAAGCTGTGCGACGGCCTCACCGGGCATTGGCGTGGGTGTCGCAGGCACACGCGGTGATTCAGATGGCTCCGGTGGCGCGCTGTCCGCGACGATTGGGCTGGGCGTCGCATCTGCGTCGAAGCCTCCCGGCCGAACGCAGCCAAGAAGGCCGGCGCCAGAGAGGATGAGAAGAAGGACCGACCCCAAGGCGTTGCGCCCTACGCGAGGGCGGGCCAGTCGTGCCACGATTTCCGATCTCCTCGTGCAAGAGCCTATTCCGAAGACGACCGGGCGAGCGATGAAGTTTCGCCAAGAGCCCAGACGCTAATCAGCGGTCAACCCGGCAGTTGGAACTGGTCTTCTATCCGCGATCGTCGCCCCGCCGTGAAGCCCGCTCGGCGTCGTGATACCGCCTGCGCGCCTCCCCCTCACGCTGCCGCGCCGCGACCAGCGTATCGTCGGCGTGTACGAGCTCGTGGTCGCTCTGCTGCGTCGCGAACTTGCGCGCATCTTCTGCCACCGCGCGCGCTCTCTGCGCAGCACGTTCTGCTGCCCTCGCCGCCTGCTCGGCCATCGTCGCCAGCCTGTCGGCGCCGACTGCCCGCATATCGGCCTGCCTCGACGCTTCCGCCGCGATCTCGGCCAGCCGCTCGGCCAGCTCGGCGGCGCGCGTCGCCTCGCGCCACGCGTCCAGCAGCTCGGCCGTGGTGGAGGCGTGATCCTTCACTCGCTAAGGATATCGCTCGGACCGCAGGCCGGGAAGCGGGTTCAGCCGGTGCGGGCAGCGACCGCCTCGATCTCGATCAGCGCGCCGCGCGGCAGGGCCGCAACGGCGTACGTCGCGCGGGCCGGCGGCGGGTCGCTGACGAAGCGGGCGTAGACGGCGTTGACCGCGTTGAAGTCGGCGATGTCGGTCAGCAGGACGGTCGTCTTGACCACGTCGGCCATCGTCAGCCCGGCCGCGTCCAGAATCGCCTGGATGTTGCGCAGCGCGCGCTCGGCCTGCGCCTCCACTCCACCGTCGACCAGCTCGCCGTTGGCCGGATCGATGCCGACCTGGCCGGCGACGAAGACGAGCTGGCCGGTATCGATGGCCTGGCTGTAGGGGCCGATGGCGGTCGGCGCGCCGCCGGTCGTCACTGCTCGGGTCATCGCTTCCTCCAGACTGGATCGGGGCCGTCGAGATCGGTGGCGAGGATCAGCGCGTCCTGCGGGACGGCCGATCGTCCGGCTGCCAGCCGGTCCGCGGCCTCGGCTGCCTCGCCGACCGAAGGATAGAGCGTGAACAGCGCAGAGCCGGAGCCGGTCATCAGCCACGCTCGGCCGGTGGCTGTTTCGAGGCGATCGCGCAGCGGGCTCAGCTCCGGCGCGAGCGAGGCGGCGGCCGGCCACAGGTCGTTGGCGTCGTTCAGCCGCTCGGTCCAGCCTGCCAGGTCGGCGGCCGACAGGCCGTCGCGCAGCGCCGCGACGAGATCGTCCGTGGCCCCGCGAGCGCCGACAGATCCGCCGATGTCATCGAAGCGGGCGAAGGCCAATGGCGTAGACACCTCCAGCGGCGGCGCGACGAGCAGCACACCGGGCGTGCCGCGGATCTCGGGGAGCGGCGTCACTCGCTCGCCCCTCCCCTCCACCAGGGCGACGCGCGCTCCGCTGGCGAAGAACGGAACGTCCGACCCGACCTCCGAGGCCAGCTCCAGGCATACCTCGGGCGACAGCCCAACGCCCCAGCAGGCGGCCGACAGCGCGAGCGCCGCCGCTCCATCCGAGCTCCCGCCGGCCAGCCCGGCGCCCGCCGGTATGCGCTTCTCCAGCTCCAGGCGAAGTGGCGGCAGGTCCAGGTCCAGCCGCCGCCGGACCAGCGCCAGGGCGCGCAGGACGGTGTTGCCCTCCACCGGGGCGTCGGCATCGCCGGTGACCGTCAGGCTATCGCGGTCGTCATCGGCCAGGTTGACCGTCAGCCGGTCGGACAGGCCCATGCGCAGGAAGACTGAACGCAGCGGATGGAAGCCGTCGGCCGCCCGCGAGTCCACGTCGAGCGTGAGGTTGAGCTTGGCCGGCGGGCGGGCGCTGAACGTCACTCGATCGGCCCGAGCGCGGCGAGGAGCGCGATCCACTCGTCGACCGAGACAGTCTGCGGCCGGCGGTCGGTGGCAATCCCGGTCTGGGCCAGCGCCGCCTCGAAGCGCTCGCGGCCGACCTGTGGCAGCTGCCGCGAGAGCACGTTGTGGAGCATCTTGCGCCGCTCGCGGAAGCCCGCCTGGACCAGCCGCCACAAGGCCTCTTCCTGGTCAGCCTCCAGCCGCCGCGGGCGCGTCTGGCCGACCAGCACCGCCGACTCGACCTGCGGCGCCGGCTCGAACGCCTCGCGCGGCACGATCCGCGCCACGCGCACGTCGGCGTGGTACTGGACGAAGACCGACAGGTAGCTCATGCCGCCCGGCTCCGCCGCGATGCGCTCGGCGACCTCCCGCTGGAGCATCAGCACCAGCCGCTCGGGCCGCGGCTCGCCGCCCAGGACGTGGTGGAGGACGGGGCTGGTGATGTGGTAGGGCAGGTTGGCGACGAGGTCGTAGGGCGGCTCGACGAGCTCCGCCACAGGTACGTCGAGCGCGTCGGCCTCGACCAGCCGCAGCTTCCCGTCCGGCGCGGTTTCGAAGCGCCGGCGCAGGTGGGCCGCCAGCCGCCGGTCGACCTCGACCGCGGTCACGTTGGCGCCACGCTCGAGCAGTGCGCCGGTGAGAATGCCCAGCCCAGGCCCGATCTCGAGGATTCGCCGGCCGGCCGAGGGATCGGCGGCGGCGACGATGTCCTCCAACACCAGCGCGTCGGCGAGGTGGTTCTGGCTCTGGCTCTTGCGCGCGGCCAGGCCGTGCCGGCGCAGGTACCGCTCGAGCCGCTCGGCGGAGAGTCGCCGCCGGTCGAGGAGATCCTCGGCGGCCGGGCTCAAGCGGGCTCCGGCACGGCCAGCTTGAGCGACGGGCGTGCCGCCAGGTCCGGGCCGCCGCGCTCGCCGGCACGCAACCTGAAGTAGCCCGCCGCGCCGATCATCGCCGCGTTGTCCGTGCACAGGCCCGGTCGCGGCACGACGAGCGGCACGCCGAGCGACCGCGTTCCCTCCTCGACGCGGCCGCGCAGGACGCTGTTGGCGGCGACTCCGCCGCCGAGGATGATCGTGCGTGCCCCGGTCTGCTCGGCCGCGCGCAGCGTCTTGGTGGCGAGCACGTCGACGACCGAGTCCTGGAAGCCGTAGGCCAGCTCGGCCACCGACGCCTCGGGCAGCGGGCCAGCGTCGTCGGGCGGCCCCTGCTCGGGGTCGGCGCCCAGCTCGCGCGCGACCTCGCGCCGCGCCGCGGTCTTGAGGCCGCTGAACGAGAAGTCGTACGTCTCGCCCAGCCATGCCCGCGGGAAGCGCCGATCGCGCTGCTGCGCGCCGGCTGCCGCGTTCATGATCGCCGGGCCGCCGGGATAGGGCAGCCCGAGCAGTCGGCCGACCTTGTCAAAGGCCTCGCCGGCGGCGTCGTCGACGGTCTGCCCGAGCAACCGGTACGTCAGGTGGTCGGTCATCTCGACGAGAAACGTGTGGCCGCCGCTCACGACGAGCGCCACCAGCGGGAACTCGGGCGCCGGCTTGTCCGCCTCGTCCGGATCGAGCAGCCAGGCGGCGTAGATGTGGCCCTCGAGGTGGTTGACCGGCACCAGCGGCAGGCCGTGGACCCAGGCCAGCGTCTTGGCCATGGTGATGCCGACGAGCAGCGAGCCGGCCAGTCCCGGCCCTTCCGTCACGGCGACGGCGTCGACCTGGCCGGCGGGGTCCGTGATCGCCGCTCGCGCGTAGGCCTCGTCGAGCACCGGGATCATCCAGCGCAGGTGAGCGCGCGCGGCGACCTCGGGCACGATGCCGCCGGTGGCGCCGTGCAGCGCGACCTGGCTGGCCACGACGTTGGCCACGATGCGCCGGCCGTTCTCGACGATCGCGACGGCGGTCTCGTCACACGACGTCTCGACGGCGAGGATGCGCGTCATCGCTCATCCT
>CAYRMQ010000054.1:0-18811 GCA_964425305.1 uncultured Anaerolineaceae bacterium | reverse complement strand
CGATCATCTTCAGGTAGTCGGCATGCGTCCGCTCCTCCATCGCGGTCAGCAGCCAGGACTCGAAGAGCGGCGTCACCGGCTCTGCGATCCACTCGCCGAATCGGAGCTGACGGGTGAAGGCGCCAGGCGCGGGCGGCTCCCATGAGACATCGGGCGGCAGCGCCGTCATCGGTCGGGCCTGCAGGATCCAGAGCCCGCCGTCGGCATCGATTGCCCACTCGATGTCCTGCGGGGCGCCCAGGGCGGCCGCGATCCGCCGTGCCTCGCTCGCCAGGCGCAGGGCCTGGTCTCGATCGATCGCGTGCTCCGGCTGCCGCCTTGGCGTCGCGACGAGGTCAGCGACGACCCACTCGTCACCGATGCTCGTGCCGGATACCAGCCGTTCGCCGAGGCCGCGGACCGCCGTGATGACGCAGGAGCGCCGATCCCCACTGATCGGATCGGCGGTGAGCGCCACGCCGGCGGCGGCCGGCGCGACCATGCGCTGGACGATCACTGCCATGTGGCCGTTGGCAGCAGGTCCATACGCCTTCGCCGGGGCGGCCTGCGCGCTGGCCAGGACGCGATCCGCAGCCGCGGGCAGCCCAGCGGCCGAGACGTCCAGGACCGTCTCATAGATGCCGGCGAATGAGCGCTGCGCCCCGTCTTCCGCGATGCCGCTCGACCGAACGGCAAACGGGCCGGTGCCAAGGTCCGCCACGCCCGCCTGGAGCAGCGAGCCGCGCTCGGCCGCCGACATCCCGCCGGCTGCAACGGTCAGCACCAGTCCGTCCGGAACGCGAGCACCGGCGGCGATCAGCTCACCGAGCTGGGCGGCCTTGCCGCCGACCTCGGCAGCATCGGCCTTGCGCAGGTCTCCCAGGCGCCGGACGGCGGGTGCACTCATCGTTCCTTCCTCTCATTGCTCGCGGCGATCGCCGCGCGCACGATCCAGTCGACCTCCTTGGCAACCTCATCGACCGATAGCCCCAGGTGATCTCGCCACATCCGCAGCGACGAGGATGCAGTTACGACCGTGAGCAGCCGCGTGATCCGGTCCCGGTCTGCCTTCCGCAGCTTCGGCTCGATCGAGTCCGCGAGGCGTCGAATGCGCTGGTAACGGGTCGGCATCGTCGCGTGCCGCACCTCGGATGCGGCCGGGCTGGCCATCGCCGCGCGCGACAGATCGTCGAGATTGTCGAGGCGCTCGAGGAGCGCGCGAATCATCGGTCGCAGTTCGTCCAGAGAGCGCGGATCAGCGATCGCGTCCAGGCCCGCCCGGCGCGCGGCGTGGGGATAGACCGCGGCCAGAAGCTCGGGCTTCGTGCGGAAGTGGCGGTAGATCGTCGGGACGGACACGCCAGCCTCCCTGGCCACGGCCGGAACGGACAGGCTCGCCAGGCCGGTCGCCATCACCCGCATGGTGGCGTCTAGGATGCGGGCTCGCGTCTCCTCGGTCTGCTCTTCCCGCAGTTCGCTCCGATACGCGCGCCTTGGCCGTGAAGCGATACGAGTCATATTGTGAATATATGAACCGTGTCAAGGGTCGCCGCTTCTATCTGTCCGGACGCCGGTTGGGCAACCTTACGTGGACGTTCGGCGTGAGGTTCCCCGCCGTTCGCCGATGAGTCCCCGTCCGAACGGCCGTCTAACCTTCGACGAGCACTCGCAACGAGAGATGACGATGAAGCTGACCGCCCTGTTGTTCGTAACCCTGGACGGCGTGTACCAGGGTCCGGGTGGGCCCGACGAGGACCGGCGCGGCGGGTTCGAGCGCGGCGGATGGCTGGCGCCGTACGGCCACGAGGAGGTATGGCGCGCCATCACCTCGGTCTACGAGCGCGCGGATGCGCTGCTCCTCGGGCGGGTGACCTGGGAGATCTGGGAGGCGTACTGGCCGCATCATGACGCCGGCGATCCGGTCTCGCACGGGATCAACGTCCTGCCCAAGTACGTGCCCTCGACCACCCTCAGGGACCCGACATGGCAGAACACCCACGTCATCGAGACAGACGTCGAAGCGGCGGTGCGCGAGCTCAAACGGAAGCCGGGGCGCGAGCTCCAGGTCCATGGCAGCGGCGCGCTGCTGCGTTGGCTGCTCGAGCGCGACCTCGTCGATGAGCTCCACCTGCTGCTCTACCCCGTCGTGGTGGGCGACGGGCTTCGGCTCTTCCCCGAGCGCGGCCCGACGCACGACCTGACGCTGGTCGAGTCGCGGTCGACGCCGTCCGGCGTGACGATCCAGACCTATCGACCGGCCGGCCGCGCGACCTTCGGGGCCGTCGGGGAGTGAGGCTGGCGCTGGGTCGGCCCTACCCACCATCCAAGTCGGACGGGTGAGTCATCTGCCGCATGATCGTCCGCCCGGCGACCTTATCAGTCAGGGCTGACCGCGCAGTTAGTCGCATAAGTCTGAGTGAAGCCCTGCTCGCTATGGTCGGCGGCGGCCATGAGTACGTTTGACTGTGAAGCTGCTTTGCAGTTACCGTCTACCTGCTTAACGGACGAGCCGTGACGGCTCGACACGTAATCCGGCGGCTGCGCGCGCTCGATCCAGGCGCGCGAGTTGTCCATCAGGTGGGATCTCACCCAGAAATGGCGGCTGAGCGACGGATCGAGCGTGGTGATCCCGGTTCACCGGGGAGATATCCCGATAGCCACGCTGCGAAGCATCCAGCGTCAGGGCGAACAAGCGCTCGGAGCCGGATGGCTGCTGCGGCGTCGCTGAGGAGCTGACATGCGAACGTACACTGCCAGATACGAACACGACGGACGTGCATGGGTAGTCCGGTTCGATGAGCCCGACATCTCGACGTTCGGCAGGTCGCTGCGCACGGCCAAGCGCTACGCCCGCGAACTGCTCGCGACGTACCTCGAGGTCGATGATCTCGAAAAGGCTGGCGTGGAGGTGATTGACCGCGTGTCCCTGCCGGCCGCCGGTACCGAGGTCGAACGACTGGTCAGGATGCGCGCCCAGGCCGAGTCGATCCGTGCCGAAGTTGCGGCGGAGACGAGGCGCGCCGCCATAGTCCTGCGCAGAAGCGGCCTGTCGACACGCGATACCGGCGAGATCCTGGGTGTGTCGAGCGCGCGAGTTGCTCAGATCGAGCACGAGTCCACGTCTGCTTGACGGCCTCATGCGACTGCCTCGGCCGGTCGCAGCCACTTCTCGCGTATCAGGCTTCCAGCGTACGGCCGCAGGTTGGGCAGCAGCCGCTTCTCACCTTGCGTGCCGCGGTAGATGCCCAACTGGGCCGAGCTACTGGCCGCTGCCTGGCTCGCCAGCACTGAGCTCGGACAACAGTTTCCGCCTCCCTGCCTGAAGTACCCGATACCGCCGATGGTTCCGCTTGAGCGGACAAGGCTGGATTCAGGGTCAGGCGGCGAGCCGTATCCCCACTACCCCAGTGCCGGGCGTCGACTCGCCGAAAGACCGCCCCATCGGCGCCCGCCTGCCAACGCCAGCGCCTCGATCCGAGGCCGCCGCGAAGAACCGTCGGGGGTGACGACCCGCGGTAGAGGTCCTGACGACAGCGCTCACCGCAATCACCTGAGACGCCGTCTCGAAAGTCGGGTTACCGCTTGCTCTCCGGCGCTGGGCCGGGCGCGTCATCGAACCTCGGCTCGACCTGGTGCCTCGACGGTGAAGCCCAGCTCTCGCGCAGCACTGGCTTGCCGGTCGTCGTACGTCACCACGGCATCGACGTCCGTCCCGAGTCGCAGCGCCGAGGCAAGGTGGATCGCGTCGAGCGAGCGCAGGTCGGGCTTGCCTGTGCCGGCGGCAACTCGCGCGAGGTCGGCATCCAATTCGACGAAGGCGATCCGCGAAAGCATCGGCTGTGGATCGGCTGCCAGGTTGGCATGTGCTACAGCCTTGCCGACCTCGACGATCGCGACGCGACTGGACACCAGACTCCGTCCCTGGACATAGGTGCGGAGTGCCTCCGACTCGGTCTCCTCGATCACAAGCTTCGTGATCGCCGACGCGTCAAGGTAGAGGCTGCTCAGCGGGGGTCTCCGCTGCGCTCGGCGAGCAGCGCCTCCGTAGCGGTAATACCGGAGGTGGCACGGGCCAGTGGCGGGAGGCTCGAAGTGTCGGGATTGAGCGGTGGCGTCACCCGTCCCTCGGCGACCAGCCGCTCGAGGCCTTTAGCAGGCTGAACCGGGCGGAGCTCGGCTACCGGCCGGCCGAAGACGGTCACCTGGAAGAGCTCGCCGGCCTCGACGCGGGCCAGATATTCGCGAAGCCTATGGCGCAGTTCGCGCATGCCCACCCGATCCATGTGACACACTGTAACACACTAGACCCTGAACGGCCATTCGCTCAATAGGAAGACGTCGCCGCGGTGGCCGATGCGGATGACGAGGATCAGCAGGCGATCGTCCTCGATCGAACTCGTTCCCGTCAGGACAGATTCGGATATGCCAGGAAGCGACCCAGGAACTCGCGGTCGCCGCCGACGTCCAGTGCACTGGGCGGAAGTCGACGCCAGAGCAACAGCAACAGGTCGGCGACCGGAGCCCGTACCGTCACGCTCGCGTCGCCGAGACTCTCGGTCTTCGTGATGTCCGGCAATGCCTCCGCGCCGACGTGTACGACCCAGCTCGCGCCGACATCGACGGCTCTCAACGCGATGCTTCCCTGCAGTCCCCGTGGAGGCAACGGCGAGCGCAGGATCCATACGTCGAAAAACTCGACGACGCCGTCCGCGGCGAGTTCCGGATCCATGGTCGTGGGCCTGCCCAGTGCGTTCCCTGCATCCCAGCCATGCACAGAGGTCTCGTGCGCCAGCACGCGCGGGATCCAGCGCGCGGTTTGAGGCCCCCACCAGTTCCATGCCGGAGCGTCCTCGTCGGCCGCCTCAAGAACGCTGACGACCGACTCGACCTCGGAGCGAACAAAGCGCTCGAGCTCCTCGTCCGGCGGACGCACCATGCCGGACCCGATCGGTCGCGGCTCGGCGCCAGCGCGCCGGACGACGTCAGCCCATAGATTGAGGATGCATCCGACGTGGAACCCGAGATCGCGGAGCCGCCAGTCAGGGCACGACGGTACGCCCCGGTCCGGCGCCTCCTGAGCGGCGGCTCCGATGACGCAGCCATTCCGGACCACCCAGGCGAGGAACTCGTCGCGGTCCACCTCGCTGACATTCTAGGTGGCCTCCGACCCCGCCTTGGCGCTCTCGCTTGCTGGTCAGCACGCCGGGCTAGGGCAACACGTCGCAGTCTGCCGGCGGGCTGCCGGGCGTGACCGGCCCGTTGTCGACGCCGAGGAAGAGCGCATAGATGACGACCTCCTGGCCACTCTCGTTCCAGGCGGCGTGCTGTGTCCCTGCTCCGGGATCGACGAGGGCCTCGCCCGGACCGTACTCGCGAGCGACGCAGTCGGTCGACAGCACAGACGTCAGTGTGCCGGGTCCGGCGTTGAGCAGGAAGCCCGGCCCAGAGTGGCCGTGCCACGGAGCGACGGCACCGTCTGGGATCACGATCGTGAGAAGCACCGCGTCCGAAGCGTCACCGACATTGACGACCTGCGTCGCTCGGCCGTCCAGCTTAACCCTTACCTGTGCTGCAACAGCGTCCGTGAAGGTGCTCCTCGCCAACATGGTCACGTGTGGCCCGCCGTGATCAGCGGCCGACGGCATCACGCCGATGGAGAGGACGGCGATGCTTGCAATCGTCACAAGCAGCGCCAGTCGGCGGCCGACCCGCCGGGAGCTGGTTCTCTCATGCATGTGCAGGACCTCTTTTCGTGGCTCATCGCTGAATCCCGATGGCGAGCGGATGCTCGCCTTGGGCATCGTCGGCTCGGCGTTCGCCGCATTCATCCGTGATCTGTACGGAAAGTGGGTGGCCGAGAGCGCCATTTGCTGGACCGCTGATCCGCGCTCGCTCATCATCGCGCCATGCGTGTGGCGACCCGCTCACTGCCGCCGCTGCTCATTCGGGCCGGTGTGACGCGCCGCGAGGCAGATGTGCTGGAGGCGCTCGCCCTCAGGCTGCCGAACCGCGAGATCGCCGAGCGCCTGGTTCTGTCGGTCCGGACGGTCGAGAGCCACGTCTCCTCGCTGCTGGCGAAGCTTCAGGCAGCCGATCGCAACGAGCTCGCCACGATCGCCCAGACGGTCGTGGTTGGACCAGCCACGTCGGGCCGGCTGCCACTCAGCCTGCTCGAGCTGACAGAGCGCGGATCGCTGATTGGCCGGCGGCGGGAGATGGCTCAGCTTCGCCAGCTCTGGACGGAGGCCGCAGCAGGCCGATCACGCGCCGCGCTCCTGCTGGGCGAGGCCGGTATCGGCAAGAGCCGGCTCCTGGCCGAGCTCGCGTTAGTCGCCGATCGACAGGGCGGTCTGGTAGTCGTCGGGAATTGCGATGAGGAGCCGCTGGCGCCGTTTCAGGCCGTTCTTGAAGCAGTTTCCGCTGTTGTCGCGGCGATGTCGCCAGACAGCCTCGCCGAGGCACGCCGGCAGGTCGGGCCCGAGCTGGCCAGCGTGGTTCCCCTGCTGGCGCCAGTCGCCAAGACGTCGATAGGGGGTACTCCTGCGCAGAAGCCACTGCCCCGCTATCGCCTGTTCGATCAGCTGGCCGACGTCGTGTTGGTCGCCTCGCGCGACACGCCGCTGCTGCTGGCGTTCGAGGACCTGCAGTGGGCCAGCGCGCCGGTCCTCCAGTTCATAAGGCATCTCGCCAGGCGCGCCGACCGCACACGACTGCTCCTGATCGGCACCGTCCGCGGAACGCAGATGGATGACGCGCGACGTCACCTGGCGGACGAGCTTCGCCGCGGCGCCGGGGCCCGCTTCTTCACGCTCGCCGGTCTCGGAGTTGCCGAGGTTGCGGAGCTGATCGCAGATCGCGCTCCCGCCGGACCGGGCGACGCGGCGGAGAGGTACGCCAACCTCGCCGAGCACCTGCACGCCGAAACGGCAGGCAACCCCTTCTTCGTAGACGAGTTGGTGGAGCACCTCCTATCGCTGCCGCAGGGCCTCAGCGGCGCCATCCGTGGCGCCGGCGTTCCCGCCACGGTCCGAGAGCTGATCCTTCACCGGACCAACTCACTCGCCGCGCCAACGCGTGAGCTGCTCGCCGCCGCCGCGGTGCTCGGTTGGCGCTTTCGAGTTGACCACTTGGCCCGAGCTGCCCAAATTGGCACCGACGAGTTGACGGCGGCCCTCGACGAAGCGCAGGCAGCCGGTCTGCTGTCGGCCGTGTCCGAGCGGCCGGGGTGGATGGAATTCTCACACGCGCTCGTGCGCGAGACGCTCGAGGCAGAGCTGCCAGCAGGCCAGCGCCAACGGCTGCACAGGCGCGTTGCCGACATCCTCGAGGCCGACGGGCCCGAGGGCCACCTCGCCGAACTGGCCCACCATCTTCATGCTGCGGCGCTCCCCGAGGACCATGCACGGATCGTGGCGTACGCTGCCGACGCCGCGCAGGAGGCGAGCAGGCGGCTGGCCCACGAGCTTGCGGCCGACCTCTACCAAAAGGCGCTGGACGCAATGGAACTGGCGCCGACCGCGGACGATGCCCGCCGCTTCCAGATACTGCTCTTGCAATCCCATGCCCACCAGCGCGCCGGCCGCCAGGACGCGGCCATGCGCTCGGCAGCCGTCGCCTTCGCGCTGGCGCAGCGCCTCGATGACCCGGTCAGGCTTGCCGACGCCGCGCTGGCCATGGCTGCGAGTGCGCCGACGTGGCCCGATGATCCTCAGCTCGTCCGCGCCCTCAAAACGGCCCTCGCGGGCATCTCGAAGCAGGATCTGCGGCGACGAGCGCTGTTGATGGCCCGGCTGGATCAGGCCGAGTACTACCGCTCGCCAGGGGGACAGCGCGATTCGTTCGGTGGCCAGGCGGTCGAGCTCGCGCGCGCGGCCTCCGACAGGGCCACCCTGGCCGCGGTTCTGTCGGCCAGGCATGCGCTGCTATGGGGACCGACGGCGACCGAGGAGCGGCTGTCCATTGCCGCCGAGATCGTCACGTTGGCAGAGGGCCTCGGCGACGACGAACTCGCACTCCAGGGCTATGCCTGGCTCGTCATCGATCGGCTCGAGAAGGGAGATGTGGCCGCTGTCGACGAGGCGATCCGTTCGCACGCCGCGCTGGCGCGTAGGCTCGGCGAGCCGCTCCACATTCGCGATACGGCGCTTTGGATGTTCACCAGGACGGTGCTCGACGGCAGCTTCGAGGAGGCCGAGCGTCAGAGCCGCCACGCCCTGCTGCTCGGGCAGAGAGTGGCTGATGCGCATGCCGAGATGTTTCGCGCGATCCAGCGATTCTGGCTGATGCTCGAGCGAGGAGGACCGAGGCACGAGCTTGCGGAGGTGATGGCCGAGACGGCGAACCTGGCCGATCGCTACCCGCACGTGCCCGCATGGCGCGCCAAACGCGCCCTCCTCAGCGCTCGCGCCGGCGACCGCGATGCCGCGTCGGCGTTCTTCGCTCAGCTGAGCGCGAGGCACTTCGCCGCGCTTCCGCGCGACGCCGTCTGGATCGGCGGCCTCTACTACCTTGCCGAGGTTGCCGCCTTCCTGGGGGATCGTCCGCAGGCTGGCGTTCTCTACGACCTGTTGCTTCCGTACGCCACGCGTGTCGTGGTCATCGACCGTGGCCTGGTCTGCCTTGGGTCGGTCTCACGTGCGCTCGGCCTCCTGGCCCAGGTGCTCGGTAATCGTGCGGCTGCGGATCGGCACCTGAGGCAGGCACTGGCGATGCATGCGGCCATGGGCGCCCGTCCATTGACCGCTCGCAGTCGCTTCGAGATGGGATGTCTTCTGCGCGGAACGGACGACGAGCCGCGAGGTCTCGAGCAGTTGGCGCTCGCTCGTGCGACAGCCGCTGAGTTGGGCATGGAAGGCCTCGTGGCGCAGATCGATGGCGTCGCTCGCTGATCGACCCTCAGCGGCCGAGGACCGTGTCAATTCCCGCCAGGACTACCACCACCGGCCGGCGATATCCAGGAAAGCTTCGATGACGCACAGCTCGCCATGCGCCTGGCGAGTCAAGGAACGGTGGCCACCACCACGCGCGGACTTCGTCGGCCGAGCGGATCGGCGACCTCGACCAGATAATCGGTCCCGGCCGGGACGCCAGCGGTCGTGTCCTCGATCTGGAACGTGCCGTCCGGCTGGCGCTTGGCGCTGGCGGGATAGGAACCGAGAGCGGCCGATTCGACGGCCGAGCCGTTCGGGGTGCGCCGGTACACGTCGAACATGTAGTCACCGCCCGGCCCGGCGTCCAGCGGCTCGGCGTGGGAGAAGGTGACGGTCACGCCCGTCGCCGAAGGCGCCGCCGTGCCGGGGGTGGCGCCGGCCGGCGGCCCAGCCGGAATCACCTTCCACGACGCCGGCGCGCTGGGCGTGCTCCAGCCGCTGGGCACCGAGCTGCCCGGCTCCGCCGCACCCTGCACCTCGACGCGCCACGAGTAGGTCGCCCACGGCGTGAGGCGCAGGGCCGGATCCCAGGGCGTCGCTCCGTTGTCGCTCAGAACTGCCGGCCAGGACGCCGGCGCAGCAGTCGCCACGACGGGCATGGCATAGGGATCGGTCGCGCTGACCCGGCTGCGCCGCAGTCGCAGCGAGACAGGCGCCGTCTGGCCCTGCGGCACCGTGACGGTCAAGCGAACCGCGCTGGCGTCCGCCGGATGGGCCGACGCCGTCAGCAGCGGCTGGGGTGGCGGCGGACTGTTCGGCACACCGCGAATGATCAGTGTCGAGCTGCTGAAGTCAGCCTCGCCGCCGAGTTCCAGGATGGGCGTCGAACGCAGCACCGTCACGGGTACGACCTTGAAGAAGACCAGCACCGACAGCGACCCCGACAACTCGTGCTCGAAGGTCATCTGCCCGGCTGAGGTGGCGAGCAGTGGGCGCGGTGTCAGTAGCTCGAAAGAGGTGCGCTCGAACAGCGCCGCGTTGGCGCGGAAGACCGCCGCACGGTCGGGCGCGGACGTGGCCGCGGCGAGGGCCGACAGGACTGACGCACCTGCAGATCCCAGAGCCGACAGTCGCTGGCGCAGCGTCGTCTCGTCACTGACGTAGACCCGGAACGCCTCGCCTGCGCCGGCGCCCCAGCTGAGCCTGACGCGACTCCGGCCCAGGGCGTCCGGGCGGGCCGTGTACTCGAGCGTGTTGGGCAGCGTCAGCGGCGCCGGCGCGCGCGGATCGACCGCCACGACGGCTATCGGTGGCGACTGCGCCGACAGGCGGCCGCCGCTGTCGCGCCAGCGAGCGGTGGCGCTGAGCGTCCGTCGCTGGCCCAGGCCGAGCGGCGGCACCGGTATCGCTACGACCAGCGGCTGCGGGTCCACACCCACGGGTGCGCCGCCGCGGACGCCTGACGCCGAGCCGGTCGCCGGCGATGAGCCACCGACAGCCGCCTGCACAACCAGCTCGGTGAGCGGCAGGCCGCCGGGCGGAAGGTCGGGATCCCGCGGCTGCACGCAGCGCACCTCCAGCCGCCCGCTGCCGCCGACCGTCGCCGGATCGACGTACGTCGCCTCGAGGACGGGCACGGGTACCGGTGGCCTCGTCCCGGCCCCTACCGATGCACTCGCCCAGTGGCTCCAGCGGCCGAACCAGTCTGCCTGCGCCACGCGGTAGCTCGTCGCTCGCGCGGGAGCTGCGGGGTCATGCACCTCCCCTTCGCCTGGCTTGGACGCCGCCCTCGCCTCGCCCATCTCGATCAGCACGCCGGGCACGATGGGCACCGCCCGGTCTGGCAGCGAGCTGCTCGCGAAGACATCCGGCAACCGCTGGTTCAGGCCAACGACGCCCGTGTCCTCGCGGGCGGCGGCGACGGTGGCCGCCGGAACGAGTCCGGACAGCGGCAGGCAGATACGCCGGCGCGCGAGCGGCGGCACCTCCGGCACCCAGCCCAGGTCGTCAGGCGGGCCGGTTATCGGCCGCGGCACGGCCGCCGGCCGCCGCCCGATCACGACCGCGGCCAGCGTCCAAAGGTCGAGGAATCTACCCTCCTCCTGCTCGGCCACCGGGCCGGGCAGGGGTAGCGGGAAGTCAGCCGGGTCGGACGCGGCCAACGCGACCAGCGCGCCCAGCCGCCCGAAGGCGCGCCGGTGCAGGGTCCAGCCTCCACGGACGACGTAGACGACCAACTCCTCGCGGTCGGCGGGCGGCGCCTCGTCCAGGTCGACCAGCCCGAGCAGCCGGCCACTGCCCGGATCGAGGG
Organism: uncultured Anaerolineaceae bacterium; assembly: GCA_964425305.1. GTDB lineage: Bacteria > Chloroflexota > Limnocylindria > Limnocylindrales > CSP1-4 > JALYGJ01. The sequence goes on along the minus strand of CAYRMQ010000054.1, from coordinate 7,651 downwards.
CTCCCTGCAGCGTCTCAGCCAGGTAGGGCACCCGGAGGGTCGCTGTCGCCACCTTCGTGCCGCTCAGCCCACGGTTGCTGGTCAGTTGCCCGGGTGGCGCGCTCAGGTCGTCGATCAGCGCGATGACCGCTTCCTCCAGCCGCTCCGACCAGAGCACCTTGACACGGTCGAGCTCGTCGCTCGGAGACGCCGGATCGCACGAGGCGGGATCGCTCGCGTCCGGGTCGTCGTGCATGCCGAGCAGTTGCGGCGCGCCGCGCAGCACCCGGTCCTCGGCCTGTGCCCACGCGTCGCTCAGCCCTTCGTAGCGGGCGCCCTGCTGGACCGGCAGGGCCAGCAGCCGCCACGGCTCTCGGCCCGGCCGGAGCTTCACGTCGTGCGCCCGCAGCAATCGGATGCCGCGCACGCGCCCCAGGCCGGTCACGACGACGCGGTCCATGCCCGTCGCGGACAGCTGGTATGGCGGCGCCGTGACACTGGCCACGACCGCCGGTCCGAGGATGCCCGAGACGACCGCGTCGGCGCGCAGGCCGCCCTTGCGCGGACGCAGCGGCAGCCGCCGTCCGATCACTCGCCTTCCCCGCCCACGGCCGCCGACATCCGGCTTGGCCGGCTCGGCGATCACCTCCGCGTAGATCACCGGGTTACCAGGCGACGATGGCAGCCAAGCCGTGGCGGGGCTGGCGGAGTCGAGGTCAAATGGAACAGCGAGCGGCTCGCCGGCCGCGTCCGTCCAGAGAACGTGGGCCTCCCGTCCGACGCGCGCGCTGTGGCCAACCACCACACGCTCGACGAGCAGCGGCGCAACGGGCAGGCCGATCTGTAGCCCGGGCAGGACACGCAGGTGGATCCCCGGCTGCAGGTGCGGGTCGCCCTCGCCCTCGATGGCGGCGGCGGTCAGCAGCCACGGCTGTGCAAGCGTGCTCATGCGACTTCCCTCCGGATGGTTCGCGGGCCACCGAGCAGCTGCGCACCGGCGGTGGCCGTCAGCGAGCGGAGCGAATCGGTCAGGCTCACGCTGAGAACATCGTTCGGACCGGGCACGAAGGGCGCCGCCGGAGCGAGCAGCACGCGCGTCCCGTTGGCGGTGCTGCGCAGCACGGACAGCGGCATGGACCCGACACTGCCGCTGGCCGTCACCCGGCCCGGGCGGGCGATCGGTTCGGGCGACTCGAGCAGCACCGCCACCAGCGCCCAGGCGGTGCGTCCGGAGACGGCATCGGGCGGGACCCACAGCGTGGTCGTCCGCGGCGAGGGCGACAGCGGCCACGGATCGAGCCCCAGCGCGGCGAGTGCCGCATCGAGCGCCGCGTCGTCGGCAGCGCCGCCGGCCGGCAACGTGGGCCACTGGCGATCGAGCAGCACGTCGTCCGGCGCGACGGCAGTCGGCGTGCCGCTGCTCAGCCCCAGCGCGTCGAGGACGGCCCGGATGTCGCGGTAGCGGGAGGTCCGGAAGTGCCAGCGCCGGACGACCACGTCGCTGCCGCTGCTCCGCGGGTGGGCCACCAGCAGAAGGTCGTAGGCGCGCTGCTGGTCGAGCTCCGCCAAGACCTCGGCGGCTGTTCCTCCAAGGCTGTGCGACGGCACGCATGGTGCTGCCGTCAGGAGATCGACGACGAGCGACTCCACCGGCAGCAACACATCGTCGAGCAGCCAGGCGGCGATGGCGACGCTGGTCACCAGGTCGAGCGGATGGGAGCCTTCCGGCACACTGCCCACCTCGACGTCCGTTGGACGCACCTCGACGCGCGCGTCGAACCCGTACTTGTCGAGCAGCGCGGCGACGTAGTCAACCGAGAACGTGACGCGGATCGGGTCGTCGAGCATGTGCGGCAGGTCGCCCGACGGCGCGGCGCCGGTGACGTAGCGGGCAACGCCGCGCGGGTCGAAGGTCGATTCACCGATCAGATCGACCGGTGGCGGCGGGGGCGCGGGGGCCGCAACGCCGGCCGTCCGGAAGGTGAACGTGCTCGGCGTACCGCTGTTCCACTTGGTTGGGTCCGGCGCGCCCGGCGTGGCGACGGAGCTCGAGCGCTCCCAGCGCTGCCACTGCCACTCGACCGTCAGGCGGTAGGTCGTGGCGGGCTCGAGCAGCGGCCGGGGTGGTGGACCGGACACGTAGACGACCGGCAGACTCACCTCGCCGGTGGTGCCCGATGCGGCAGCTGCGGTCGCGCGCACGGTGCCGGCGACGCCGGTGGCAAAGGTCGACAGCGCGTCGACTAGCTCGAGCCGATGCTGCTCGGCCTCGCGCCGCTCGACGGCTTCGTACCAGCGCACGCCACAACTGCCCACGACGGTAACGCGCCGGCCCGGCGCCGGCGCTATGCGCAGCCCGGCCCACGGCCCGTCGTCAGGCGCCCGGTAGACCGCGACGAGGCAGCCGCGGCCACCCTTGACGACCGGTCTCCAGACCTCTTCCCGGCCATCGTCGCGCCGGCCGACCACCTCCGGCGGGGCGAGCCGTTCGTCGCGCGTCGCCTGCCAGGACAGCAGCTCGCCCGACTCGCCGGCAGGATCGAGACTCGCGGCACACACCTCGGCCAGGCCGCCCTCGCCCTCACCGAAGACCTCCAGCGCGACGATGTCCTTGCCGCGCAGGATCAGCGTGCCGCCCTGCTCGGCGTGCGCCTCGTCGACGACCGTTCCATCGGCGGTGAAGGCGGCCGCCTTCCACTCCTGGTTGATGACCGCCCGCACCGCCACCTCGTCGGTCGGCTCCTCCAGCTCGACGCGCACCCCGCTCGACATCAGTAACAGGGACCACTCTCCGTCGCCCTCGAAGTCGACCGCCTGTAGCTGGCCGCCACCCAGGTCGACGACGAGCAGGCCGCCGTAGCGCAGGACGGTGCCATCGCGTTCCGTCAGCTGGGCCAGCCGTTCACGGTCGAGGTCGCGGAAGCTGATGCAACCCGGCCGCGGCGGGAGCTCGCCGGGCTCCTGCTCGACGCGGCGGACGGAACAGACCTCGAGCACGAGCGTCGGGCTCTCGAGTGAGGGCTCGTAGCGACCGGCGGCACCCAGCGCACCGAGCTCCTGGCCGCCACGGACCAGCGAGGCCAGCCGCCACCCGGACGAGCGCGTGCCGCCGCTCGCCAGGGCCCACGGCATCTGAAGCGGGGCGACACCCGCGGCGCGCACGGCCACGCCGGCGTGCAGCGCCACGGCGACAAGCGTCGACCAGGGTTCGTCGGCCGGCTGCTCGAGCCGCAGTCGGGCTGGCGGCAGCGCCGGGTCGGCTTCAGCCGGATCCTCGGCCAGCAGCGCCAGGCCTGCGCCCGCGGGCCGTCCCAGCTCGCCGATCAGGCAGACAGCGTCGGGCCGTTCGACGGGCTCGCACAGCTCATCGATCAACTGTCCCGGGTCGGCCGGCGAGTCGGCCGGCTCGGTCAGCGGCAGCAGCCCCGTCCAGGGCTGCCATGAGAACAGGGCGAGATCACGCGGCTCGCTCTCGCTGGCCGACAGCCACGCCGGCTTGGACGAGGAGCGCACGCCGGGCCACCACCAGGCCGTCGGGAAGCCGCCGCTGGGCGGCGTCAGGGCCGGTCCGCTCGCCGGCTCGAGCCGGACGCCGGTCAGGCGGAAGGCGTGCTTGACGTCGCGCGACCCGCTCCAGCGCGGACCGGGCATCGGCGTTCCGATGGCGAAGTCGCCACCCGCGATGCCGTTCTCGACGGTGTGCGCGAAGTGGATTACGGGGATCGTGTCAGGCCAGACCGCCGGGCCGCCCGACGTGCCCGCTGCGGCCCGCGCCGTCGCATGACCCAGCCGGCTGACCAGGTCGACGCCCGAGACGGGACTGGCCGGATCGGGCAGCGCACCGAGCGTGGCCGAGACGTCGATCGAGACGCAGCCCGAGATGGAGAAGAAGAAGCAGTCGACCTCGCCGCAGAACTCGCCGTGCAGGTCGGTCCGCCGGCCGTCGGTCATGACCGTGATCTCGCCGCGCGCCGAGACACTGACGATGACGAGGTCCAGCTCCCCGCGCACCCATATGCCGGCGGCCAGGAACAGCGGGTCCGAGCCGAAGCCGGCCAGCACCTTGGCCGAGGCGTACAGGCGGATCGGGCCGGCCGACCAGTCGATCTCCCAGCCCGCCCCGAAGCCGATGGCGAAGCCGGAGAAGACGAAGTCGGCGTTGCCGTCGAGCCCCGGGCTCAGGCCGTCGCCGTGCACCATCACGAAGGCCCACACGCGCACGTCGAGGATGTCGGGCAGCAGGGTCACGGTCACGCGCGAGCCCTCGCGCCCGGGCTGGCCGTCGGTGCCCACGTGGACCCATGAGCGGGTCGCGTTGGCGTACGGGAAGTACGCGCCGACCGGGATGTCTATCTCGAGCACGCCCGGGATCGCGTAGTGGCCGCGCAGCGCGATGGTCACAGCACTGCTGTCGATGACGATGAGCCCGATGATCGACAGGCCGTGGGCCGGCCGCGTCGCCGTATCGTTGGGCGGCGGCGGGCTCTCGCTCAGGATCTTGGCGATGACGGCAAAGATGACCGACGGCCGTGGAAACTCGACGGTCACCATGCCGAAGGCGTGGAAGGTGAGGCCCAGGTCGGGCACCGTGCCGACGACCGCGCCCAGGCCGAGCGCGTACTGGCCCGGCTCGCTGCGGTACTTGTCGCTGCGCTCCAGCCAGGCCAGCTCTCGTCCCACCGGATCGGGCCCGGGATCGATGCGCCGCGTGCCGTTGCTGACGAAGCGACCGGCCAGGCCGAACAGCCCGAGACCCGAGTTGGCGAACGGGATCGGCGCCGGGAAGCGGACGCCGACGAGCAGCGCCACGAAACCCGCGTCACCCAGTTGCAGGTTGGCCACGGCACCGATCTTCAGCGGCACAACGTCGAGCTGGACGCCGGCATTGATCGAGCCGCTGGCGACACTCACCGTGCCTTCGCCGCGCAGGGTGGCGGGAATGTCCACTTTCGCCACCAGGCCGCGCAGCTCGAGCCCCGAGATGCCGCCCGAGTCGAAGACCACGCGCACGATGGCGTTGCTGAGCGTCACCACGCCCAGGTCGAGCGACAGCGCCAGGTCGACCTCGAGCCACGAGCTCTGGGCGCCCGAGCGGACGCCGGTGACGCGCAGCAGATCGTCGAGCGGAGGGCCAAGCTGCCAGCTGCCGGGGTCCACGACCTCGGGCATGGCGTCGCGGGCGTGCAGGCCGACGCCGTCCCACCAGTTCGCGACACCCGTGTCGATCTCGACCCCGACGCCGCGGTAGCGCAGCTTCATCGGCTTGTCGGGCCGCGTGCTGACCTGCAGCGGCAGGCCCGAGCCGCTGACGTTAACGCTCAGCTCGACGACGTAGTCGACTGTCAGGCGGGTGCGACCGCCCGCTCCCGCTTCGCCGCGGTGCAGGTGCTCGATGGTCACGCCCGTGACCACCGTCCGGCTGCCGTCGCGCAGCAGCAGGCTGGCCGCCGCGCCGATGGCCGCGATCAGCGCGCCGATGAGTGCCGCGTCTCCGCCGCTGACGGTCGGCGAGCCGCCACCGGCGGCACCAACGAGAGCTGGCGCGAGTCCGAGGGCGGCGGACAGCGGCCGGCTGGTCAGCACGGCCAGGCCGGTCGGATCGCCGGCTACGTCGAGAGCCAGCAGGAACTCGTCGGTGCCGGCCGTGCGGTCATGTGCCCAGCGCCCGCGCAGCGTCCAGACCGGCGTCGTCGTCGACGTGTCGCCGGGCCGGGTCAGGCTGGCAGATCCGCTGCCCGGTGGCAGAGGAACGGTGTCGCCTGGCCACTGGACGATCACCTCGGCGCGGATCGGCCAGGAGTCGCCGATGCCCCGCGCTGCAGGGTCGTTCCACTCGACCTCGACGCGCACCCGGTACTGCGGGCTGGGGCGCGGGATGGCCGGCACGGCGGCACCACTGACGACGGTGGGATCCGGGCCTGGAACCAGTGCCCGCAGCCGGCTTGCGTCAAGCGTCTCGGCGTCCTGTGCGGGCGGCGTGGCGTCGGCGGTGGGGCTCACGTCGTAGGCGTAGATGTCTCCCCGTCGCAGCGGCGCGCGCTCGTCCTGCCGGCTGTGCGGGTCGCGTGGCCAGGATTGGTATTCGGGCGTGCTGCGGGCCAGCCACTGCTCGGTCGTCGCCGCCGGCGGCAGGCTTGCCGTCGCGGCAGGTGGGGCCGTGAACCAGCTGGACTGCTCGCCGCGCGCGGCGATGCGGTCGGCGTCGACTCCCGCCGAGACCAGCAGGTCGCGCGTGCGCTCCGCCCGACGGACTGCCAGATCGCGGTTGTACGGGTCGGTCGTGGCAGTCAGGGGCACTCCCGCGCTGATGTCATCACAACGGCCGACGACAGCGAAGTGGGCGGTCGAACCCAGGCTTGTCACCCATGCGCCAAGCTCGTCGAGGGCGGTCTGTTGTTCGCCGCGCCAGAACATGTCCGGCGGCCGCAGCTCGCGCGAGTCGAAGATGTAGCGAACGTGGGCATGCGTCGCCACCGGCTCGGCTACAGGGACGCCGGGCGCCGGTCCTTCGGCCACTTCCTGGCTGACCACCTCGGCAATCTGCCCCTGGTCCACGTGCAGGGCACCGCCGGCGAGGGTGGCCGGCGGCAGGGAGCGAGCGAGCGTTCCACTAGCGTGCCACTCGATCAGCCGGTAGGTGCCGGCCACATCAAGCACCTGGACCGCGGTGCGCCCGCCAGATTCAACGGTGAAGACGCCATCCCGGCAGCCGACGAGCAGCGGGCCCCGGGCGCGCACCTCGACGAGCACCCGCCTGACGGCGGATCCGCCTGTGCGCAGCGTCAGGACGTGCGTCCGGGCCTGACTCCCGGCGGGCGGTCCGGTGGGCGCTGTGCCGAACTCGGCATCGTCGTCCCAGCGCCAGGCAAAGGGTCCGCCCGGCGACGCACTGTGCGCGAAGGACGCGCCCGCCAGCTCGGCGGCCGTGCCGCTCAGGCTGGTCACGTCCGTCAAGGTCACTCCGCCAACGGTCACGTTCACCGCCGGTGGTGGCGTCCAGCTGGCCGTGAACACGCAGCTCGTCGGCGCCTCGTCACCCAGCTGAACCTCGAGCACGTCGCCGGGCAGCACGCTGAAACCGGTCGGGTCGGTCTGGCCGCGCGGCAGCCGCCAGGCGATCGTGCCTGTCGGCGTCGTGGTCAGCCGCGCCCGTACCTGGGCCGGCGCCGACTGCGGGCCCTGTAGAGCCACCGACACCCGGTCCTGGCGGGTGCCCGGCTCGGCGATGGAGGTCACGGCAAGGGGCTGCCATGTGCTCCCAACGAGCTGCTCGATGACGAGAGCGAGAGGAACGTCGCCCGAGCCGCCGAACTCGAGCGTGGCCGTACCCTCCACGCCAACCGGATCGCCGAGAAAGACGTTCTGTACACCCAGGCTGACGTCGCCCAGCAAAGGAGCATCGGGCGGGAGGTAGAAGGTCGCCCGACGCAGGGCCAGCCCACGCCAGGCCGCCGGTTTGGGCGCGGGACTGGTGCTCTCGGACTGGTCATAGGTCAGCTCGTCGACGGTGAAGCCGAACCTCGAGCCGCCGAGGTAGAAGCTCGCCGGTTCGAAACCCAACGTGGCGAGCGGGCCGTGCGGGCCGAACGGCGCCTGGTCGTCGAGCCGGTCGATCAAGGTCACGTCGGGTGTGCTGCCGCCGGCAGCGGCGATGCGCAGCACGCCCCGCCCC
>CAYRMQ010000053.1:10152-19215 GCA_964425305.1 uncultured Anaerolineaceae bacterium | reverse complement strand
GCGCCCCGAGGCCGATCAGGACGGCCGCCAGCCGAGCCATCAGGCAGGGCGGCGGCGTGCCGCGAGCGCGACTCCGATGCCGATCAGGCCGAGCACGACGCCGGCCGCCGCCAGCGCGAGGCCGATGTTCGCCCGATCGGCGGCCTGGGCACCCCGCTCGGCGTTGGCGGCGAGCTCACCCGCTGCCGGCAGGACGATCGGGAACTGCCCGCTCGTCGCCTCCTCGACCTCGTTGAAGGTGTCCGGCCCCGAGCTGAACGACTCATCGATCTGCTGGCCCTCGATCGAGCCAAAGATGCGAAATGTGTAGGCACCCGCCGCCGTCGGGAAGAAGACCGACTGGTACCACCCGTCCTGGCCGAAGCGCGGGCTGAGCGGCAGGTCGCGTCGCTCGTCGCCGTAGACAACCTCGGCCTGGAGCGTTTCGGCGAGTCCGGTGACAGGCGCGCCGTCGCGAGAAACCATGAACTCGAGGCCGCTCTTCTGGCCCGTGAACACGGGCTCATCGATGAAGCCGACGACGAACCGGTAGCCCGCCACCTCGCGTACCTCCTGGGCGACGACGGGGGCGGCCGCCATCAGCCCGCCAAGTGCCAGCAGGACGCCGGCGCCCAGCGCGCGCCGAACGCGGGAGAGAGACATGCTCGACCTCCTGTCTGGGTTACGAAGGTCGGCCGATCCGCGGTTTGGCTGCGGGCCGTCGCCGACCAGCCGACTCAGGCGATGGAGGTCGTCGGCGGAGCTCTGCGCTGACTGTCGGCGGCCAGCAGCAACCGCAGGTGCACCAGCGCGGCGGTGATGTCCCAGCCGGCCGGTGCCGATGATCGCGCCTCGGACGCCCCTGCTACGTTCTCCCATGCGGCGAGGCGCAGGCGGGCGATGAGCACGACCTCCTGCCAGCGAGCGAGCGCGCCGACGGCCGCGATGGTGGCCACCACCGCCAGCACCAGCGGCAGCGTCAGCTCGGCCCCGGGCGCGAGATAGGTCGCCAGGCCTTCGATCTGCCCGTGCAACAGCAGGTGCTCGACGTTCTCCTGCACGAGGAACAGCGACGCGACGGTCGGGGCGAGGCGCCGTAACAGCAAGCGCCATTCAGCTCCGAAGCTCGCCGGCTGCGCCGCACGCGCGGCCGGGCAGGTGGCCGCTGCGCGTACGCGGTGGGCCAGCCGCCATGCCCACCATGCGCCGATGAGCAGGGCGCCGCCGAGCCCCGCCGCCAGGAAGGCGGGCCAGTAGTCGTGGCCCTCGCGGCCGATGGCGCCCGCCGCGGCGCCGTGCTCGTGGTGCACGAGATAGACGGCCTCGTGGGCGAGGGCCAGCGAAAGGACGACCAGCGCGGCGTGACGCACGCGACGCATGCGCCGCGCGACTCTCGGCGAAACGCGGAGGATCACGACCTCAAACTGAAGTGCCGCTGGTCGGCCGGCAAACGCGACTGCATCCCCTTACTCCCGGTCAATCTCGGCGACCAGTCGGCTGACGATGGCGAAGAACTGCTCGATCGGATCCAGCTCGTCCAGCGCTTCCACCGCGCGCTCCAGATCGAGCGCCACGTACTCGTGGATGAGCACGTTGCGAAATCCGGGGAGGCGTTCGAGCCGCTTGACCACTTCGGCCGGAAAGCGTTCATCGCGGGCCAGGTTGCGGACCGCCTCGGTGTAGTCCTCGAAGCGATCGCCACGCCGCGCCGACAGCTCGCCGGCGATGTCTATCACCAACTGGCAGACCATCAGCAGCGAGTAGAGAACGTCGTTGTGCAGCGAAAGATCCCGCGCGAGAGCCTCCGGACCGACGCGCGGCCGCAGCTCGCGCAGGTGGTCGAGGTGCCGTCGCAGCTCGGCCAGGCGCTCGACCAGGAACGTCATCGCTGTATGGAGGCGAGCTTGACGGCGCGAGTGCGGCGCAGGAAGGGCTCGACATCGGCCGCTCGCAGCTGGACGTCGCGAACGAAGACATGGTCAGCCTCCGGATCCGTGCACACCACCCGCTGGCCACGCGTCACGATGCGTCGGCCGAGCAGCGGCGGGGCATCGTTCAGCACCACGACGTCGACCGCCTCGTAGCCGAGCTCGCGCGCGAGCAGGGCAATGATGTCGACGCGCGCGGCGAACCGCTGTCGGGGGGTGGTGGCCGGCTCGCGCGGCAACAGGACCCCGACATCTACGTCGCTCTCCCGGTGAGCGCGACCCTCCGCCTGGCTGCCGTACAGGTAGGCCGAGACGAGAGCGATCGGGGCAGCCTCGAGCGTTTCGGCGATCGCCTGCGCCAGATTCCTCCCCTCCAACTGTGAGCCCTGCCGACCGGCCATCAGACAGGCAACGTACCACAGGGCCACGACGCGGCCGAGCCCGGCCACGTAGCGCCGGGTCTGAGCTGGGCCATCGACTCGGCGCTGAAGTAGCGCCGACCGACCAGACAGCCGTCATCCTGCTCGGCAAAGCAGCACGCCCACGAGGCGCGCCGCGCTCGTCCGCGAGAAGGAGGGGCTGGCCGTCGCCGCGTTCAGCGTGCCGCGAGGCCCGGTCCGTGAGCGCTTCGGCGACTTGCAGCGCTACGTGCGCCGACAGCACCGTCGTTGATCGCCACGTCCGCAACCTGCGTCTCAAGCTCCAGAACGACTATCGGCAGCCGCGCTTCATCGCCACCGTCCCGGGCGGTGGTCACAGGTTCATCCCCACGTTGGCCAACGTGGGCCGGGACAGCGAGTCGACCGAGTCGACTGCTCACGAGCGGCCGAGCCACTGATCGTCGCGCTGCGCCGACGTCCATACCGCGGAGTTGGCCGTTCGCGCGTGGGATGACGGGTCGTCATGACGGGCCGACCTGACGACCGGACACTCTTGCCAGTGTGGGGGCGCACACAGGAGCAGCGTATGCGCGAGATGCACCTCCCGGGACCGGCGAACCACGATCGGCCCAAGTTCAGCGAGATCGGAGCGACCGCTTCGGCCCTGCTGCGCTATGCCGTCCTCGTGGCGCTGGCGATATTTCTGATCCTCGTCATGTTTCCGGTGGCGCTCGCCGCTGCCGGTCAGTCGACAGGCGCTCACATCTGACAATGCATTGATACCCGTCTCGAGCCTGGGGGCACGAGACGATCCCTGCCGGACGGCTACGTGAGCGGGTCGTCCGGCGTGCAGGGGCCCCGTCGCGCCGGGTCGTCGGCTGAGCGAACTGTCCGACGGCAGCGGACGATCTCGCCGACGACACCGGGCGACGGGGACCTGTCGAACCCAAATGACAAGTCGTAACGACACCCGGCCGGCACTGGCCAACGATTGCCGGGGACACGCTCGCTCAAGGAGTACTCGCATGACTGAACACCAGATCGACCGTCAGGTCGTGACGCACGAACCGGCGACGGCCGCGTCGCCGGCGACGGTTCGGACAGACAGCCGTCGCGTGGCCACCACCGGCCCGGGCGGGCCAGAACTGGTCCGACGCGTGATCGTCCTCGTCTTCGGGCTCATCCAGCTCGTCATCGGAGCGCGCATCATCCTGCTCCTGCTGGACGCCAGGGAAAGCAACGCCCTCGTGGCCGGCATCCTCAACATCAGCCAGCTGTTCGTGGCGCCGTTCGAGGGGATCCTCCGAACACAGGCGCTCAGCTCGGCGGGCTCCATCCTCGACATCGCCGCGATCGTGGCCCTCGTCGGCTGGACCATCCTCGAGCTGATAGTGATCTGGTCGGTGGGCATCTTCCGCCGCTCGGCGGCCTGAGCACAAGAAGGAGAGCAGCGAGATGGGTTTCATCGCCTGGATCGTCGTCGGCGCCATCGCCGGCTACTTCGCCAACATGATCATGCGGTCGCGCGGCGGGCTCGTGAGGATGGTCCTGCTGGGCATCGTCGGCGGGATTGTCGGCGGGTTCGTCGCCTCGACGGTGCTCAACATGGGTCCGCTGGACGGCATCAACCTGCAGAGCATCGTCGTCGCCACGCTCGGTGCGATCGCCGTGATCTTCGTGGCCCGCATCGCGACCGGCTCGCGCACTCTCCCGGTGGGCTGACGGGGCCGGCCCCGAGGCCGCCGCTGGCCCGCGGCCGAGACGAGAGCGATCTGGGCACATCTGCGAGGCGCACACTACTGGCCGTCCGGCAGCCAACGTACCACAGGGCCAGCCGGCCTCAGGACAGGGCGCCTCGAGATAGAGCCAGTTCCCGCCGGAGGCCGTCAGCCGCGGCGGCTCGCGTCCAGACCGGGATGACGCCGATGGCGGCTTCTCTTTCCAGCGTGACAGGACCCTCGACGCGCTCACCACTCCACAGGTCCACCCAGCGGCCGGCCGGCAGGTAGACCGGCCAGCGCTCGGCACCCGGCTCGGTCACCGGCGCGACGATCAGGTCACGGCCCAGGCGGTACTGGAGCGACCGCTCCCACGCGGCCTCGTCGCTCGGATCGTCGAACGCCATTGGACGCATCAGCGGCAAGCTGGCCGCCACGGCATGGCGCGACTCGCGCGCCAGGTACGGCACGAGCCGCTCGCGCAACTGGGCGAAGCGGCGGTAGACGTCGACCACGAACGGGTCGCCGTTGCGCTCGGCGATGTTCCAGGGCGTCCTGTCACGGCACGGCCGGCGGTGGGCGTTGTACTCGGAGTGGTACTGCATGACCGGGCAGAAGGTGGCCATCGCCGTCGAACGCAGGTAGAGCTCCGAGCTCGGCACCTCGCCCGAGAAGCCGCCGATGTCCCAGCCCCAGAAGAAGATGCCCGACACGCCCGCCTGCTGGCCGGCAATGATCGCCGCCCGGAATCCTTCCCACGTCGAGTCCTCGTCGCCAGCCCAGAACGCCGGGTAGCGCGCCGAGCCGACGAAACCTGACCGGCTGAAAGTGGCGCCGTCCGACCGGTGCTGCCGCAGGAGCTCGTGATAGGCGGCCTGGTAGAGCACCGGGTACTCGTTGTTGGCCTCGGCGCCCGTGCGGCCGTCGGCGTAGCGCAGGTCGTCACCCCAGGCATGCTCGCCGCCGTCGGTCTTGAAGCCGTCGATGGCCAGCTCCTCGACAAGGTAGCGGCGCTTGGACAGCCACCACTCGCGCGCCTCCTCATTCGTGAAGTCGAGCAGCAGCCCGTCGGGGAACCACCAGCCGCGGTTCCGGTATGGCTGGCCGCCCCGGCGCCGTACCGCGTAGCCGTTCCGAACCATCGCGTCCCAGTCGTGGAGCGCCTGGCCGGCGAGGTCGCGCCGGCGCTTCATCAGCGGTACCTGCCACAGCAGCAGGCGCATGTCCAACCGGTGGAGCTCATCGACCATCGCCTTCGGATCCGGCCAGGCGCCGCCAGCCGGAAAGCTGAAGTCGGCCAGCCGGTGCGGGCCGCCGTCCGTCCGCGGCCGGTACTCGGCGTCGCGGAATATCGCGAAGCTGGTCTCGTCGCTCCACGCCTCGATCACCAACACCCCGGCCGGGATGCCCAGCTCGCGCCCGCGCCGGACCTCGTCCATCACGCGCCGCTGGGTGTTCCACTCGTTGGCGCTCATCCACGGCCGGAAGACCCAGTCCGGCGGCAGGGTCGCCGGCCCGCTGTAATCGAGGAACGCGGCCAGCACCTGCTGCGGCGTCCCCTCGACCACCACCAGCTCGACGGCTGGCTGGCGAGGATCGACGTCGGCCTCCACGGCCAAGACATCGGGATTGCTTGCCCCAACGTCGAACCAGACGCGGCGCGACGTCCTGAGCCACGCCCCCCAACCGGCGCTGCTGATGAAGAACGGCATCGGCAGGTAGGTGCGGCTGCCGGTCCACTGACGCTTGTACGGCTCGTATACGCGCACGTCGAGCCGATTGCCGCGCTGGTCGAGGCGATCATAGCGCTCGCCAAAGCCGATGATGCGCTCGCCTGCCGAGAGCCAAAATCCGAATCTGACGCGTCGGACGCCGTCAGCTCCCGCCAGCCAGGCGAGGCTGCCCTCGACGAGGCGGCCAGCTCCATTCACCGTCAGCTCCGGCGCTGCTCGAAGCGCCGTCCTCGAACCTTCGCTGCTCGATTCCCAACCGCCAACGTGCCGCCAGGCGGCGGGGGCAACGCGCGACCAGCGGCTGGCGGTGCCGTCGGCGCCAACGATCCGATAGCGCAGCCAGGCGCCTGCCTGGGGCGCGGTCAGCTTCACGCTCCAGCGGCGGCGGCCACGCGCCGTCGCGCCGGCGAGGGTCATCGGCAGCCGCGAACCATCGTCCAGCTCGAGGTTGGCGGCAAGCACGCCGTGATCACTGGTCGCCCGAATCTCGACCGTCTCTCCGGCGAGCGGCAAGACCGGTAGGCGTCGCTCGTCGTCGGCCTCGTACGGATGGTCCATGCCGGTCGGCCGGTGGCGGATCATCTGCCGTTGGCCAGCTCGGTGTGGAGGTTGAGGTACATCGCGTGGGACCAGACGAGCGGGGTGGCGACGGCACCCCAGCGCTCCACCCAGCCGTCGTAGGCCTCGGGATGGAGCAGATGCTGACTGACCTGTTCGGGCAGGTTCCCGTCGGCGTCTGCCTGGGCGGCGACCCACTCGAGCTGCACGCGCGCCGCGTCAGTTTTGCCGATCGCCGCCAAGTACGACCCGAGCACGGCCGCCAGGAGCAGCCACTCGCCGCCGCCGAAGTAAGTGTCGTCGGTGTGGCGATGGACGCCGACGTGCGCCAGCTCGGCCGAGAGACCCTCTACCGTCGCGCGCATCAGGGGATCGTCGGGCGCCAGGAGGCCATACGGGAGCGCGCAGAAGAGCAGGCTCGCGTCCAGGTCGCTGCCGCCCAGCCACTTGACCAGGCGGCCATCGCGGACCCCTTCCGCTCGGACGCGGCGGTCGATCGCAGGCAGCGCGGCCTGCGCTTCGCGCTGGACCTCGTCGGCGACACCGGGCCAGTCAGCCGCAGCACGCAAGCCGGCATGAATGGCGGCCAGCGTGGCGACGTGCACCTGGTCGGCATTTTCCTCCCAACAGTCGTAGCAGGGATGGTCCCAGAAGCTCAGCAGATAGCGCGCGGTCGCCTCGACCGCGCTGGAGAATTCGCGCCGCCGGAGCCTGCCACCATCGCGCGCTGCATGGGCACCGAGCGCCCACAGCCAGGCGCCGTAGCCGTCGAGCTGATGGTTCCACCACTCCTCGTCGGCATCGCGGCCATCGAGCGTGAAGCGGGTATGCAGGAAGTCAGCGAGCGCGATCTGCTGGCCCTCACGGCGGCGACGGACGAGTGCGTCGATCGTCTCACTGCGCACCTCGATGATGTCGCGGCACCAGGCGAAGAACGCCGTGGCGCTGTCGGACTGGCCGGCCCTGCTCATCGCATCGGCGATGAAGGCGCCGTCGCGCAGCCAGCTGTAGCGGTAGACGCGGAAGTTGGGCGAGGCCACGTAGGCGCCCGTCGCGGCCTGATTTGCCGATATCAGCTCGATGCTGCGCCGGGCGAGGGCAGCGATGTCTGGCTTGGGCTCGGTTACCACTCGACCTCCTGACGGCAGATGGAAGCAGGGCGGGGAAGAGCGTCCCCGCCCTGCGCCGAAGGACTTGCTCAGTCGAGCAGTTGCTGAACCTGCTGCGCGGCGGTATCGAGCGCTTCCTGCACGGACACCTCGCCCAGCTTGGCCCGCTCGAGCTGCTGGCTGACGATGTCCTGCATCTCGGCCTGGCGCTCGATGACGGGCGGCACGACGATGTTGTCGAGCGCCTCGAAGACGACCTCGCGGCTCTCCGGCGGTGTCTGCTCGAGATAGGGTTGGAACAGCGACTGGTCGGCGACCGCCGCCAGCTCCCAGCTCGCCGCGATGCGTACCTGAACCGCCTCGTCCGAGCTGGTCAGGAACGCGACCCATGCGGCCGCCTCGGCGGGATGGGCGGTCGTCGACGAGACCACTGCCGCGTTGGCAAAGAAGTGGTGCGCCTTCTGGACGTTGCCGGGCTCGAGCGCGACGTCCCACTCGAACGGGGCATCGGCCATGCCGGCGAACTGCCAGATGCCGTTGTGCCACATGGCGAGGTTGCCTGACTTGAACAACGTGGCGTCGTTCTGGCCACCCATGTCGGCGTCGGTTGGCATGACGTCGCCGACCTTATTGACCAGCCACTCGGCTGCCTCAATGCCCTCCTGGGAGTTGAAGGTGACCTGCGTCCCATCCTCGCTGAAGAAGCCGCCGCCGTTCTGGGCCAGCACCTTGTAGAACTCGAAGAACTGGATCGGCTGGAAGTCACCCCACACGCCAGCATCACGATCGGTCAGCTGGCGGGCGGCGGCAAGCTCGTCCTCCCACGTCCAGTCCGGGCTCGGGTACTCGACGCTCGCGGCGTCGAAGAGGTCCTTGTTGTAGAACAGCAGCACGTCGCTGAAGGTAGCCGGCAGGCCGTACTGCGCGCCGTCGGCCTGGAAGACCTCGTAGGCACGCGGGTAGTAGCGCGCCGGGTCGAAGCCAGCCTCAGTGCCCGCGTAGGGGCCGAGATCGAGCAGGGCTCCAGCACTCGAGTAGGTCACGAAGTTCTCGTAGTTGAGCTCGAAGGTGTCGGGCGCCGTGCCGCCCGCGATCTGCGTCTGGAGACGGGTGAAGTACTCGTCGAACGACGCCGTCTGGACGTCGATGGTGATGTTCGGGTGCTGCTGCTGGAAGGCCTGCACAATCGCATCCAGGTCCGCCAGATGGTCGGGTGCGGCCGAGAACGTGAAGTACGTCAAGGTGACGGCCTCCGGCGCCGCGGTCGGGGCAGCGGTCGGGCTGGCCGCGGCAGTCTCGGACGGCGTTTCGGCGGGGCCGGTAGGCGCCGCCGTGGGAGCACCCGGCGTGGCGGTCGGTGGCGGCGTCGCCGCCGTGCAGGCGGCGATTGCGATGGCTGCCGACATCAACGCGGCCAGCGACCGCGAGCTTCGGTGGTTCATCTGCGGTTCCTCCTCCTCGTTTGGTTGCCGATATCGGTCTGGGATCCTTTGAACGCGCTGCTTTCAGAAGCTCACCTCCTCCTCGACATGGGCAGGTCAACCCTTGAGCCCGGACAGGGCGATGCCGCGCACGACGTAGCGCTGCGCGGCGAGATAGACGACGACGATGGGAATGACGCTGACCGTTGCGCCGGCCATGACGAGGTTCCACTCGGT
>CAYRMQ010000053.1:0-10052 GCA_964425305.1 uncultured Anaerolineaceae bacterium | reverse complement strand
CGCATCTCGATGAAGAGCGGTACGACGATGACCTGCATCGGCACCATCAGCGTGGCCAGGTAGAGGAAGAAGACGAGGTCGCGCCCGCGGAACGGGATGCGTGCAAACGCGTAGGCAGCCATCGCGCTGGTCACGAGCTGCAGCGCCACCGAGATTCCCGCTACCAGCGCACTGTTGAGCACGAAGCGGCCCATCGGGAAGGTGTCGAAGATGCGCTGGTAGTTCTGTGGTTGCACCGGCTCAGGGACCAGCCGCGGCGGCGTCGCAAAAAGCTGGGCGTCGGCTGTCAGCGACGTGCTGACCATCCAGGCGAAGGGAAACATCATGGCCACCGCCCCGGCACCCAGCGCGAGGTAGATCCACGCTCGCGCGACGCTGCGCCGGTCGAGCGCTCGGGTCAGCGCCAACGGGCGACCGATCCCGAGCATCGGGCGCGTCGCCGGCTCATGCATAGGTCACCCACCGTCGCTGCAGCCTGAACTGGAACAGCGTGACGAGGAGGATGGCCGCGAAGAGGACCCAGCTCATGGCGGCGGCGTAGCCGAAGCGCCCGTAGCTGAAGGCGTTGCGAACCACCTCCGTGACTACGACACTGCTGGCGCCGGCCGGTCCGCCGCCGGTCATCACCCATACCTGATCGAAAACCTGGAAGCCGTTGATCAGGCTGATGATCAGGACGAAGAAGGTGGCTGGGCTGAGCAGCGGCAGTGTGACGTGGCGGAAGCGATGCCAGCGGCCGGCGCCGTCGACAGACGCCGCCTCGTAGTAGTCGTTCGGAATGGCCTGCAATCCGGCCAGGAAGATGACCATCACGAAGCCCAGGTCCTTCCAGGCGCTGGCCAGAATGATCGACGGCATCGCCCAGGCAGGCTCGGTCCACCAGCCCGGCCCCGTGATCCCGACGAGGCCCAGTGTCCAGTTGACGATGCCGGTGCCGGGATTGAGCAGCCACTTCCACATCAGAGCCACGACGACCCAACTCGTGACCACCGGCAGGAAGTACGCGGTCCGGAAGATGGCCAGCCCGCGCAGCGACTGGTTCAGCGCCAGCGCTATGGCGAGGCCGCCGATCATGACCAGCGGCAGGTAGCCGAGCAGGAACTGCAGCGTATGCACCAGCGCGGCATGAAAGGCCGGGTCACTCACCAGCCGCGTGAAGTTGTCGAGTCCGACGAATTCCGGTGGCCGGATGAGGTTCCATTCGAAGGTCGTCAGGCCAAGTGAGGCGATCATGGGCACGACCATGAAGGCGAGCAGGGGGATGAGACTGGGCAGCAGGAAGAGCGCCACGATGGCGGCGCGCCGCAGACCCTGCTCGCCGACCATCAGACGGCCTCGGCGGCGAAGCTCGCCAGATCGAGCGGGCGGCCGTTGCCGGACTGTTCGCGACCGGCGCTGAAGAACGTTTCGAGCACGAGGGCAGCGGCTCCGCGGGCCCACTTGGCGTCGTCCCAGGGATCGATGATCAGCGGCACGTCGGCGAGCGGCGGAAAGACGTTCCGCTCAACCGCTCGGCGGAGCGCCGGCTCGATGTGACGTCGGGCGCGCATGCCCTCGCCGCTGACGATCACGAGATCGGGGCTGAGAGTGTTGACGAGCCCCGCCAAGGACGTGCCCAGCCGTTCGCCGGCCCGCGCGAAGATGGAGCGGGCTACTGGGTCGCCTTCGTCGGCCAGAGCGGTCAGCCGATCGATCCCATCGCTGTGGCCGAGCAGGCGCGCCTCACGCGCTTCCCGCACGAGGGCCGGGTCGCCGACGTAGGCCTCCAGGCAACCCTGCCGTCCGCACTCGCAGCGCGGCCCATCCGGATTGAGCGGGACGTGGCCGAACTCCCCTGCCCCACCGCGTCGGCCACGCAACAGCTGGCCGGCCACGACCAGGCCGCAGCCGACACCGCGGCCGATGGTCACCGTCGCGAAGGTCTCAGCGCTCCGGCCGTGGCCGTAGAGCTGCTCGGCGACGGCGAGCGTGTTGACGTCGTTGTCGATCAGCACGGGCAGCCCGAGGCGCTCTGCCAGCCGCTCCGAGACGGGGGCGTCGTGCCAGCCGAGGATGGGCGAGTCGACGCACACGCCGGCCGAACCGTCGACCACGCCGGGCATGCCGATGCCCACCCCCAACAGCCCCATACCTCCGGTTGACCGGCGCATGACAGTGACCAGCTCGTCAAGGGCCCCAAGGACGTACTCGAGGTCGTGGCTCGCCAGGTCCTGCACGCGATCGTCGAGGACGCCGCCCTCGAGATCGGCGACCACGGCGGCCAGGTGATCGACCGTCAGCTTGATGCCGATGACGCAGGCAGCCTCAGGATTCAGCGCGAGCAGGGTGGCCGGTCGACCGCCGGTCGAGGCTGCCTGGGCGACGCTCCTTATCAGGCGCAGCTCTTCGAGCTCGGCGGCGATCGACGTCACGGCCGCCCCGCTCAGGTTCAGGCGGCGAGCGATCTCGACGCGGGCGATGGGCCCCTCGGTCTTGATCAGGTTGAGAACCGCTGATCGGTTGAGCTGGCGGATCAGGGATTTGGAGCCGGTGGCGTACACGGGCAGGTCCGCTTTTGGTAACTAAATTTAGTGAGCGAGATTAGTTTAGCGTCGGGCGTCAATACGGCCCGCACGCCGACTCTTGACCGCCCGATCCAAGGCGGCCAAGATTTGCCGGCCGGCACAGCACGCCGGCTCCCGCGGAGCGGTGAGAGGCGACATGCCAGGGGCGGTTCGGAAGAGTCTCGATCGGCCCGAGGAACACGTCGAGGTTTCGGGCGTGACGGTCGACGCCGTGTCGATTGGCGATGCGACGATCGCCCGTTACGTGATGCAGCCGGGCGAGCACTGCGGGCAGATGGATCCCGTTGCCGGACGCCGCCGCTGCGTCGCCCATCACACCGGCCTGGTCACGAGCGGCCGCCTGCACATCGAGATGGAGGACGGCCCGATCCTGGAGGCCGGCCCGAACGACGTCATCGACATTCCGCCCGGCCATGACGGCTGGGTCATTTCCGACGAGCCGATGACCAGCGTTGAGTGGTCCGGTTTCCGCACGTGGATGGCACCGACCGAGTCGACGGCGCGCATCCTGGTCAGCCTGCTCCTAACCGATATCGTCGGCTCGACCGATATGGCCGCCCGCCTCGGCGACACCGCCTGGCGCGACCTGCTCGCCCGCCACAATCAGCAGGCGCGCCTCGTCCTCGACCGCTTCCGCGGGCGCGAGGTGAACACCACCGGCGACGGCTTCCTGGCCATCTTCGACGGCGCCGGACGGGCCGTCGGCGCGGCACGCGCGATGATCGCTGGAGCCCGCCACCTGGGGCTCGATATCCGCGCCGGCGTCCACACCGGCGAGGTCGAGGTGGCCGGCTCGGACGTGCGCGGGCTGGCAGTGCACGAGGCGGCGCGCATCGCCGCCGCGGCCGCTCCCGGCGAGATCCTCGTGTCGGCCACGACGCGGCTGCTCGCCGGCGCCGACGTCGACTTCGAGCCGCGCGGCGAGCACCAGCTGAAGGGCCTGGCCGCGCCGATGACCCTCTTCGCCGCCGCCCCGGCCGACTGACGACCTTGTAGCTTCCGGGCCGCTCGCGACGGGCGTCGAATCCGCGGACCGTCGGCCCATTGACGGCACCAACCTGATGCGGGATGCGCCTCTTCCGTCGCAACGCCGACCAGCCACGCGAGCCTGCTGACTTCTGGACGTAGTGGCCGGCCGCGCGACCGCATCGCCCACGCCTGCGGTAGGCCGGTGCCAGCGGTCACCACTTCCGGCTCGGCGGCCGGGTGACTTTCGGGCCATTGCGGCAGGGACGATTCACCCGGCAGGCTTGGCTCGAGAGCCAAGCCTGGGAGACCTGATCGACTGATGGCGACTGCGCAGTGGGGCCGGATCAGCGAAGCCGAGGAGGAGCCGGATCGGCTCGCTCCGGCGATCCGTCGAGCGCGCCTGGCGCTCGGCCGGCTGACACGGGCGCCAGACGCAATGGATGACCCGCTGCTGATCGTCGGGCTCGACCTGCTGCGACGAGCCGGCGCCGCCGTCGATCTTCGCCCGCTGCTCGATGTGTTGGAGGCGCACGAGGTGGGCTACGGTCGATACAACGCGCTCCGCTATCGCTGGAATCTCTCTTGGCACTCCGAGGCGGGCAGCGTGGCGTACCGGCTGCCCTACGACGTGCCCCCGCCGCTCTGGCGCGGCGCCGAGGCGGAGAACGATGCGACCGACCGCTCGGCGCACGGCCGACGCCTGATGGAGCCCGTCGTCATTGGCGCGCAGTTCGACTTCTGGGAACGCGTGGCCTCGGACGCTGCGACGCCGCCGGAGGTCGCTCGGCGCGCGGCCAAGCTGCTCGACGAGGCGACGCCCGTTGCCGAGCACGAACTGGCGAACTGGTTCGCGGCCCGCGACCCGTGGCGCGACACGTTCGCGCTGTGGCTGTTCACGGCGTCCGACCATGTGACGGAGCGCTTCCGCCACCTGCTATTCGCCCTTGCCGTCCGCTACGGTGGCATCGCCCAGCGCGACGGCGTCGTGCGCGGTGTGCGCTTTCCCTTCTACCGCCGCGCGCTCGTCTCGGCCAGCGCTCACCTCGCCAGCGGCCTGTGGCGCTGCGGCGTGTAACCCGACGCTCATCCCGAACCTGGTCGGCTACGTCGCGGCCCTGCGCGAGCCCGACGGCAGCTGGGGCGACGACGGTCAGCAGCCGGACCTGCTGACGACGCTTGCCGCCGCCGACCTGCTGTTGCGCCTCGATCCGGACTTCGATCCGGCGCCGACCCGCGATTGGCTGCTCAAGCGGCAGGAGCCGGCCGGCTGGTGGCGAGCGCTGAACCCCGAGGTGCCATGGCTGACGGCCGCCGTCGTCAATTGGCTCGAGCAGTCCCGGCGGCCGTTCTGGGCCCGGTTCGAGTGGCCGTCCTCGCCGATCTGGGCGCTCGACCGCCTCAGCAGACTGACCACCATCGCGACGCTCGAAGAACTCGAGGTCGGCCTACGCCGGCTGCCACGCCTGGCCGACCAGCCCGTCGAGACGGCGTTCCTGGACCTGGCAGGCTTCCGGGCGTGGAATTCTCGCCACGGCCAGGTCCGCGGCGACGAGGTCATCAAGCTGCTCGGCCGCTCACTGGGCGACCTGCCCGATGTGCTGTCGGTGCGCATCGGCGGGGACGAGATCCTGATGATTGGCAAGCCGGCCGCCCCGCCGCGACGCCTGTGGCAGACGCTCGAGGCCTGGCGCCATGGCTGGCCGGCTCAGTTGGCGCAGATCGGCGCAGAGGGTGTGGCGCCGCGGATCGTCGTCGAGCAGACCGACGCCGGGCGGCTAAAGGACAGCCGCGACCGGCTCGGCCAGGGATCAGCAAGCTCAAGCGCGACAGCCCCGATCCGCCGCCCGAGGGATGGCAGCGCTGGCTCGGCCCGCAGTGGGCGATCGCAAGCGCCGCAACGTCCAGACGATCACGACCAGGTCTGATCGCGGCTGTGGCCACCCTTACGGAAGTACCTCGAAGGCCTCGGCGTGCCTGGGCCGAAGGATCGCGAAGTCGCGTCGGTCGAGCGTGTAGATGCGCGACGCCGCGAGTCGCTCGGCCAAGGCGGCTACCGCCGCGTCGACGAAACCGATCCGTGAGTCGGCATAGCGCGCCATGAGTTCGGTCGCCCGCGACAGATCGGTGGCCCCGAGCCCCTCGATCGGCCATCGCCCGCGAACGATCCTGCCCATGACCACTGCCGCCTTGGCGTCGCCGTGGCGGTTGGTGAGGAGAAATGCGATCTCGGGCAAGGCCACGATGGGCAACACGACCGTGGAGCGTTCCCTGGACAGCGCCGCGACGACGCGAGCATGGGCCGGGTCGCGCCGATCGACGGCGGCCAGGACAGCGCTCGTATCGATCAGCGCCGGCACGCGTCAGCCGGATTCTGAGCGCGGGCGACGTTCCAGTTCCGCGGCCCACTCCGACTTCAGGACCTCCTCATCACGGCTGGCATAGTCCCCGCCCGGGCCCTCGATCATGCCGACCCAGTCGGGTAGCGGCTCCGGCTGCATCTCCGTCTCGCGCTCCACGACGTACCTCTCCATCGCCTCGCGGATCAGCCGGGCTACCGGGACATCATCGCGACGAGCAAGATCCTCGAGGCGAGCGTAGACACGGCGATCGACGGTCGTCGTAATGCGCTGCATATGCTGATGCTAGCACATGCATATATCAGGTGGCTTGCTGACCGATTATGCGTGCACGCCCAGGTCGGCCATCGGCGAAGCGAACGGCGGTGCGCTTTCCAGCGGCAGTACCGAGATGCTCTGACCGTCGAACGCGAAGCGGCGCGGCGCGAGGCAGTTGGGGTCTTGGCTGGCGAACTCGTCGAAGAGCCAGCCGCATAGTTCGTCGTCGACGTCCGCCGGCAGGCCCAGCAGCAGGTCGCGCATCGGCGCGATGAAAGTCCGCGGCTCGGCGCCGAAGAGCCGGACCAGCTCCGAGGGGGCGAGGACGAGCGTTGATCCGATATGGAACCCGGTTTGGAGCGCCTCTACGGGCAGCTCGCCGACGTGCTGGTGGAGGATGGCCCGCCGGTTGACTCTCGCCGCAAGCGAATGCAGGTTGGCGAGTCCCGTGGCCGTCAGGTCTCCGAGGCCGACGGACCAGTCCTCCAGCAGACCAGCCGTCACGTTGATGAACGCCGGGCCGGTGTCGATGCCGAAGCCGACGGCGATGCCCGGCGGGACGAGCGCCTGCACGGCCTCCGGAGTGCCAACCGGGTACGGCCGCACGCGCTGGAACAGCGGCACGATGCGCGGCGATGCCTCGGCCCACGACAGGCCGCCACTGAATTTCTCCATCGACGCCAGCACTTCCTCGAGGCTGGCTGTCACGACGTCCGGACCCACGGGCGCGCCGTGGACCTACTCGACACGCCAGCGCCCGGCGCCATCGCGCTCCGGCCGGCTCCTCTCGCGCCGGTCCTTGACCCTGGCCTCCCTGCGCTCTCGCTTGGTCCGCCTTCCCATTCCGGCATCATGAGCCGGCCCGCTTATCAGCGACTTATTCGGCCTGCCCGCCTACGGGTAGAGCCGACGCAGCCGCGTCGCCTCGGCCACGCGTTCGACGGCGATGACGTTCGCCGCCAGGCGGGGCTGGCCCTCCAAGCGCGGCCAGCACGAGCGCGTCGACGTCGAGCGCGGCCTCGGTTACGGCTTCGTCAGCGAGTTGCCGGGCTGAATCAGGCCTCGTCGGCGCACGGCGACGGCTCGCCGGGCACGAGCACGCGAACCGACAGCACCCGCTCCTCGGAGCCGTCGACGAAGCGCGTCAACTGGTTGCCGTCGCGCAGGATCGGCAGCAGCGTCTCGAGGTCGGTTCCCGAGACGGTGCCGCAGCGCGCATCGGGAGCCACCGGCACCGGTTCGCCGAACTCGGTGAGCGGCGTGTCGAGTGGCCACTCCACGGGCTGCGGCGTGAGCACGTCGCTCGGGTCGACTTCGTCGTCGGGCAGCCTGGTCATGAGGGCGACGCGCTGCGGCTCGTAGGTTGAGATCGGGCCCAGCTCGGCGGCGAGCCAGCCCTCGAGACCGCTGAGCCGCTGCCAGTACCAGCTGAATGCGGCCGGTGTGCCCGGCTCGGGCAGGCAGCGCGGAGCGGTCAGGTCAGGGCAGTCGCCGAGGGCGAAGGGGTCGCCGAACAGCTCGAACTGCACGTCCTCGACGACGAACAGGATGTGCGCCGTCTGGGCGCCGGGGGGCAGGCCGTCGCCGGTGAAGTCGGTCTGGCCGCCGAGCAGCCCCAGTTGGCGCGCCTGCTCGACGAGCGCCGCCTGGCCTTCGTCGCTGATCGCCCGCGCATTGGGCAGGATCAGCAGCGGCCCGGGATAGATGGCCGGCACGGCGACGTTGCCGTCGATGGCCACGCCGTCGCTGACGGTCAGCATCGGCAGCCAGATGAAGGTGTCCTCCGGCGCCAGTGCCTGGGTCAGCCACGCGCGCAGATACAGGCTGCCGTCCGTCGGCGCGGTCGGTCGGGGCGAGGATGGGGAGGGGGACGCCGGCGCGCTGACCGTACATGCGAGCAACACGAACGGCAGCGTCAGGGCGAGAGAGGCTCTGCTCATCGACCCCACAACGCGCCGCCGCGGCCGGCGGTTCCGCCAGCTGACATGCGGCACTCTCCGAACGGGCCGAACGGCAGGCTCGCGCGCGGCATTCTGGCGGCTACGGTGTGGGCGAGGCAGACGGACCGCCGAACAGCGCGACGATAAGCCGACGGCTCGACCGGATAGCGCAGGACGCGAGGCCGGCGGCAGCGGCAAGAGTTGCGGAAAGATCGACGGTCCGTCGCCCGTCCCTAGTCAGCGCTCCAGCGCAGGACGACGAGCTTGTCGCGCGCGGACTCGGCGCCCCACAGCTCACCCTCTCGCCCGAGCTGTTGGCGGATCGCCGCGCCCGCCGTTGGGATCGTGAACAACTCGAAGGTCTCGGTCGCCGGATCGAAGCGGACGATCGCGTTGACACCGAAGTCCGTCAGCCAGACCAGATCGAGCTCGTCGACGTAGACCGAGTAGGGCTGCGGATCGTCGCCGGGCAGGCGCCACTCGCGCCACTCGTTGGTGGCCGGGTCGTACATGCCGAGCTGGCCGGCGAACCATTCGCTGATCCACAGCCGACCGCGTGAGTCGGACCACACGCGTCGCGCGCCCGCGCCCTCCGTCGGCGGCTCGTGGACGGCCACCTCGCCCGTCGCCGAGTCGATGCGCGCGATGTAACTGCCGGCCAGTGACGAGTACCAGACCTCGCCCGCAGGTGTCGTGTCGATGCCGTACGGGCCGCCGCCACGCGGCGCGTCGTAGACGGTTAACTGGCCGCTCGCCCGATCGACGCTGCCGTAGACGCCGCCCTGGCCGGTGAACCACAGCACTCCACCACCGTCGAAAGCGGCCGTGTTGAGATTGACGTTGCGACCGGGCAGCGGGAAGCGCGTCACCTCGCCGCTGTCCGGGTCGACGCGCGAGATCTCGTTGCGCCCGCCGTCGGTGATCCACGGCGCCCCGTCGGGTCCGACGACCACGCCGTGCGGGCGCGACCGGCCGCCGAGCGGGTACTCGATCACCTCCCCTGTCGCCGGATCGAGTCGTCCCAGCGTGCCGTTGCCCTGGCCGGTGTACCAGACGGTGCCGTCGGGCGCGGGCGCGACGTCGTGCGGCCCGCTGCCGGCGGGGACGTCGAACTCCTCGAAGGCGTAGGCCGACGCGGGCGGAGCCGTCGCCGGCGCGGCGGGGGTCGGCTGCGCTGTCGGGCTGGGGGGAGCGTCGGTGGCGTCGGCGGTCGGGCCGGCCGCAGGCGGTGAAGTCAGAGGCTGACCGGCGTCCGTCGGGGAGGCAGCCGGCGTGGCTGGGAGGGATGTCGCTGTCGGGCTCGGCGCGAGATCCCGGCCGGCGCAGGCCGCGACGAGGAGCGCGGCGATGGCGATCGCCAGGCGGCCGAGGGGCCGGGGGTGCCCGGTCATCAGCCCCAGTATCGGCCAGGTCGCGGCGTGACGTTCCCTCCGCCCTATCACGAACGCCTTGCGACCGCCGACAGAACTGCACGTGCTACGCCACGCTCAAGTGGATCGTCGACGGGTCCTTCCGAGGTAGCGCAGGGTCATACGCGAGATCCGGGCGGCGGGTCACCAGCGTGGATCGGTCGGCCGGTGTCGCCGGGCGGCTGCCTCGGCGCGCCTCGTCGATTTCGTTGAGCAGGGCGTAGCACACGGAGTGCTACGAGGCCGCCCAATCGGTGGCGTGGCGGCGTCGGGCCGTGGCGTGGCCGCGCGAGCAGGCACTCAGCGGCTGGCTGGCTCGGCCGGCGTATCCTCAGTGGCAATGAGCGCGAAGCTGCGCGACGGGCTCGGGGCGAGCGTCCAGATCGTGCCTGCCACCAGCTTCTACCGCCTGACCGAGGCCGAGTTCGGGATGCCCGGCCTGGTCGCCATCGAGAGCGTCGGGCCCTTCGTTAGCCTCGCCCGCGTGGGGCCGTTCATCACCATCCACGACTCGTTTCTCGAGCCCGGCCTCGGCATCGGCCACCATCCGCACCG
>CAYRMQ010000052.1:0-19280 GCA_964425305.1 uncultured Anaerolineaceae bacterium | reverse complement strand
CGCCGGTCCCCCCGATGAGCGCGCTCCGCCCGTTCAGGGCGGCGCCACATATCGGGGACAGCACGCGCTAGGCTGAACTTCCGATGTCGCTCGAGACGTACCGCCGCAAGCGCGACTTCGCGCGCACCCCTGAGCCGTCGGGCGACGGCCGGCCTCGGCCGCCCAGCGGCAACCGCCGCTTCGTCGTTCAGCGCCACCGCGCGACGCGGCTGCACTACGACTTCCGGCTCGAGATCGAGGGCGTGCTGGCCAGCTGGGCCGTGCCCAAGGGACCATCGCTCAACCCGCGCGACCGGCGCATGGCCGTCCACGTCGAGGACCATCCCCTCGACTACTTCGACTTCGAGGGCGTCATCCCCAAGGGCGAATACGGCGGTGGCGACGTCATCGTCTGGGACTGGGGCACGTTCGAGCCGGAGGAGACCGACGATCCGGGCGCGGCCGTGCGCGACGGCGAGCTCAAGTTCCGCCTCCACGGCGAGAAGCTGCGCGGCCGCTTCACGCTGGTGCGCATTCGCTCGGACGACCCCTCGAAGGACGACTGGCTGCTGATCCACAAGAACGACGAGGACGCCGATCCTGACTGGAGCGTCGACGACCACCCACGCTCGGTCAAGACCGGCCGCACGAACGATGAAGTCGCCGCCGGCGCCGACTCGATCTGGAGCAGCGCCGCGCCGGCGGCCGAGGCGGCCATCGACCTGGCCGCGGCAAGGCAGGCGCCGCTGCCCGACTTCATCGAGCCGATGAAGGCGACGGCGGCGGCCGGGCCGTTCACGGACGAGGACTGGCTGTTCGAGCTCAAGCTGGACGGCTACCGCGTCGAGGCCGTCGTCGCCGACGGCCGCGTCCTGCTGTGGACGCGCAACCGGCAGGACGCCGCCCGCTATTTCCCCGACCTGGCTGCCGCCGCCCCGGCCTGGATCCGCGCCCAGACGGCGATCGTCGACGGCGAGGTCGTCGCGCTCAACGACGAGGGCAAGCCCGAGTTCGGGCTGCTCCAGGACCGTGCCGGGATGGGCCGCTTCGGGCACGCGCCGGGCAGCGATGACGGGCGCGGCCGCCGGCCGCGTGGCGCCAACGCGCCGATCGTCTACTACGTCTTCGACCTGCTCTACCACGACGGCCGCTCGCTGCTCGACGTGCCGCTGGAGCAGCGCAAGCGGCTGCTGCGCAGCGTCCTGCGCGAGCATCCCGTCGTCCGCTTCGCGGCCCACGTCGAGACCGACGGCGAGGCCTACCACGGCGCCGTCGCCGAACAGGGCCTGGAGGGCATGGTCGCCAAGCTGCGCGCCAGCCGCTACGAGCCCGGCCGCCGCTCGCGCTCATGGCTGAAGATCAAGATCCGGCGCGAGCACGAGGTCGTCGTCTGCGGCTACGAGCCTGGGCAGGGCAGCCACGCCGATCTCGGCTCGCTGATCCTGTGCCTGTCCGACGACGGCGACTTCCGCTACGTCGGCGAGGTCGGCAGCGGGCTCGACGCGCGCACTCGCCGGCGGCTGAAGGCGGAACTCGACGAGCACCGCCTCGACAAGCCGCCGGTCGTCAACCCGCCGCGCATCAAGGGCGCGCGCTGGTCCGAGCCGCGCCTCGTGATCCGCGTCGAGTACGGCGACTGGACCGACGACGGCCTGTTGCGCCAGGCGGCGTACAAGGGCATCGAGATCGGGCGCGACCCGCGCACCGTCGTGCGCGAGCGGGAGCAGCCTGCGCGGGCGCTCGCCGACAGGGCCGAGGCCGACTACGCCGGCAGCGGGCAGTCGGCCGTCCGGCAGGCGACCGAGAAGGAGCCGCAGCCCGAGAAGGAGCCGCAGCCCGAGAAGGAGCCGCAGCGGCCCTCACGCCGGCGGCCGGAGGACCAGTCGGACCTGCCGCCGCAGTCGGCGACAGCGGAGGAGCTGGGCGCGCTGGAGGCGCTGGGGAAAGAGGGCAACTGGGACATCGGTGGCCATCGGCTGCACCTGACCAACCTCGACAAGGTCCTCTTCCCCGAGCCCGGCTTCACCAAGCGTGACCTGATCCGCTACTACGTCACGATCGCGCCGGTGATGCTGCCCTACCTGCGCGGCCGGGCGCTCAACCTGTGGCGCTGGCCCGACGGCGTCGCCGGCAAGCACTTCTGGCAGAAGGAGATCCCGTCGCACGCGCCGGCGTGGATCGCGCGCTGGGCGTACCCCGAAGCCGAGTCGAGCGAGGCGCACAACTACATCGTCGCCGACCGCGTGGCGACGATGGGCTGGCTGGCCAACCACGCCACGATCGACATGCACCCGTGGACGTCGCGAATCGACCCCTACCGCCAGCCCACCTACGCGCTGGTCGACATCGACGCCGGCGAGAACACGACGTTCGAAGAGATCGTCGCCCTCGCGCGGCTGTTCCGGACGGCGCTCGACCACCTCGGCGTGGCCGGCCGGCCGAAGGTGACCGGCAAGCGCGGCATCCAGGTGTGGGTGCCGGTCAAGCCGGTCTACAGCTTCGACCAGACGCGCGACTGGGTCGCGGGGCTGTCGCGGGCCGTCGGGCGCGCACTGCCCGATCTCGTCAGCTGGGAGTGGGAGAAGTCGGCGCGTCGCGGCCGGGCGCGCCTCGACTACACCCAGAACGCGGTCAACAAGACGCTCGTCGCGCCCTACGCCGTCCGGCCGGTGGCGCAGGCGGCCGTTTCGGCGCCGATCGAGTGGGACGAGCTCGACGACCCCAGCCTGCTCCCCGACGGCTGGAACATCCGCACGATCTTCGACCGACTCGACGAGAAGGGCGACCTCTTCCGGCCTGTCCTCGAGACCGAGCAGGAGCTGCCCAGCCTCGGCTGACGGGCCGCGCCGGCTTCAGGCGAGTATCTGCTGGCCTGCCTGCTTGATCTCCTGCATGCGCATGCCCATCTCCTCGAGCTCCTCGTCGGAGAAGGCCTTGCGCACGGCTGGGAAGGCCTCGTTCTCCTCTTCGTCGATGTGGTGCTCGAGGTTCTCCTTGGCGACCTTGAACTTGGCCGTCCACTGCTCGTCCGACGGGTCGGTCTGCTCCAGCTCGGCGAGGATGGTGTCGACGACGTGGTGCTCGGCGTAGCCCTCCAGCGCCAGCTCACGCGCCTTCGGGTGCTCCTTCATCTGGCGATAGAGGACCTCCTCCTCCATCTGCTCGTGGATCTGCAGCTCGCGCTTGAGCTTCTGGAAGAGCTCGGTGCGGCCCTTGACCGCGCGCTCGGTCGTCGACTCGCCCTCGTCGAGCATCCGCCTGACCCGGTCGTGGTCCTCCTTGAGCAGCTTCAACGCGTCCATCGGGTCCTCCCTTGGCTGGTGACGGCGACGGACTGCCACCGACTGGCGGCGACGGTATGGCCGGCCGCCTGTCAGCCGGCGCGTCGGCGGCGACGTGCCTGTATCGCGCCGCTTGCAATGGCGGCAGCGTGCGCGCGTCAGGCGCCGGCGACCTCGCGGAAAGAGGCGGCCAGCGCCGGGTACAGCCCGCGGTAGACGGCGTGCGCGTCGGCGTAGGCGGGCGCGTCGGGACCGGGACCGGCGACCGGCTCGACCGACACGAGCGCCTCGGTCGCCGCCTCGACGCTCTCGAACCAGCCGGCACCGGTGGCGGCCAGCAACGCTGCGCCGTAGGCTGCGCCCTCCGCCGTCGCGACGGTCGCGATCTCGGTGGCCAGGACGTCGGCCAGGATCTGGCGCCAGAGGGGGCTGGCGATGCCGCCGCCCGACGCACGGATCTGCGCCGGCGCCGGCGTGCCGGCGGCGGTCATCAGGTCGAGCCCGTCGCGCAGCCCGAACGCGACGCCCTCCAGTACGGCGCGCGTCATGTGCCGCCGGTCGTGGCTGAGCGTCAGGCCGACGAACGCGCCGCGGGCCAGCGGGTCGGGATGCGGGCTGCGCTCGCCCGACAGGTAGGGCAGGAAGTGCAGACCGTCGGTCGCCGCGGGCACGTCCTCCGCCGCCGCGACCAGCTCGCCGAAGTCCGTCCCCGGTGCGAGGGCGTCGCGGAACCAGCGCAGGCTGCCCGCCGCCGACAGCATCACCGACATCATGTGCCACCTGCCGGGCGCGGCATGGCAGAAAGCGTGGACGCGGCCGCGCGGCTCGTACAGCGGCTCGGCGGTGGCGGCGAAGACGACGCCCGACGTGCCCAGCGACAGCGCCACCACGCCCGGCGCGACCGCGCCCACGCCCACCGCGTTGGCCGACTGGTCGCCGCCGCCGGCGACGACCGGCGTGCCGGCCACCAGGCCGGTCGCCTCCGCCGCGGCGCCGCTGACGGTGCCGGTGACCGTCGGGCCCTCGTAGGTCGGGGCCAGCCAGCGCACGTCGACCGCCAGCGCGTCGGCCACCTCGGCCGACCAGTCGCGCGCGGCCAGGTCGAACAGCAGCGTGCCCGAGCCGTCGGCCTTGTCCATCGCGTGCTCGCCGGTCAGGCGCAGGCGCAGGCAATCCTTCGGCAGCAGCACGTGGGCCGCCCGCCGCCAGAGGTCTGGCTCGTGCTCCCGCACCCACACCAGCTTGGGCGCCGTGAAACCGGTCAGCGCGTCGTTGCCGGTGATCTCGATGAGCCGCTCGGCGCCGAGCGCGGCACGGATCAGGTCGCACTCGGCGGCGGTGCGCTGGTCGTTCCACAGGATCGCCGGCCGCAGCACGGTGTCTGAGGCATCGAGCAGGACGAGGCCATGCATCTGGCCGGTCAGCCCAATGGCGTCGACGTCGCCGCCCGTCAGGCCGGCCGCGGAGAGAGCCGCCGGGACGGCCTGCTGCGCGGCCTGCCACCACAGCGCCGGATCCTGCTCGCTCCACAGGTGCTGCGGAACATCGAAGACGTACTCGCCGACACCGACGCCGGCGACCGCGCCGGAGTCGTCGACGACAACTGCCTTGGTTGCCGTCGTCGAGACGTCGATGCCCAGGACGTGGCTCATGCGCAGTCAGCCCTGCGCGTCGGCCTGCCAGATCTGCTGGTTGACGAGGTTCTCCAGCAGCTCTTGCCTGCCCGAGGCAGGCGCCGGCGCGATGCCGCCGTCGGCGACACGCCGCTCCAGCGCGGCGAGCGACAGCTCACCGGCCAGGATCTGCCGCCCCAGGCCGTCGTTCCAGCCGGCGTAGCGTCGCTCGCGGAACTCCTCCAGCGTGCGCTGCTCGACCATCCGCGCCGCCACCAGCAACGCCCGGGCAAGGGTGTCCATGCCGCCGATGTGGGCATGGAACAGGTCCGTCCGGTCGAGGCTCTGGCGGCGCAGCTTGGTGTCGAAGTTGAAGCCGCCGGTGGTGAAGCCGCCGGCGCGCACGATCTCGTACAGCGCCAGGCTCAGCTCGTCGACGGAGTTCGGGAACTGGTCGGTGTCCCAGCCGTTCTGGTAGTCGCCGCGATTGATGTCGACGCTGCCGAAGATGCCCAGCGCCAGGGCGGTGGCGATCTCATGCTGGAAGCTGTGGCCGGCCAGCGTGGCGTGGTTGGCCTCGATGTTGACGCGGTACTCCTCCTCCAGGCCATGGCGGGCAAGGAAGCCGTAGACGGTCGCACTGTCGTAGTCGTACTGGTGCTTGGTCGGCTCCTGCGGCTTGGGCTCGAGCAGCAGCGTGCCCTCGAAGCCGATCTTGTGCTTGTGCTCGGCGACGAGCGTCATGAACCGTCCGAGCTGCTCCTGCTCGCGGGCGAGATCGGTGTTGAGCAGCGTCTCGTAGCCCTCGCGCCCGCCCCACAGCACGTAGTTGACGCCGCCCAGCCGCTGCGTGACCTCGAGCATGTTCTTGACCTGCGCGGCGGCGTAGGCGAAGACCTCCGGGTCGGGGTTGGTCGCCGCCCCGGCGGCATAGCGCGGATTGCCGAACAGGTTGGCCGTCCCCCACAGCAGGCGTCGCCCGCTGCGTTCCATGTGGCCATGGATGTAGTCGGCCATCTCGAGGAGGTTCGCCCGGGACTGCGCGAAGGCGTCGGCCTCGGGCGCGACGTCCCAGTCGTGGAAGGTGAAGAAGGGGGCGCCCAGCTTGGCCAGGAACTCGAAGGCGGCGTCGACCTTGGTACGGGCGGCGGCCATCGGATCGGTGGCCGCCCGGGCGATCCACGGGCGATCGAACGTGCCCGCGCCGAAGACGTCGGAGCCTGGCCAGTTGAACGAGTGCCACAGGCAGACGGCGACGCGCAGGTGATCCTCCAGCCGCCTGCCCAGGATCAGCCGGTCCGGCTCGTAGACCTTGAACGCGAGCGGCTCCGACGATGCAAGGCCGCCGAACCGTATCGGCTCGGAAACCTCGTTGAAGAACGACTCAGCCAATTGAGGGACCTCCTGCACCGCGAATGAACTCCAGCTCGGTGATCAACTGCAATTGCTCGCCCGGCTCGATGAGCGTCAGCCCACCACCCTCGCCGCGCAGCAGGCGACTCAGCCCGAAGGCTGCGTGTGTCTGCGGCTCGATCGCCACCGCATCGACGTCAGGCGGGCTGGCCGCGACGATGTAGCGCTGTCGGCCCTCCACGCGCATCACCGCGCGCAGGTCGAACTGCGGCCAGCGCAACTCCGCCGCCGGCTCGGCCAGCTCCGTCCAGGCGCCGTCGATACCGTCCGGCAGCTCCCTCGGCTGGCGAAGATCCAGGCGCCCGGCGGCGGGCTCGGCCGGCACGCGGTCGCTATTGGTCGGATGGACGGCGCCGCCGTTGACTGCGACCTGAACCGGGCTGCGAAACCAGGGGTGGATGCCCACGCCGCCAGGCATCGGCTCGTCCGAGATGTTGGTCAGCGACTGTTCGATGCGCAGCGTTCGCTCGGCCAGCACGCGCAGCCGGAGCCCAACCCGGTACAGCCACGGCCAGCCGTTGCCGCCGGCGCTGATCGAGTAGGCACCTTCACCGTCGACGCTCCAGGCGCGCTCGTAGACCTGCCCGTGGATCGCGCTGCCGTCGCGGAAGTTGGCCGGCAGGTCGACCCTGCGCCCGCGGAACGGCGCCGGCTCGGCCGTCAGACGGTTGCACCACGGGGCCATGACGAACGCGCCCCAGAAGAACGGCTCATCGTCGTAACTGCGCGCGTCGCTCGGGGTGCGCAACACGTCGTGGCCGTCGACGCGGAGCCGGTGCAGGCGCGCGCCGCGCTGCGGCAGCACGGTCAGCTCGACGGCGCTCGACGCGAGGACTGCCGTCTCGAGCGGCGATCCGCTGAGGCTCACCTGTCCATGCGCCGACGGCAGTCAGGCTGATTCTGTTGCCGGCGACTTGGGCACTGCGCCGGGATGCTGGCCGATGATGATCATCGACAGCACGTCGTCGGTCGTGACGTCGTCGCGGTTGACCGTCTGGATGATCCGGCCCTGGTACATCACGCTGATGCGGTCCGACAGGTCGAATACGTCGTGGATGTCGTGGCTGATCAGGAATATGCCGATGCCCTCTGATTTGAGCTGGCCGATCAGGTTGTGTACCTGGACGGTCTCGCTCGGCCCGAGGGCGGCGGTCGGCTCGTCCATGATCAGGATCCTGGCGTTGAAGTACACCGCGCGCGCAATCGCGACGGCCTGCCGCTGCCCACCGGACAGCGACGCGGCCGGCTGCTTGAAGCGGGTGAAGTTGGGATTGAGGCGCTGCATGATCTTGCGCGTCTCGGATTCCATGCTCGAGTCGTCGAGCTGGCCGAGGAGCGTGGTTCGCTCGCGGCCCAGGAAGAGGTTGCCCGGCGCGTCGAGGTTGTCGGCGAGCGCCAGCGTCTGGTAGATCGTCTCGATCGCATGTTTCTTGGCGTCGCGCGGGTTGCGTATGATCGCCGGCCTGCCGCCGATCAGGATCTCGCCGCTATCGGCTGGGTGTGCGCCCGACAGCACACGCATGAGCGTCGACTTGCCGGCGCCGTTGTGTCCCACCAGACCAACGACCTCGCCCGGAAAGAGCTCGAGCGATGCGTCGCGGACCGCGTGCACGCCGCCGAACGAAACGTTGATATTACGCATCTCTACGAGCGGAGTCACAGCGGGATGCTCGGGCGAGGGGTTTGGCGACGTCTGTTGCGCGGTCACTCTGACTTCTCCCTGCCGCTGTTACGAGCCGCGCCGCCGGTTCCAGCTGTCGAAAGCGACGGCGAGGATGAGGACGATGCCGGCGACCACGTTCTGCCCGGGTGAATTGACGCCGACGTAGGCCAGGCCATAGGCGATGGACTGCATCACGAAGGCGCCCAGCACGGCGCCAGGGATCGTGCCGATGCCGCCGGCGAACGAAGTTCCGCCAACGACCGCGGCGGCGATCACGTAGAGCTCGTAGGTGACGCCAATGTCGAGCGTCGCCCCATTCAGGCGCGCGGCGGCGATCGCCCCGGCGATCGCGCACAGGACGCCCATGAGCATGAACGTCTTCATGATCGTCCAGCGGGTATTGATACCCGCCAGTTGTGCTGCCTCGGGATTGCCGCCGTAGGCGTAGACGTAACGTCCGAATCGACGCCGCGTCGCAATCCAGGTCATCACCAGCATCACGCCGATGACGATGACGACCGGGTATGGCAACCCGGCCGGGATCAGCAAGCCTCCTTCCGGAATCGGGATGTTGTTTGCGCGCGCGTACTGTTCGGCCAGCCCCCTCGGCCAGAAGTTGTTGTTGGCCACCCAGGCCAGAGCAAAGACGAAAAGAATGCTAAGGCTGGCGATGAGCGTTTCGGCCCACATTGGGCGGAGAGGGAAACCGTAGCGCCGCCGTTGGCGCCGGTTGTAGTAAAGGAGGCCGACGATGGCGAGCGCGGCCAGGGCGGCGACCAGCCAGGTCATCGGCCCGCCGATGGATCCCTGCGCCCCACCGCCGATCAGCTGGAAATCCGGGTCGAGCCCCGAGACAGCGGCGCCGCGCGAGAAGTACCAGACGACGCCGCGAATGGAGAGCAGCCCGCCGAGCGTGACGACGAACGCCGGCACGCCGATGTAGGCGATGATGAAACCCTGCAGCGCTCCGATCGCCAACCCGAGCCCCATCCCGAGGCCCAGCGCGATGAGCCAGCGGAACGGAAAGTCGCCAGCGATCCCCAGCGTGTTGGGCAAGACATCGGTCATCAGGACCGCGTAGGTCATTGCCACGATCCCGACGATCGAGCCGACCGACAGGTCGATGTTGCGGCTGACGATGACCAGCACCATGCCGGTGGAGATGACGGCGATGCCGCTCGCCTGCACGGCCAGGCTGAGCATGTTCTCGGGCCGCAGAAATGTCCCGCCGCTCCAGAAGTGGAAGATCAGCAGGATCGCCGCCAGCGCAACGAGCATGCCGAAGAGGCGGAAGTTGATCTCGGTCTGGAGAACGAGGTCGCGGAACGATCTGCGTTGCGGTGGCCGGGCCGATACCGCCTGCGGCGGCGCCTCAGCCATATTTGTCACGACGCCCCTCCAAGTCCTGGAAAGGTCCGGCCTGCGTCCCCATCAGCGGGGAGCGCAGGCCGGTTTAGCTAGATCAAGAACTGACGAGCCTCACTTGCAGGCGTCAGGTGCGTCGGCCGATGCGGTGTCCACTCCCCGGCACAGGTCCTCCTTGCTGATCCAGCCACCTTCAACAACCAGGTTCAGGTTCTCCCTGGTGATCGGGGTCGGCTTGAGGATGAAGGACTTGACGGTGTTACCGCCGGGCGTCTCGAAGTCCTGCGCGGTGAGGCTGTCGGGCGCGACGCTCGGGTCGACGAGGCCCTCCGCCAGCGTCAGGCTGGCCATGTCCTGGCCTTCGCACAGCGCGAGCGCGGCGGCACCGGCCGCCTTGCCCAGCTCCCGGGCGTTCTTCCAGACGTCGACGTACTGCTTGCCGAGCGCCACGTTGTTCAGGTTGGCGGGGTCGCCGTCCTGCCCGCTGAGTGGCGGGAAGCCGTAGCTCTTGGCCTCGAGGGCGGCGACGACACCGAGCGCGGTGCTGTCGTTCTCGGCAAGGATCGCGTCGATCGTCACGTTGTCGGCGTTAGCCCTGTCGATGATCGCTTCCATGTTGTCCTGAGCCGTCTCGGTCGCCCACGCATCCGTGTACGTGCCGGCGTCCTGAGGCCAATTGTCGCCCGACATGTTGAGGATCGTGATCTCGTCCGCGTCGACCTTCTGCTTCAGACCCGCTTCGTCCCAGCCCTGCGGCAGGAAGGTATGTGCGTTCGGGTCGCCCGGATCGCCCTTGATGAGGACGTAGTTGCCCTGCGGCACAGCGTCGAGGACTGCCTCCGCTTGCGCACGACCAACGGCGACGTTGTTGAAGGTGATGTACAGGACATCGGGATCCTCGATCAGGCGGTCATAGGCGATGACTGGGATCCCTTCCTGCTTGGCCCTCTGGACCGCCGGCAGGATCGCCTGGGTGTCCTGGGCGAGCAGGATCAGGACACGCGCCCCGCGCGAGATGAGCGTGTCGACGTCGGTGATCTGCTGCTCGTTGCTGAGGTTGGCATCGGCCTGGATGTACTGGCCGCCGGCTGCCTCAACCGTGTCCCTGATGCCGGGCTCGTCGTGTGCCGCCCAGCGCGGCTGCTGGAAGTTGTTCCATGAAACGGCGACGATGCACTCGCCGGCGGTCGGTGTCCCGGGCGCAGTCGGCGTGCCGGACGGCGTGCCGGGCGGCTGCGTACCGGGCGCGGGCGCGGCCTGGCAGGCGCCGACGACCAGCGCGAAGGCGGGCACCAGCGCCGCCAGTCGGGATCTCCTCATCTGACTTCCTCCTCCATTTGCAGTTACTCCTCCAGCGAAAGTGGCTCGATCTCTCGTCAGCGTCACCTCCCGTCGGCTGTGCTGCGCGACGTGCCCGCCGGCACCACCGGCCGCTCGTCGCTTCGGGGTTTCGCCCACATGGGGTACGGAGTATCAGGCATGGTGTCCTCGGCACGCGGCTCGGCCGCGGCCGCCCGCGGCAGCCGGCTGGCCGGGTCGGCCAGGAACGGCTCGAAGGCAAGCTCGGCGGCGCCGAGCAGCGGCGCGTCGACGCCCAGCGCGGCGGGAACGACGCTGACCACGCCGCGTGGCGCGGCGAGGGCCAATTGGTCGAGCTGGCGGTCGACGACGCCGGCCACGAACGGATGCATCCGGCCGAAGAGGCCGCCCAGCACGATCAGCTCCGGGTTCAGCACGTTGGCCAGGCCGGCTAGGCCGAAACCGAGCCACTCACCCACGTGGGCGAGCGCCTCGAGCGCCTTCGGCGATCCGTCGGCCGCCTCGCGCAGCACGGCGTCGACGGCGTCGGGACCGCCGCCCCGCGGCAAGCCGGCGCGGGCCAGCAGAGCGTCCTCGCCGACCTCCGTCTCCCAGCAACCGACGGAACCGCAGCGACAGGCGATGCCGTCGCGGTTGATCGGCATGTGGCCCACCTCGCCGGCGTAGCCGGCGGCACCGGTCAACCTGCGGCCGTCGGCGATGATGCCGCCGCCCACGCCGACCTCGCCCGAGATGAACAGGACGTTCCTGTAGCCACGGGCGGCGCCCCGGCGCAGCTCACTCAGCGCGCCGAGGTCCGCCTCGTTGGCGACCGCAACGGGAGCCCACACGTTGAGCGCGCGCGCGAGAGTCTCCCCCAGCGGCACGTCGCGCCAGCCGAGGTTGGGCACGTGCGAGACGAGCCCATCCTCCTGGCGCACCACGCCGACGATGGCCACGCCCACGCCGAGCAGCTCGGGCCGCGCCGGCGGCAGCGCACCGACGGCGGTCGAGAGCTCGATGAGGCTCTGGACCGTCTCGTCGACCGACAGGTGGCCGCGCGCGCGATCGACGCGCATCGAGTCGAGAACGTCTCCGCCGAAGCCGACGACGGCCGCCGCGAGGGAGTCGACGGCGATCTCGAGCGCCAGCACGACGGCGCCCTCCGGGTGCGGGCGGACGACGGCGCTCGGCCGGCCGGGCGTGCCAAGCGGGGCAGCGCGCTCCTCCGACGCGAGGCCGGCGGCGACGAACTCGCCGATCAGCGCGCGGATGGTGCTGCGCGTGAGGCCGGTGCGCGCACCGAGCTCGGAGCGGGAGATGCGGCCGCAAGCGTGGAGCTCGCGCGCGATCGCACTCAGGTTCGCTCGGCGAACCGTCTCGCTGCGGAGTCCAAGATCGTCGCGGCGCACGCTCACGTCGAAGGTTTGTGATCCCCTCTTCCAAAGGATTGTGGGAGAGTCCTACAATCCTCGGCACGTGTCAAGACGCAACATCTGAAGAATCGCACTCAGAAGGGAGGGGCAGCATGAGCAGCCTCGAAGGCAGGGTCGCCCTGATCACCGGCGCCGGCCGCGGCATCGGCGCCGCCACCGCCCACGCCCTGGCCAAGGAGGGCGTTAGGCTGGCACTGGCCTCGCGGCGGGGCGAGGACCCGGGAGTGGCCGGCGCTCTCGTGCGCGCGTGCGACGTGCGCGACCTCGA
This sequence comes from uncultured Anaerolineaceae bacterium, assembly GCA_964425305.1. Taxonomy (GTDB): domain Bacteria; phylum Chloroflexota; class Limnocylindria; order Limnocylindrales; family CSP1-4; genus JALYGJ01. The sequence goes on along the minus strand of CAYRMQ010000052.1, from coordinate 6,963 downwards.
GTCCGTCGGGCAGATGGTCGACGCCACGGTCGAGCGCTTCGGACGCCTGGACATCCTCGTCGGCAACGCCGGCGTGGGCGCCTACGGGCCGTTCCTGGACCTGCCTCTCGACCACCTCGCGGAGATGATCGACGTCAACGTGAAGGGCCTGATCTACTCCGTCCGGGCGGCGCTTCCGCATCTTCTGAAGAGCGACGCCGCCGACATCGTCACCATCGCCAGCGAGGCCGGCCGCCGCGGCCTGCCCAACGAGGCCGTCTACTGCTCGTCCAAGTTCGCGCAGGTCGGCCTGACCCGCGCCCTCGACCACGAGCTGCGCGAGAAGGGCGTGCGCTGCACGAATATCTGCCCGGGCGGCGTGGCGACCGACTTCGCGATGGGCCGCGGGCGGACACCCGAGATGCCGGCGCTGGCGGGCATGATGCGCCCGCAGGACGTCGCCGAGCTGGTCGTCTTTGCGCTGACCAGGCCGCGAACTCACCGCATCCTGGAGGTTGCGCTGCGGCCGGTCAGCGAGCCGTCGTGGGGCTAGGCCGGCGATGAGGCAGCTGCGCTGGGGGATCCTGTCGACCGCCGACATCGCCCGCAAGAAGGTCATCCCGGCCATCCGCAAGGCACAGAACTGCCGGATCGCGGCCATCGGCTCGCGCGACGCTGAGCGGGCGCGGCGGGTGGCCGCCGAGCTCGAGATCCCGCGCGCCCACGCCTCGTACGAGGAGCTGCTGGCCGATCCAGAGGTCGATGCCGTCTACATCCCGCTGCCCAACCACCTCCACCTCGAGTGGACGCTGGCGGCCGCCGAGGCAGGCAAGCACGTCCTGTGCGAGAAGCCGCTGGCCATGACGCCGGCCGATGCCGAGCGGATGATCGTCGCCTGCGAGGCGGCCGGCGTGCGCCTGATGGAGGCCTTCATGTACCGCCTCCATCCGTCATGGGTCGCGCTGCGCGAGGTCGTCCAGTCCGGCAGGCTGGGCGAGGTGATGGCGATCCAGAGCTGGTTCAGCTACTACAACGACGACGCGGCCAACATCCGCAACATGGTCGAGGCCGGCGGCGGGGCGCTGTTCGACATCGGCTGCTACCAGGTCAACCTGTCGCGCATGCTCTTCGGCGCCGAGCCGGTGCGCGTGCAGGCCTCGATCCGGCGTGATCCGGCGCTGGGCATCGACGTCGTGACCAGCGCCATCCTCGACTTCGCGGGCGGTGGCGTGTCGGCGTTCACCTGCTCGATCCGCGCCGAGGACGACCAGCGCGTGCACGTCTACGGCACGCGTGGCCACGCCTCGATCTGGATCCCGTTCAACATCCCGCCCGACCGCCCGACGAAGGTCTTCGTCAGCGCCGGCGGCGATCCGCCGGTCGCGCCGGCGGTCGAGACGCTGAAGTTCGAGACGGCCGATCCCTACGCCGTCGAGTTCGAGCAGTTCGCCGCGGCCGTCCTCGAGGACAGGCCGGTGCCTTACCCGCCGCAGGACGCGGTGGCCAACCTGCGCGTCATGCACGCCATCTTCGAGGCGGGTGCACGCGCGGCCGCCAGCTGAGCTTCACCGGCGATTCGCTGCACTGCGTGCAACGATCCACCGCGCCTTTGCACGGCATGCAACCAACGACCCGCGGCGCCACTCGAACGAGGCCGATTCATTGGCGGCCCCGGCAGATCCTTGCACCAGGCGCAACATCATGCCGGGACGTCGGAAAGTCGGGGCCAATCGTTGCAGCTGACGTCAGTTAACGCCGGCGGCCGGGCTCGGCCGCGACACCGCCGGTCGTTCGTTGCATCGGCTGTAAGGTGCCCATCTCCGGGACGGCTCACGACGTAGGGTTGCTGCTTCAGCCGCCGGCGAAATACCGCTGCGCCTTCTGCCAGGCCTGCGTGCCGCACTGGGCGCCGATGCGCCGGCCGGCCAGGTCGTCGGCCGCGATGTGGATGCCCATGAACAGGCGCGAGATGCCGGCGTGGTCGGCGGCGTCGTAGTAGGTCGCCCACTGGAGCGTGATGTCGCGCGACGGGCCCTCCTCGTGGAGGAACGCCCCCTTCGCCACCGGCCACTCGTACAGGCCGCCGGGGAAGTACTCGCTGCCGGTGAACGCGGTCAGGACCTCCGCCGCGGCGCGGCTGAACGTGGAGTGGCCCGAGACGTAACCGGCGAACGCCGGCGTGACGAAGGTCGGTCGCTGGTAGGGCACCCACTCCACCGCGCGGATCCAGCCGACGCCGCTGGTCTCGTTCTCGGGATCGGCCGGGAAGCCGCGCCACGCTCGGACGGCGACCTCGCCGAGGTGCCCGGCCAGGTGCGCGTGCCGCTCCCCCACCGCGCTCGACTCGGACGTTACCACCTCGATCAGCCCCGGCTCGAGGGGGAGGCCGTCGGGGTGGTACGACGACCCGGCCGGATCGCTCGACTGGCCCAGCCCGCCCATGTGGCGGATCATCGAGATCGGCCGGACCGAGTCGTAATGGCCCTTCAGGCCCCACGCCGCCACTGCCGCGTCGTGCGTCGCGCCGTTGAGCGCGAAGTAGAGCTTGATGTCCCACTCCAGCCGATCGACAGGCTCGCCCTCGCCGCCGACGCGCAGGCCGTCCGCCGGCAGCAGGTCGGACACTCGATTGGCGATCACGTTCCAGTGGCCGGGTGGCGTCTCCGAGTCGGGCCCGTCGGCCCAGTACTCGGCCACGGCACGGCCGAAGTCGGCGCGGGCGACGATGTTCGCCGCGTACGGCTCGCCGGTCGCCGGGTTCAGCAGGTGCCCGCGACCGTCGTTCTCACCCAGCCTGTTGTTGCCCATCGCGCCCGGGCTTATGTCGAGCGTGACCCCGTCACCGGCGTCGAGCATGCTGCTGTAGCGGATGACCTCGACAGCCTGCTGCCGGAAGTCGGTGTCGGTGGCCGGGTCGTGCAGGCGCGGCGGCGGGCCTGGGTCTATCGGCGTCCCGTTGTCGGAGGCGGGCAGCGCAAACGAAGCCACGCGGCCCCAGTGAGTGCCGATCGCCGTCTGCACCTTGCCCGGGATGGGCAGGTTGTTCTGCGCCAGCTGGCGGTCGAGGGCGAGCGGCTGCCAGCGGTTGGGGTCGAGCATCTGCGTGCCCGGCTCGGCCACGATCAGCGGCTCATTGGCCGGCCTGTAGGCTGCGTCGGCGTAGCGCTCCTCCTCGTGCGCGCCGTCGCCGCGGCCGAACTCGAGCACCGCCGCGCCGATGCGGTTGCCCAGGGCCGCCGGGTCGTCTCCTTCCGCCGCCGTGTAGGAGGCGTCGTAGCACAGTGCGGCCATCGTCCCGTCGAGCAGCTCGCGGGCAGACGCCAGGTCGGAGACGTGGACGTAGCGCCAGTCGAGGATGCGGTAGGCGGCAAAGGAGATGGCGGCCTCGCGGGCGGCCGAGACGTCGGCGGCGGAGCGCCTGTCGGTTACGAGATAGCCGGTGGCGCGCTCGTCGTAGGCGGCCCACGCGTCCCACGTCGCGGCCGACAGGTGGAAGAGGTTGCGCGCGTGGACGGTCGGGGCAGGGATGACCTGCCGGATCATCTCGAGCAGAGCCTCGTTCCAGACGCGGGCGACCGACCGACCACCGAGATCCTGCCGGACGCAGCCCTCCAGCAGGTACGGCGGCCGGGCGGTGCACGCCGGCACGCAGACGGCCACGACGAGCAACACGATCAGCGCTCCCGTCGCGCGCGCCCGGTGCCGACTCCTAGCCATCGTTCCCTCTCGGCCGCGGCTGCCTCGTCCCGACCGGCGACGGCATCCTTCCGCGGGACGCGCATCATAGGGCCGACCGTCAGAAGCAGCCAAGAGACCAGCCGATGAAGCGCCGCCTGCCCTCGCCGTGGCCGCCACTCGCCGTCGGCATCGCCGTGGCCGCCGTCGGCGCCGGCGCCGCGGTTCTCGCCCTCGGTCGAGGCGATCCCGGACCGCTCGTCACGCTCGACCCGCCGCGCTTCGTCGATGAGGCGCGCGCGGCCGGGCTGATCCACTCGTATGACGGCGGCTTCGAGTACTACGTCGGCGGCGGCGTGGCCGTCTTCGACTGCGACGACGAAGGGCTGCCCGACGTCTACGTCGCCGGCGGAGCCTCGCCGGCGGCGCTCTTCCGCAATCGCAGTGAGGTCGGCGGCACGCTTGCCTTCGAGCGCGAGCCCGATGCGGCGACGGACTTGACCGGCGTCACGGGCGCCTACCCGCTCGACGTCGACGGCGACGCCGTGGTCGACCTGGCCGTTCTGCGCCGTGGCGAGAACGTGCTGCTGCGCGGTCTCGGCGGCTGCCGCTTCGAGCGCGCCAACGAGGCCTGGGGCTTCGCCGGCGGCGACGCCTGGACGACCGCCTTCAGCGCGACGTGGGAGATCGGCGCCGGCTGGCCATCGCTGGCCTTCGGCAACTACCTCGACGAGTCAACCACCGACCACGAGCGGCTCTGTTCCGACAGCCGGCTCTATCGCCCGCGGGCCGGCGGTGGCTACGGCCCACCGACCACGCTGTCGCCCGGGTGGTGCTCGCTGTCGATGCTGTTCAGCGACTGGGACCGCTCGGGCGCGCGCGACCTGCGCGTCAGCAACGACCGCCACTACTACAGCGACTACAGCCCCGGCCAGGAGCAGCTGTGGCGCGTGCGCCCGGCAGAGGAGCCGCGGCTGTACACCGCCGACGACGGCTGGCAGCCGCTGCGCATCTGGGGCATGGGCATCGCCAGCCACGACGTCACCGGCGACGGCCACCCCGACTACTACCTGACCAGCCAGGCCGACAACAAGCTGCAGACGCTGGCCGACGGTGCCGCTGGCGCAGGTCGGCCCGAGTACCGCGACATGGCACTGGAACGTGGCGCGACCGCGCACCGACCGCACCACGGCGGCGAGTCGCTGCCCTCGACGGCCTGGCACGCCGAGTTCGACGACGTCAACAATGACGGCCTGATGGACCTGTTCGTGGCCAAGGGCAACGTCGAGGCGCAGGAGGGCTACGCCACGCGCGACCCGAACAACCTGCTCCTCGGCCAGCCCGACGGGACGTTCGCCGAGGCGGCCGAGGACGCGGGCATCGTCCACTTCGCGCGCACGCGTGGCGCCGCCCTGGCCGACTTCAACCTGGACGGCATGCTCGATCTGCTCGAGGTCAACCGGCGCCAGAACATGACGCTCTTCCGCAACGTCGGCTGGGGCACGGCCGCGGCGCCGGCGGCGATGGGCAACTGGCTGGCCGTCACTCCGCGGCAGCCGGGCGGTAACCGCTTTGCGGTCGGAGCCTGGGCGCAGGTGCGTGTCGGGGATCGGCTGGTCGAGCGCGAGCTCGTCGTCGGCGGCGGGCATGGCGGCGGGCAGCTGGGGCCGGTCCACTTCGGGCTTGGACGGGCTTCGGCGGCGGAGGTGCGCGTGATCTGGCCCGACGGGGAAGTCGGCGACTGGCGGCGGGTCGAGGCCAACCAGGTGGTGGTGATCGAGCGGTGAGCGGGCCGCGGCTGGCGACGCTGGAACTGCCCGAGTTCGGCATGCCAGAGCGCATGCCGGAGCTGCCGACGACCCTGTACGCCGCCCGGCTGGAGCGGCTGCGCGCGCGGATGGCCGAGCGCCGGTTCGATCAGCTGCTGGTCTACGCCGACCGCGAGCACAGCGCCAACGTGGCGCACCTGACGGGTTTCGACCCGCGCTTCGAGGAGGCGCTGCTCGTCGTCAGGCCCGACGGCGAGCCGGCCATCCTCGTCGGCAACGAGTGCTGGGGCATGGCCGGCGCCGCGCCGCTGCCCATGCGGCGGCACATGTTCCAGGACTTCAGCCTGCCCAGCCAGCCGCGCCACCGTTCCCGGCCGCTGGCCGAGATCCTGGCCGAGGAGGGCGTGCTCGCTGGGGCGCGGACAGGCCTGGTCGGCTGGAAGACGTACGCGCAGTCGGGCATGAGCGACGTGCCGGCGTACATCGTCGACGAAGTGCGCGCGCTGGTCGGTGAAGGTGGAACGTTCGAGAACGCGACCGACCTGCTGATCGACCCGGCCGACGGCCTGCGCGTCATCAACGAGGTCGAGCAACTGGTCGCCTTCGAGTACGCCGCCTGCGCCACCTCGCAGGGCGTGCGCCGGCTGCTGTTCGGGCTCGAGCCGGGCATGAGCGAGCAGGACGGCGTGCGCCTCCTCGAGTGGAACGGCATGCCGCTGTCGTGCCACCTGATGCTGACCGCCGGCCCGCGTGCGCGCTTGGGGCTGCTCAGCCCGTCGGACCGGGTCATCGAGCGCGGTGACCCGCTGACGGTCGCCTTCGGCGTATGGGGCGCGCTCAACTGCCGCGCCGGCTTCGTCGCCGAGAGCGAGGCCGAGTTGCCGCCCGAGATCCGCGACTACGTGAAGCGGCTCGTCGCACCATACTTCGCCGCTGTCGCCGAGTGGTACGGCGCCTTGCGCATCGGTGTCCGCGGCAGCGTGCTGCAGAAGATCGTCGACCGCCGGCTGGGCGACCCGTTCTTCGGCATCTTCCTCAACCCCGGCCACCAACTCCATCTCGACGAGTGGGTCAACTCACCGATCTGGCGCGGCTCCGAGGTGGAGCTGCGCTCGGGCATGTGTTTGCAGGTCGACATCATCCCGGTCACCGGCACGCCCTACTTCACGACCAACATCGAGGACGGCGTGGCCCTCGCCGACGAGGCGTTGCGCGGCGAGCTGGCCGCCCGCTATCCGGATGCCTGGGCGCGCATCCAGGCGCGGCGCCGGTTCATGGCCGAGGCGCTGGGCATCGAGCTGGCGCCGGAGGTGCTGCCCTTCTCGAACATCCCGGCCTACCTGCCGCCCTTCCTGCTCCGACCCGATCGTGCGATGACCATCGCTTGAGGGCACGGCAAGCACGCCCAGTAGAATGGCTGCGCGCTGGCGAGTGGCCAAACGGTAAGGCACCTGACTCTGGATCAGGCGATTGAAGGTTCGAATCCTTCCTCGCCAGCCAGCTCTCTCGCCTGATCAGGCATCTCCGAGCACGACCAGCC
>CAYRMQ010000051.1:16011-19504 GCA_964425305.1 uncultured Anaerolineaceae bacterium | reverse complement strand
ATGCCCCGCCGGTCCTATTGTCTCGAGACCTACACTGCGCGGCATGAGCCTCTCTCGTGAACCGAACGTCAGCGACGAGCAGAAGGCGCGCGTGCCGCCGGGCCAGTACGTCACCCAGAAGTGGCCAGTCCTGCACTACGGCTCGGTTCCGCAGGCGGACCTGGCAGGGTGGACGTTTCGGGTGTGGGGCGAGGTCGATAACCCCTACGAGCTGAGCTGGGCAGACTTCAAGGCCCTACCACGAAAGAAGGTCCACACGGACATCCACTGTGTCACGCGCTGGTCGCGCCTGGACACGACCTTCGAGGGCGTGCCCATCCAGCACGTCCTCGAGCGGGCACAGCTGAAGCCAACCGCGCGCTTCGTGCTGGCCCACGCTGAGCAGGGCTACACCGCCAACCTGCCGCTCGGCGTCCTCGACGACGATGACGTCCTGCTGGCCGATACGGCGGACGGCGAGCCGCTGACCCCGGAGCACGGCTACCCGCTGCGCCTGCTCGTCCCCAAGCGCTACTTCTGGAAGAGCGCCAAGTGGCTGCGCGGGCTGCAGTTCCTGGCCAACGACCGGCCCGGGTTCTGGGAGCGCTACGGCTACCACAACGACGCCGATCCCTGGCTGGAGCAGCGCTACAGCGACGAGTGAGCGAGATCGAAGTCGTGCCGGCCAGCGACGAACGCTGGGACGACGTCGTGACGATGCTCGGCGGCGACCTCGACAAGGGCTGCTGGTGCCAGGCGTGGCGCGGTCGCGACCAGATCGCCAAGGAGGCTGGCGAGAACCGGCCCGAAACCTTACGCCGCCAACTTCGCGACGAGTTCCCGCCGCCCGGCTTCCTGGCCTACGTCGGCGACGAGGTGGTCGGCTGGTGCGGCGTCAGCGTGCGAACTCGGACGCCGCGGCTGATGAACTCGCGCACCATCCCGCTCGTCGACGACCAGCCGGTCTGGTCGATCGGCTGCTTCCTGATCCGCGTCGGCCACCGCCGCAAGGGCGTCGCTTCGGCGCTGCTGTCGGCTGTCGTCGAGGCGGCGCGCGAGGCTGGCGCACCGGCCGTCGAGGCCTATCCGATCGATCCCGTCGGCCGGCGAGCCAACGCCAACTTCGCCTTCGTCGGGCTGGCTTCGATGTTCGACAAGGCGGGCTTCCGTCGCGTATTGACCACCGACGCCCGCAGCGACGGCCTGCCCCGCCTGCTCGTCCGGCTCGACCTTCGCTGACCGGCGACCAGATGGCCGTCAGCGGCGGTGGCGGGGGTAGATGATGAGCATGCGGGCGGGGTCGGAGCCGACGTTCTCGACGTCGTGGGGTACGGCCGGATCCCAGGCCAGGTAGTCGCCCGGGCCCAACTCGTACGTGTGCTCGCCGTGGGTCATCCGCCAGCGGCCGGAGAGGATCAAATGGTGCTCGTCACCAGCGTGCGCGTGCACGCCGGTGCTCTGGCCGGGCGGCACCACCGTCTCGATGATGCACAGGTCGCGTGATGTGCCGGCATCCACCTCCGAGGCCTCACCGGCCCCCGAGAGGGTTAAGCTGAGGCCGTTCGCTGGCACGGACCACGCGGGGCGGCGGAGAGGAGTCGAGCACCAGCCAGGCAACCGGTACATCGAGAGCCCCGGCGATGGCCGTCAGAGCATCGAGGGACGGGAGGGCCTTGCCGTTTTCGATCTGCGAGAGGTAGCCCACGTTCAGGCCGACGTTCGTGCTGCTCGGCGCACCCGAGGGCGCTACGCGCGAGCCGGCCGCGACGACGACTCGCGCCTGTACGATTCGTAGGGCGAGCCCAAGGGCTCGCCCTTCACCGTTGTCTGGCGTGGTCAGTGGTGGCAGGCGCCCGGCTGGCCGGCCGACTCGGTCGTGCGGAAGCTGCTGCCGCAGCCGCAGGCCGACACGGCGTTGGGATTGTTGACCGTGAAGCCGGCGCCCATCAGCGTGTCGAGGTAGTCGATCTCGGAGCCGGTCAGGTACTGCGTGCTCTGCGGATCGACGTAGACCTTGATGCCCTTGCTCTCGACGGTGATGTCCTCCGAGCTGGGCTGGTCCTCGAGCATCATTCCGTAGCGGAAGCCTGAGCACCCACCGCTGTAGACGTAGACGCGCAGGCCGATGGCCGGGTTCTGCTCGGCTTCGACGAGCTCGCGCAGCTTGCCGGCGGCGGCATCGCTCAGGACGACGAGCGGGTCGGGCTGGGCGGCGTCGTTGTTGGTCTGCGGATCAGTGTTGAGCATCAGGTTGGTGCGTACCTCCTGCAGGGATGGTACGGGCAAGCGCTGCGTTCGGCAAGCGCAGCCCCTGCGGGGGCCTAGCGCAGGAGCGGCGAGACGATCGAGATGAAGAGCAGCACAGCCCCGATCACGACGACCGCGAAGAGCACGGTCAGCGCCGGGCTTTGGATCTCGGCCAGGTCGCGTGCGACGGCGTCTTCGCTCGTAGATGCGAGCTTCGGCGCAGTAGTCAGCGACCAGCGATCGGGGATCCGGTCGGCGAGCGCCGACGCATGGCTGGCGAATCTCGAGAGCGCGCTCTCGCGGAGCTCCTCGATCTCGGCATGTGTCGGCGTCGGCGGCGGGTCCGAGAAGACAAGCATCGGATGATCGCCCGCGGCAGGCGGCGCCAGGGCAGGTTCCGGCGACCGCGACGGCGGCGAGACGAAGCGCGACGCGTACTCGACGAGCTCATCGTCGTTGAAGGACGGCGGCATGGGCATCCAGCCAGAGCCGTCATCGTCGCTCTCCTCGGCGACACTTCCCTGGATGGGGTCCTGCGGCCAGAACGTCTGCGGTCGCGGCTCCTGCGGCCACGAGATCTCCAGCTCCCCGCTGGGCGGGACGTCCAGGTTGAGCGTCGGCAGGTCGTGCGGCAGCGGCGGGAAGAAGTTGGTCGGCACGGGCGGCCAGTCGACGGCGTCACTGGCAACGGGCGCCAACTCTGTCGCGACGCCCGCTGTGGCCTCGTCAGCAGCCGCCACGCCGGCGGGCTGAGTCGCGCCCTCGAAGTCGCTCGGCGCGGAACGGTCGATCGGCGCGAACAGGTCACGGAAGACCGAGCCGCCCGTGCTGACCTGCGTGCTCGACGCGGATGGCGCCGGCGGCGGCTCGGCGAAGCGCTCGGGCGCAGCCGGGGCCGCCTCCAGCCTTTCGTCCTGGAGCGCCGCCCGCGGAAGGTCGGCAGCCTCGAATGCGTCGGGCTCATCAGCATGCGTGATCACCTGCGCAGCCGCGAGGTCGTTCTCCGGCCACACCATCGGTAGCTCGCCGAGATAGGACGAAGCGATCAAGTCCTCCGCCACCGGCGCGTACGCATCGTCGGGGTCGAACATGTCGACCTGATCGATGCCGAGCATCGGGTCGATCGGCTCGGGCGCGAGTGCGCCTGCCTGCCGCATGACGGTCTCGTCGGGATCGGCAAACGGCTCTGCGGCGACGGGCTCCGGCTCGACGGCGGCGACGGGCTCCGGCTCGACGGCGGCGACGGGCTCCGGCTCGACGGCGGCGA
>CAYRMQ010000051.1:0-15911 GCA_964425305.1 uncultured Anaerolineaceae bacterium | reverse complement strand
CAGTTCGGGCTCGGCGACCAGTTCGGGCTCGGCGACCAGTTCGGGCTCGGCGACCGACTGGGCGTCGACGATGGTCGGCTCAGCGAGCACTCCGGCGGCCGGCATGTCTTCGACCGCGGCCGCCGCTTCGACCGTCGACGCGGCGTCGGTATCGGCGACCGTGCTTGCCGATGGCTGCATCGTGCCGACGAGAGTCGGTTCTGGCGTCGGTTCTGGCGTCGGTTCTGTGCTCGGCGCGGTCGGCCACTCCTCCATTGCCCACACCTCGTCGGGCAGCGGCTCCCAGGGTGGTGCCGCCGAGACGAAGTTCGGATCGGGTTCGAAAGTGACGTGAGCGTCGGGCGGCAGCGGCGCGTCGTCGTCGGCTATGGGCGGCGGCGTGGACATCGGCCGCGGCTGTGTGGCCGGGGCCCGTCGGCTGATCGGTGCAACCGGCGTCGGCTGCACGGCGTCGGCCGCGGCCGCGTCGGCGATGGCGGTTTCGTGCTCGTCTGTGATCGGTTCGCTGTCGGGCGGCCGATCCCACGGAATGTCGGAGCGATCGGCGGCCGGCGCGGCCGCATCGCTGGCGGGCTTCGGCGTGCGCGGCGGGGTGGCCGGCGCGAACGGCGGCGGGGTCGGTTGAGCGAATGGCGGCGGGGTCGGCGGGAGGGGCCCGCCGGTCGACGCGGGATGGCCCGCCGGCGGCGGCGGCTTGAGACGCCGCGCGATCAGATCGTTGTTCATCCGGTGCGCTCCTGCTACCGGGCGTCGAGCCTCTCGATGACGGTGGCGATGCCCTGTCCGACGCCGATGCACATCGTTGCGAGCCCGTAGCGCCCCCCTCGGCGCTGCAGCTCGTGGGCAAGCATGGTCACCAGGCGGGCACCACTCATACCCAACGGATGTCCCATTGCTATAGCACCACCGTTCACGTTGACGCGCTCCGGATCCAGGCCCAGCTCGCGGATGCAGGCAATCGATTGGCTGGCAAATGCCTCGTTCAGCTCGACGAGATCGAGGTCCTCGATCGTCAGACCGGCACGCTCGAGGACCTTGCGCGTCGCCGGGATGGGGCCGAGCCCCATCAGCGCCGGATCGACGCCCGCGACGGCGGTGGCCACGACGCGCGCCATCGGCTGCAACGCCAGCCGCCGTGCCGTCTGGGCCTCGACGATGACGGTAGCGCTCGCGCCATCGTTGATGGCCGAGCTGTTGCCGGCGGTGACGCTGCCGCCCTCGCGGAAGGCAGGCTTCAACCGGGCAAGGGCCTCCAGGCTCGTGTCGGGCCGGGGATGCTCGTCGCGGTCGACGACGATCCGCTCGCCCTTCTTCTGCGGGACGGTGATGGGCACGATCTGGTCGGCGAAGCGGCCCTCCTCGATCGCAACGACCGCCCGCTGGTGACTGACGAGCGCGAAGGCGTCCTGCTCCTCGCGGCTGACGCCGCACTGCTCGGCGACGTTCTCGCCCGTCTCGCCCATCGAGTACGGGTGGTGCATCTCGGCCAGGCGCGGATTCGTGAAGCGCCAGCCGAGCGTCGTGTCGAACATCTCGCGCGGGCCGCGCTCCCAGGCGCTCTCGGGCTTGGCCATGACGTACGGCGCGCGGGTCATGCTCTCGACGCCACCGGCGACGAAGGCGTCGCCATCGCCGGCCATGATCGCGTGGGCGGCGCTGTTAATCGCCTGCAGCCCCGAGCCGCATAGCCGATTGACGGTCTGGCCGCCGACCTCCAGCGGCAACCCGGCCAGCAGGGCGGCCATGCGGGCGGCGTTGCGGTTGTCCTCGCCGGCCTGGTTGGCGCAGCCGAGGATAACGTCCTCGATCAGTGCCGGATCGATACCCGCGCGATCGACGGCAGCCTTGATCGCCGCGGCGGCAAGATCGTCCGGCCTCACGCTGGCCAGCGCGCCGCCGTAGCGGCCGACGGGCGTCCGCACGGCGCTGACGACCCACGCGTCGCGCAGCGGGCGGTCGAGTTGTCTGGTCATGAGGTGATTGTAGGAGGGAGACTCGGGGAACTCGCCAGCGCCGATACAGTGCCCTTCAGCAGAACTCATCGACAGTTCGTCAAATCCTCGTCAATCTCTATTGATCCGACGCTACCGATCGAGTACTCTCTCGAGAGCCCACCCCATGAGCGTCCACGAACCAGACCGAGCTACGACCTTGCGCTTCGAACCCCTGGCTGGCGCCCATCCGGTGCTGTCGCTGCAGGCTGAGCTGGATCCTGAGAGCCAGCTGGCCGAGGTCGAGATGATCTACCGGACGGCACCCGTGGGCCTCTGCTTCCTCGATCGGGATCTCCGCTTCGTGCGCATCAATGAACGGCTCGCCGAGATGAACGGGTTCTCGGCAGCTGCGCACATCGGCCGAACGGTCCGGGAGATGGTCCCGAGCCTGGCAGATGAGGTGGAGCCACTCATGCGCAGGATCCTTCACACCGGAGAGCGGCTGCCTGAGATCGAGCTGACCGGCGAGACTGCTGCCCAGCCGGGGGTGAAACGTATCTGGAAGGAGTCTTGGGCGCCGCTAGTGGGTCGCGACGGGCAGATCCTCGGGATCAATGTCATGGCTGAGGAAGTCACCGAACGCCGCAACGGAGAGAAGCTGCGCAAGGCGTTCGCTGGCTTGCTGTCTCACGAGCTTCGCACGCCGATCACGACGATCTACGGCGCGGCCAAACTGCTGTCGCGCGCGGCCAAGGATGAGGCAACCGCCTCTCTGCTGGGGGATATCGAGGCAGAGGCCGACCGGCTCAACCAGATGGTGGAGGACATGCTGGTCCTCTCGCGTTCGGAACACGGCGCGCTCGATCTACCGGTCGAGCCACTGCTTGTGGTGCGCGAGGTCACCGAGGTCGTCGAGCGGATTTGCCAGCGATACCCGGGATTGACGATAAGGAACGAGGTGGACGTGCGGCTGCCGCTGGTGGGCGCGGACCGCACCGCACTCCGCCAGGTGTTGGCTAACCTGTTGACGAATGCGGCCAAGTACGCGGGCGGCGAGGTCCTGATCAGAGCGACAGAGATGGGCTCGTTCGTCGAAGTCTCGGTGGACGATTCGGGACCCGGGTTTGCGGCTGAAGAGGCCGACAGACTGTTCGAGCTCTTTTATCGGGCACCCGGAGCCGCCTCGGCGAACGGAATTGGGATCGGGCTCTTCGTCGTGAAGTCGCTCGTTGAGGCCATGGGAGGAACGATCGAGGCGCTTCCCCGCCAGCCGCGTGGCGCCTCCTTCCGCTTCACCCTGCCGATCATCGATGAATAGCGTGCGTCGACCACGGCAGGCGCGCGACGTTCCCGTCTACAGCATCGGCTCAGTGTCGCGAATGACGGGCCTCTCGCCGACGACCATCCGCAATTGGGAATTGCGCTACGCCGTCGTCGTTGGGCGACGTAGCGCAGGTGGGCAACGGCTGTATTCGCCGGAGCAAATCGACCAGCTTCGCTTCCTACGGGACGAGATCGAGGCCGGCGCCCGTTCTGCTGACGCGCACAGGGCGCTGCTGGCCACCATCGGCACCGTTGGTATCAGTGCATCCCGAGCCGTCACACCCGCGGCTCTGCCGCCGGCGAGCCTGGGCGGTGTGCCGCTCATCGGTGACGGGCACGCCGCCGCTTTCGTTGCCAATGCTGCGGAAGAAAGAACAGCGATCGCCCCTTTCGTGCTAGATGCGCTCTACTCGGGTGAGCAAGTCGTCTTCCTGCGATCTGCCGGACGGGGGCGGGAAGTGGTCGCCTGGTTGGGCCCAACCGGCGATGCAGCCCTAACGTCCGGCCAGTTGCGCCTTCTGGACGCATCGGCGGTGTACCTCCCCGACGGGTGCTTCGAGGTCGAGAGAATGCTCGGCGGGGTGGCGAGGTTTGCCGCCGAGAGCCGAGCTGCCGGCTATGGCCGGGTGCGCTTCGTGGGCCAGATGGACTGGTCGGCGGCGGCGCCTCCGGGCGTGGATGGCCTCGTCGAGTACGAGGCGCGCGTCAGCGACGTCCACGCGGAGCAGGCGAGCGCCGGCCTCTGCGTGTACGACGTGGATGCCACGCCCGCTCGGCTGGTGAGGGACATGATGGCTGTGCACCCCGTCGTCTGGCTCAATGGCAGGGCAGAGGTGAACCCGTTCTTCGTGCCGCCCGACGATGGCGCGCCTTGGTAATCCAGGCGGGCGGCACCGCGAGCTAGATAGACGCCATCTGCCACAGCAGCGGTGCTACGCGGTAGCGCTCGCCGTGGTTGGCCTCCAGTCGTGACAGCCCATCAATCAGCCGGCGCAGGCCCAGCTCGCCGGCACGTTCGAATGGGCCGTACGGGTGATTGGCGCCCAGCTTCATGGCGCGGTCAATGTCGCCTGCTTCGGCGACGCCCTCGCCCGCAGCGTGGTAGGCCTCGTTGATGACGGCCAGCTCGATACGCGCCACGATCTCCGCCGCCGGCAGTCCGCCCGCCTCGGCGCTGCCGATGCCGACCTCCGACAGCCGCTCGGAGAGCCCGACGCTCTGCCCGTTCTCGTAGCGGTAGAAGCCCTCACCCGCCTTGCGCCCCAGCCGTCCGGCCTCGACGAGTCGGCGCTGGATGGGCGACGGCGCGAAGCGAATCTCACCGCCCGACGCTTCCCACAGCGCGGTCGCGACCGCGTAGTTGACGTCGATGCCGACGAGGTCCATCAGCGCCAGCGGGCCCAGCGGGTAGCCGGCGTCGACGATCGTCTCATCGATCTGCTCGACGCTCGCCTCGCCCCCCTCGAGCATGCGCAGCGCCTCGAGGGTGAACGGGCGGTTGACGCGGTTGACGATGAATCCGGGCGCGTCGCGGCAGACGACCGGCGTTTTGCCCAATCCTTCGGTGAAGCGGACGGCAGCATCGACGACCGCCACCGCGGTCAGCGGCGTCGCGACGACCTCGACCAGCGGCATGACCGGCGCCGGGTTGAAGAAGTGCAGCCCGAGCACGCGCTCGGCCACCTCGCTCGCCTCGGCTATCGCGGTGACCGACAGCGCGCTCGTGTTGGTGGCCAGGATGGCGCGCGGGCCGGCCGAAGTGCCGAGCGCGCGGAAGATCGTCTGTTTGAGCTCGAGGTCCTCGAGCGCCGCCTCGATGACCAGGTCGGAGTCGGTCGCCAGCGCGTCGAGGGTGTGCGCGTTGCGCAGGCTGCCGATCATCCGCTCGGAGTCGGCCCGGGTCAGCCTGCCCTTGGCGACGAGCCGGGCCAGGCCGTCGGTGATGCGGCCGCGGCCGTGCTCGATGGCCGCCCGATCGACGTCGTGGATGACCACCTCGTGGCCGGCCTGCAGGCAGACCTGCCCGATGCCCGCGCCCATCGTGCCCGCACCGACCACGCCGATGATCACTCGCCCTTGAACTCCGGCGCGCGCTTCTCGACGAAGGCTGCAACGCCCTCGCGGTGGTCGGCCGAGCGGCCGGCAATGGCCTGCAGCTGCGCCTCGTACTCGAGCGCTTCATCGAGGCTCGTCTCCAGCGCCCGGTTCAGGCCGCGCTTGGCCAGGGCGAGGGCGAGCGGGGCAGCCTTCGCCAGCCGTCCGGCTAGGCCGTTTGCCTCGGTCATCAGCTGGTCGGCGGGCACGACGCGATTGACGAGGCCGATGCGCTCGGCGGTGGCAGCCTCGACGGGCTCGCTCGTGAAGACCATCTCGGCGGCCCTGGCATAGCCGACGAGGCGCGGCAGGAACCAACTCGAGCCAGTGTCCGGCACGAGTCCCACCCGCCCGAAGACCTCGATGAAGCTGGCGTTGTCGGCCGCGATGCGCAGGTCGCAGGCGAGCGCGATCGAGCAGCCCGCGCCGGCGGCGACGCCGTTGATGGCGCCGATGATCGGCTTCTCGAGGCGGCGCATGGCGAGCACGAGCGGGTTGTAGCGGAGACGCAGCTCCGTCCCCAGGTCGGGGACGTCGGCGCCCTGGCGCTCCTTCAGGTCCTGCCCCGCCGAGAACGCGCGCCCGGCGCCGGTCAGGATGACGGCGCGCACACCCTTGTCGCGCGCGGCGTCCTTCAGCGCGGCGAGCAGCTCCTCCTTCATCTCGACGGTGAACGCGTTGAGCGCGTCGGGTCGGTTGAGCGTCAGCGTCAGGACGCCGCCGTCGAGCGAGCGCAGGACGGTCTCAGCCATGGGTCCACGACCCGTGCAGATCGACCCACCGAATGCTGAGCGTGTACCACCCCGCCGATATGAGGACTCCCACGGCGCCCGCCGAGAGCAGCACGGCCGTCGAGGCGCGCAGGTCGAGCGGCGCGACCGCCGCGGCACAGATCACGGCGGCGAGCAGCGAGAGGCCGACGTAAGTCCACTGGCCGCTTCGCCGGCGGCCTCCGGCCATCATGGTGAGTCGCACCCACCAGCGATAGGCGCTCGGCGGTACGCGGTCGCTCATCGGTCGTCCAGAGTACCAAGCGGCGCGGCGCCGCCGCGGCCGCTGACCGCTAGCCGCCGCGCACGCGCGCGCTCACGCCCTTGCCGGCACGGCTTACCGTGGAACGACGATGGAAGGGTCGGCCGCGCGCGATCGAGCTCGCCCCCTGGCTACCCGGGTCGTGGTTTTGGCGGCACTTCTGCTGGCCCCGGTAGGCGTGCTCGGCCTGCTGCTCGCGCGGCCGCAGCTCGACCTCGTCTGGGAGCACCAACCGAGCCACTTCTGGCTAGTGCTCGGCACGGCTGCGGTCAGCTTCGCCGTCGCCTATGTCACCAACGAGGCCGCGACGAGGCGCGGCGATGCGCGCGTGTTGCTCGTCTCGCTGGCCTTCATGGCCAGCGCCGGCTTCCTAGGCCTGCATGCGCTGGCCACGCCGGGCGTGCTGCTCCACCAGCCGAACGTCGGTTTCGTCGTGGCCACGCCGGTCGGGTTGGCCATCGCATCGGTCTTCGCGCTCGTCTCGATAAGCCCGCTCGCCGGCCCGCGGGCGGGCGCCATCCTGCACCATCGCAATCTGCTCCGCTGGAGCCTGATCGGCGTCTTGGTGGCATGGGCGATCGCTTCGCTGGCGCAGTTGCCGCCGCTCGACGGGCCGCCGCCCGAAGCGGAGGTCGCCGGGCCACTGGTTGTCGTCGCCATCGCCGCCGTCTTCCTCTTCGGCTGGTCTGCGGTGCGCTACTGGCAGCTGTTCCGAGCGCGTCGAACGATCCTCGCGCTGGCAATCACGGCCGCGCTGGTCCTGCTCGCCGAGGCGATGCTGGCGGTCGCGCTGAGCAGGCGCTGGCACCTCAGCTGGTGGGAATGGCACGTCCTGATGACCGCCGCCTTCGCGTCCATCGTGCTCGGCGTCCGCTCCGAGTACCGCCGGACGCGCTCGCTGGCCGCCACGTTCGGCGGCATCTACCTCGAACAGACGCTGGCCCGCGTCGATCGCTGGCACGGACGGGCGATCGCCGAGCTCGCGGCGCTGCAGGCGCAGGACCAGCCGACGGACCGGCTGCTCGCCGACTTGCGCCGCGATGGCGCCAGCGAGGACGAGCTGAACCTGCTGCAGCAGGCCGCCGCCGAGATGCGCCGGACCGAGGAGCTGTTCCGGCCCTACCTGCCCATCCAGCTCGCCCGGCGACTGCCGGTCGATCCGGCCGTGGGCCGGCTGGGCGGCGAGGAGCGCGACGTCACCGTCCTGTTCGCCGACCTCGCCGGCTTCACCTCGTTCAGCGAGAACCACCCGCCGACCGACGTGCTGCACATGCTCAACAGCTACTGGGCGGTGGTCGTGCCGATCATCGATCGCGCCGGTGGCGTGATCGAGCACTTTGCCGGCGACGGCGTGATGGTCATCTTCAACGCCGTCGCCGATCAGCCCGACCACGCCTTGCGGGGTGCGCGCGCGGCGCTCGAGATCGTCGAGGCGACCGACGCGCTGGCCGAATCCAACCCTGGTTGGCCGCGCTTTCGGATCGGGATCAACACCGGTCCGGCGGTGGTCGGCAACGTCGGCGCAGAGGGCAGGCGGACGTTCGGAGCCATCGGCGACACGTCGAACCTCGGCGCGCGGCTCATGTCGATCGGCGAGCCGGGCCAGGTCGTGATCAGCGCCGCCGCGCGCGATGCGCTGCTGCGTGCCGGGATGGAGACTCACGCCACTCCGTTGGGCAGGGTGACCGTCAAGGGCAAGCAGCATCGGGTCGAGGCGTGGGCCCTGCGAGCCATTGGAGGCAGCACGTAGCAGCGGAACGCTCCGCCCATGACTGTGATCGTGATTGAAGTTTCACGCTGGGTCGCCGCTCGTTACATGACTTCAAGATGTCGAACATCCAGTCTCGGCCATCTGCCACGTGCTAGTCGACCGCGGTTTCAGTTCGACGGTGGCCGATCCACGCGAAGGAGACTGTCAGGCGCGTCATCGCCATCGGAATCATCGTCCTCAAAGGAGTCGTTGCCGATTTGGTAGGCGCCCGGGCCGCCGACGGTCCGGACTCCGATAGGTAGACCGAAGTCGCCCAACGCCTGCAGCTGCACCCAGCTGCTCCGCTTCCTCGGCCGTCATCAGTTCGGCCAGCTCATTGGCAAGCCCATCAAGCGCCAGCGGATCGATAGCTACGACGTATCTCGACTCCAGGTGGAGTGTGACGGGCGTACCGTCGAATGAGACCTGCATCTCAGCCTCCCGAGGAACGCGCCCGGTAGAGTCCGCTCCGGGCTGGCGCGTGACGCTACCTCCGCGCGGCGTGCCAACCGGCACCGTAGCACCGGGGCCACACGGGGTTGAAGACCGTGCCTACGAGCATCACGCGCATCAGCACCCGTCGCACCTGGGGCTCTATTTCACCGGCACTTCCAGCTGGGCTTGCGCTTCTCGGCGAAGGCCGTCATGCCTTCCTTCTGGTCCTCGCTGGCGAAGAGCAGGAAGAAGTTGCGCCGCTCGAACTCGAGGCCGGCCTCGAGCGACAGCTCGTAGGCGCGGTTGACCGCCTCCTTGGCGGCCATCACCGCGAGCGGCGGCATCGACGCCACCTCCGCCGCCAGGTCGAGCGCCGCGCCGAGCGTCTCCTCGCGCGCCGCCAGTTGCGAGACCAGTCCGCGCTCGTAGGCCTCGCGCGCCGGCAGGTTGCTGCCGGTCAGGATCAGCTCCATCGCTTTCGCCTTGCCGAGCGCCCGCGTCAGCCGTTGCGTGCCGCCCGCGCCGGGCATGATGCCGATCTTTATCTCGGGCTGGCCAAAGACTGCGTCGTCGGCAGCAACGACCATGTCGCAGGCCATCGCCAGCTCGCACCCGCCGCCGAGCGCGTAGCCGCGGACGGCGGCGATGATCGGCTTCCTGACACGCCGGATGCGTTCCCAGCGCGCGAACGAGTTCGCCCTCGTCAGCGAGACCGGCGTCGCGCCGGCCATCTCCTTGATGTCCGCTCCCGCGGCAAACGCCTTCTCGCCGGCGCCGGTGATGACCACGCAGCGGCAGGCGTCGTCCGTGTCGAGCCGCTCGAGCGCCTCGACCAGCTCGGCCAGCGTCGCATAGTCGAGCGCGTTGAGAACCTCCGGCCGGTCGAGGGTGATCAGCGCCACGCCGTCGACCGTCGCGCCCGAGCGGGCGTCCGGCGCGGGCAGCTCGACGCGGATGCGCGGTTTGCCCTCGGCGAGCTGCTGCTCAGGCATCGTGGATCTCCTCCGGCTGGGGCGCAGCCCCCGGCTCCGGCGGCGCACCGCGCATTGCAGTCGGCGGCCGGTCGGTCCCCTCGACCATGCGGCGGCGCAGCATCTCGTAGTCGACGGCGCGCGTCTCGTGAAAGGCGCGCAGGCCCTCCTCGACCTCGGCCGACCCGGCGTGGACGGTCAGCCACTCGCGCGCCATCCGGACCGTCATCGCCCACGAGAGGTCCTTCCAGAAGTTGAGCTGGGCGCGGGTGGCGCGGACGATCTCGGGCATCTTGGCCAGCAGGTCGCGGCAGTAGTCGGCGACCGCCTCATCGAGCTGCGCCCGCGACACGACGCGGTTGACCCAGCCCCACTCGAGCGCCTGCTGGGCGCTGACCGCGCGGTTGAGCAGCAGCACCTCGCGGGCGCGCCGATCTCCCACCACGATCGGCATCCACTGCGTCGCGCCGCCGGCCGGCAGCGAGCCGCGCGACGGCCCGACGTGGCGCAGCACGATGTCGTCCGCCGCGACGGCGAGGTCGCAGGCGAGGTTCAACTCGTTGCCGCCACCGACGGTCATGCCGTTGAGCCGCGCGACGACCGGCTTGGCACAGCCCTTGATCGCCTCGATCGCCTCGATGAAGCGGCCCATCCAGTCCCAGTAGTCGTTGGGCCGATTGAGGAACGCCTGCTGCTCGTCGAGGTCGGCGCCGGTGCAGAAGGCGCGCTCGCCGGTGCCGGTCAGCACGACCACCCCCACCGAGTGGTCGGCCGACGCGCGCTGGAACGAATCGCGCAGCGCCTCGAGGGTCGGCCGGTTGAGCGCGTTGAGCACCTCCGGCCGGTCGATACGGACCGTCGCGACGGCGCCGTCGGCGGTGTAGTGGACGGTCACTCGGTGGCCTCTTCGAGCGCGACGAGCGTCAGCAGCCCCGGCGCGATCTCGCGCAGCACGCGCCCCGCCTGGCGCATTTCGTCGCTGGCCATCGCCGCGTCGAGCGCGGCCTCGTCGTCGAACGTCATGCGCGTGACGAGCACGATGTCGTCGCCGGCGTAGTGCTGTGTCACTCGCTCGACGAAGGAGCCACGCAGGCCGGGCACGCGCTCGATCAGCGGCATGTGCTCGCTGCGGTAGCGCGTCAAGAACGTCTCGAGCGCCTCGTCGCCGCCCTCGGGTCGGCGGTAGAGGGCAAGCAGGATCGCGGGCATGGGCTCACCTCCCTGGCAGAACGGTCACCAATTGTCGAAGGGATCGGCGGACCGGCGTGGGCCGCCGGCAGGTTGGGCGATCGCCACCGGATCGAGCTGCGACGCGCCGTCGCCGGCGAGTCGCGCGGAAGCTGCTGCCGCGCCACGCTCGGCGCGCCGGCGGGCAACCGGCTCGGTCGAGCGGTAGAAGCCGGCCGCGACCTGGTTGAAGAGCGCCGGCTGGTGGACCATCACCGGGTGCGGGCAGTCGGGCGCGATGAAGAGGCGGGCGTCGGGCAGCTGGCGATAGATCTCGACGGCGTGATCGGCGGGCACGAACACGTCGCGATCGCCGTAGACCAGTTGGATCGGCAGGCGCGCCCGGCGCAGCTCCTCGTAGGTCAGCAGGTCCTGCGTCGCGACGTCGTTGGCGATCGCCGTCATCAGCCGCTTCCAGGCACCCTCGCCCTGGACGGGGGCGTGGCGGCGCTCGAGCTGGGCCGCCCACTCGGGCTCGTCGCGCAGGATCCGCTCCGGGTTCATCAGCCGCCTGGCCACGCTCGCCCGTGGCTCGCGCTGGATGTCGATGCCGCAGACAATCGCCGTCCGCAGCCGCTCCGGGTGGCGTGTGGCGAAGGTGAGTGCGGTCATCGCGCCCATGCTGAAGCCGACCAGGTGGAAGGTCGGCAGGCCGAGCGCGTCGACGAAGGCGAGCAGGTCGTCGACGAGCATGTCGCGGTTGAAGCCGTCGCGCACATCCCACCTCGTGCCACCGTGGCCGCGCGCGTCGACGAGGTGGATGCGGAATGCCTTGCGAAACAGCGGCCGCTGGGCGGCGTAGTCCTCGAGGGCAGTCGACGTCGCGCCGTGGAGCATGACCAGCGGCGGGCCGGCGCCCTCGACGGTGTACTCGATGGCGATACCGTTGGCCTCGACGGTTGGCACTTCTCGCCCGCTCTTCAGCGATCCGGTTTGCCGCGCAGGTCGGCCATCGCGCCGCGCTCGATGCGCAGGTAGCGCCGACGGAAGTAGAGCAGCGGCCAGCCCGGCTCGTCACGCGTGGCGACCTCGCTCACGCCGGCGATGTAGATCGTGTGGTCACCTGCCTCGATCACCCGCTCGACCTCGCAGCCGAGGAAGGCGATCGACTGCTCGAGCACCGGCAGGCCGGTCACCGACAGCTCGTAACTGGCGCCGCAGAAAGCCTCCTTCGGCATCCGCGACGGCGCGCCGGCGAAGCAGTCGGACAGCGCCTGGCTGCCCTCGCCGAGGACGTTCACGCCGAAGCGGTGGCTGCGCTCGATGATCGGGTGGATGGCGCGCTCGCGACCGATGCAGACCAGGATCAGCGGCGGGTTGAGCGACACGCCGGTGAACGAGTTGACGGTCGTGCCCCACGGCTGCGCGCCGGCCGTTCCCTGCTCGAGCGTGGTCACGACGGTCACGCCCGTGGCGAAGCGGCCGAGCACCTCGCGATAGGCCTGCGGATCGACACCGGGCTGGGCAGCGACCCCGGTCGAATCGGTCATCGGTCGAAGTCTATCCCGAAGCCGGCCGAGAGCCGCCGAGCGTCAGAGCCGCGAGAGGCGGACGTACGTCAGCAGGATGACCGTGCCCATGAAGCCGATGATGAAGCCGACGACGGCATTCACCAGCGACTCGACGACCAGCGCGTTGAAGGCGCCGGCTTCGGCCGCCGCGCCCAGGCCGAGGGCGAACGTCAGCAGCCCGTACGCCCCACCGAGGATCACGCCGACGAGCCGAGGCAGGTGCCAGATCGAGGGATCGTGCCTGGTTTGCGGACCCATCGACGTCATGGTAACCGGCCGCTCGTGCTCGGCCGCTTCGTTTGCGGCTTCTACTGCACGCTATTCGTGAATGCCGACCAGCCGCCGGCGGACGCCGCCCTCCTCGATGACGACGCCGTAACCAGCCGCAACATCACGCGCCGCAACGATCCGCTCATCTCTCGGGCACGCCGCCGACGCCGCCCGCCTCGGATGGCACGGCATCTATCGCCAGCCGCGAACGACGCGCGAGCAGCGGTGCCAGCTGGACGGTCAGGATGCCGGCCAGCGCAAGCGCCAGCCCGGCAATCTCGATCAGGCTCAGCGTCTCGGCCAGGAAGATCCAGGCCAGGATGGCGATCTGGACCAGCATCAGGTTGTTCATGACGCTCGACTCGACCGCCGTCAGCGTGCGCAGCGTGTGATTCCAGAGAGTGAACGCGAAGGCGGTGTTGACCAGCGCCAGCCAGCCGATGATCAGCCATGCCTCGCCGGTCAACGGCGGCAGGCCCTCCACGGCCAGCCCGACTCCGAGCAGGACGACCGACCCGACGGCCATGCTCACCGCCGTCAGCGCCAGCACGCCGCCGACATCGGCCAGCGAATCACGCGCGATGCGCCTCCCGAGCAGCGCTGCGACGGCGTTGGCCGACACGCCCGTGACGGCGATGGCAAGGCCGATGACCGCTGTCCCACCGACGTCGAACGGTCCGAAGTAGAGCAGCGCGCCGACGATGAGCGCGACGATCCCCGCCACCTGCAGCCACGATGGCCGCTCGCCGCCACGCAGCGTGAGCACGGCGATGATCACCGGCGTCGTGCTGAGGACCAGCGCGACCGCGACCGACGGCAGGTGGACGAGCGCCGCGAACTGGGCGCCCTGCGTGACGGCGTAGAGCAGCAGCCCGAGCAGCACGACATGGCCGGCCAGGCGCCGTTGCCCGGCCCACGAGCCGAGCCGGCGCAGCGCCGGCAGGGCGAGCGGCAGCAGCACCAGCGCGGCCAGCACGTAGCGCAGGCCGGCGAATGACAGCGGCGGCAGATCGAGGTCATCCAGCCCGAGCTTGATCAGGACCCACGACGTCGACCACAGGAACGTTACCAGCAGCGCCTGGCCGACCGCGACCAGGTGGCGGTTCACCCTCGCGGCAGGCCGGCGGCACGCGCCCGCGCGTGGCGCTCTGCCCACTCCTCGACCACCTCGCGGAACTCCCGCCAGTCGCTGACGTCGCGGGCGCCGGCGAGCGGCCGGTTCCACGGCCGCACCATGCGGCAGACGAGGGCGTCGGGATGGGCCGCCACCAGCGCTTCGAGGTTGCCCGGCGAGTCCTCGAGGTAGACGTCGCACGGAACGCTCGTCTTGTCCCACACGAAGTGGATCTCGCGCGCAATGACGCGATGCTCGGCCAGCCACTCGAGCGTGTCGGGGATGGCCCAGTCGAACTTGGAGCTGACGATCACGATGCGGTGCTCGCGCGCCAGCTCGGCGATGGCCTCGACGGCGCCGGGGAACGGCGGTAGCTCGCGGAAGATGGTCGGCGGACCGCTGCTCGCCCAGTCCCAGAACTCGTCCATCGTCTGGAAGTGGGTCAGCCGGTGGAGCCCGTCCCACCTGACCACCTGCGTATGGTGCAGGTTGGTGCCGAACTGGCGGTTGTAGCGCTCCATCCAGCCGACGTTGAAGTCGGCGACAACGCCGTCGAGGTCGATGCCCAGGCGCAGGCGGTGCTCGTCGTGCGTGGGGTGCTCGCCGGCCGGCCGTCGGTCGTCAGGCACCGCGCGGCTCCGGCCGGAAGAGGCGGTCGTGCATGGCCAGCGCGTAGCGGTCGGTCATGCCGGCGACGTAGTCGGCCGCCTGCGTCACCACGTCGGCGTCGTTGTCGCGGAAGGACTCGGGCAGCTGGTCGGGGTGGCGCAGGAGGTGGTCCATCAGCGCCCGGATGACCTCGATCGCGCCGCGCTGGTGCTCGGCCTGGCGCTCGCTCATGTAAACGTTCTCGAACATGAAGTCACGCAGCTCGTGCATCACCTCGAGCGTGGCCGGGTCCATGCTCACCTCGCCCGCCTGCATGCTCTCGTCGATGACGGCGCTGATCATCTCGCCGATCCAGCCGCGACCAGGCTCGCCGAAGCGCTGGCGGACGGACGCCGGGAACGAGTCGACCGCGAGCACGCCGGCACGGACAGCGTCGAGCGCGTCGTGCGTCAGGTACGCGATGCGGTCGGCGTAGCGCACGCAGAAAGCCTCCGGCGTCGTCGGCGGCGGCTCGATGCGCCAGGTGTGGGCGCGGATGCCGTCGCGCACCTCCCACGTAAGGTTGAGATCCTCGAGGACCTCGTAGACGCGCACGCTCTGGGCGGCGTGGTGCCAGCCGTGCGGCGCGAAGTAGGGCGACAGCGCCTCCTCGCCGGTGTGGCCGAAGGGAGAGTGGCCGACGTCGTGGCCGAGCGCGATCGCCTCGGCCAGCGGCTCGTTGAGGCTCAGCGCGGCGGCCAGGGCACGCGCGATCTGGGTCACCTGGATGGTGTGCGTCAGGCGGGTCACGAAGTGGTCGCCCTCGGGATTGATGAAGACCTGCGTCTTGTGCTTGAGACGGCGGAATGCCTTCGAGTGCATGATCCGGTCGCGGTCGCGCTCGAAGGCGGTGCGGTACTCGTCGGGCGGCTCGTCGCGGGCGCGCCCGCGGCCCGTCGCCGAGCGCGTCGCCAGCGGCGCCAGCCGCTCCTTCTCTTCGTTCTCGCGCGCCGTCCGGTCGCGACGGATGAAACCGCTCATGCCGGCCGTTCGACGATCTCCGGTTGGACAAGAGCCTCGGCGTGTTCGACCTTGCGCTCGGCGCCCTCGATGATCCGCCGGCGCACCCAGCCCGAGGCGGTGTCGACGACGATCGTGGCGATGATCACGACGATGATCGCCATGCCCGCCTGCTGGAAGCGCGTGAAGCGGATCGTCTGCTCGAGGATGAAGCCGATGCCGCCGGCGCCGACGATGCCCAGGATTGCCGCCGCCCGGACGTTGATCTCGAAGCGGTAGAGCCAGAAGGCAACGACCTCGGGCAGCACCTGCGGCAGCACGCCCCAGCGATAGACCTGCAGGTTGCGACCGCCCATCGCCCGCGCTGCCTCGACCGGCCCCGGGTCGATGCCCTCGACGACCTCGGCGGTCAGCTTGCCCAGCGTCCCGATAGAGTGGAAGCCGATGGCCAGCGCGCCGGCCACCGGGCCCAGGCCTGCCATCGGTATGAAGATCGCCACCGCCAGCACCAGCTCGGGAAACGCGCGGATCCCGTTCAGCAGCTGGCGCAGAGCGTTCGAGCCGAAGCCGCCGGAGATGTTCTTAGCCGCCAGGAAGCCGATCGGCAGCGAGAAGATCGCGCCGATGATCGTGCCGACCCAC
>CAYRMQ010000050.1:0-19591 GCA_964425305.1 uncultured Anaerolineaceae bacterium | reverse complement strand
CACCAGCACGCGCGGCGGGATCGAGCTGGCGGCGGCGTAGTACTGCCGGATGAAGGCAGACAGCGCCTCCTCGTCGGATCCTTCGCCGACGTTCTCGAGCAGGAACACGTCGCGCGCGATGGTCACGCCCTCGCGGATGGCGAACAGCTGCACCGCCGCCCCGCCGCCGCTGCGCGCGTAGCCGAGCACGTCCAGCTCGGTCCGCGCGAAGGCGGCCATCTTCTGGTCCTCCATCGTCCGCTCGATCGCGCGCAGCTTGTCGCGCATCGCCGCCGCCCGCTCGTAGTCCATCACCGCCGACGCCTGCTGCATCTCCTGCCGCAGCCTGCGCGCGACGACGCCCTGGCGGCCCTCGAGGAAGAGCATCACCTGCTCGATGTCGGCGCGGTAGTCCTCCTTCGAGATCGCCTCGATGCACGGCCCCTGGCAGCGCTTGATGTGGTAGAGCAGGCACGGCCGGGCCAGCGCCCGCTGACCGTCGCGGATGTCGATGGTGCAGGTGCGGAAGGGGAACAGCCGCCGAATGAGATTCATCGCCTCGTCGACGCTGGAGGCAGAAGCGTACGGCCCGAAATAGCGCGAGCCGTCGTTGGGCAGCTTGCGTGTGCGCTCGATGCGCGGGAAGTCGTCGGCGAGGGTGACCTTGATGTAGGGGTAGCTCTTGTCGTCCTTGAGCCGGACGTTGAAGCGCGGCTGGTGGCGCTTGACCAGCGTCGCCTCGAGCAGTAGCGCCTCAGACAGCGTGTCGGTGACGGTGTACTCGACGTCTGCCACGCGGTCGATCGCCTGCTCGATGCGCAGCGGCTGCGCCGACCCGCGCCCGCGCTGCCAATACTGGCGCACGCGGTTGCGCAGGTTCTGCGCCCGCCCCACGTACAGCACCGCGCTGCGGGCGTCCTTCATGAGGTAGACGCCCGGCGCGCGCGGGAGCTTGGCGAGGGTTGCCTGCAGCTGCGGGGTCATCACCCCGATGCTACCCGGCCAGCATCCTTCTCAACGTTTCGACGGATTCTGGCGCGTGCGGCGGACGAGCATGTGGCCGAGCCCGAGGCCGGCGCCGACCACCAGCGCGCCCAGAACGACAACCGATGGGTCGGCCCACAGCGGCGGCTGGCCGGCGTCGCCGACGGGCAGACCGGACGACAGGTCGGGACCATCTCCAACGAGCACCCAGATGCTGGCGCTCGAGCCCCGAGTGGTCGTCGCGCGGATCTCGGCGTAGCCGTCCCTCACGCCGGGCGGGACACTGAGCGAGGCGCTGAGGTGGCCCTCCGCGTCGGTCGTGACCGTGCCCAGCCGGTGGACCTCACGGAACGAGGCCATGACCAGCTCGGCCTCGTCGTGCGGATCGAGGTCATCGCCGAAGAGCGCGAACGGCTGGGCCTGGCGCAACTGCGTCGGCTGAACCTCGAGGTATGGCCCTTCGCCGCCATGGGCGGCTGCCGCGAGGGGCAGCACCAGCCAGGCAAGCAGCGCGACGGTCAGGTGGCCGGGCAGACGCATGGCGCCAGAAGGATAGGCACCTGAAACGGCGGAGCCGGGTCTGGCGACCCCAACTCCGCCTGCTCCAGTCGATTACGGTAGGACAGTCGGGCAGGCCGGCTCCGCCCCGGCATCGCTGTCGGTGCAGGTGATCCGGCCCTGGATCTCCGGGCTGAGCGGCGAATTTGCCTCGACCCAGTCGACGACGTCGTTGGCCATGATGTTGCGGGTGACCATCAGCGCCGAGAAGTTCGGGTAGCCGTCGCCCCCGCTGGCCATGAAGTCGTTGGTGGTGAGGCTGTACATCGAGCCGGCAGTCAGGTCGACGGCGGGACCCGTGCACGTACCGTCCGCGGCCTGCATCACGGCGCCCGTGACGCGGCTGCCGGCCGGCTGCTGGATGTCATAGGTAAAGCACAGGCCGGACACCTGCGGGAAGCGTCCCTGCGCGCCCTCCCTCGACACTCCGTTCTCGAGCATGTCCTTGACCTGCGCACCGGTCAGCTCGAGCGTCACCGACTGGTTGCCGAAGGGCAGGACAGTCAGGACCTGGCCGACGGTGATCGGGTTGTCGTCCGTGTCCGCCGGACAGAAGCCCGGTCCACCGGAGGCGAGGCAGGTTAGCGCCGCCCGGATGCCGCCGGAATTGGTTATCGCGAAGTCGGTCCCGTAGGTCAGGCGCATAGCGTCGGTGATGGTGTTGCCGACGAGCGACTCGCACGAGCGGCCGTTCTCCGTGCCGCACTTGTCGGCGTGCGGGATGGGTTCATCTGCCTCGCCGACGACCTCCGACAGTATTGGGATCAGCTCCGTGCGGAAGGGCTCGATGACGGCCTCGAGCGCCGGGTCCGGATCGCCGAGCGGCGTGTCTGTGCACGCGCCGGTGGCCGCGTCGATGGCCTCACACACGGGCTCCACGAACTCGATCCTGCGATCGACTACCTTGTCCGCCTTCGGCTTGTACGTCAGGAAGGTGCGCGAGTACGTCCGACCCTTGCTGCGGTTCTCCTGGACCAGCTGTCCGTTGATGACGCCGGCGAACTGGACGTCGGTGTGGTCGCCGAAGATGATGTCGAAGCCGCTGACGTTGCTGGCGAAGTCGATCAGCTCACCGAACGGCTCTCCGTCCGCGAAGCCGCGCACGCCCATGTGCGTCACGGCCACCACGAGCTGGGCACCGTCGGCACGCGCGGCGGCCTGCGCATTCATTGCCGCCACCACCGGGTCGGTGGGCACGATCGTCCCGAAGCTGCCCGGGAAGACGAGCTCCGGCGCCTCGGGATTGGTCACGCCGACGACGGCTACCTTGACGCCGCCGAGATCGAAGATACGGTAGTCCTCGACGCCGGTCAGGTTGTCGTCGCGGTTCTGCAGGTTGGCCGAGACGTAGTGGAATGGCTGGCCGGGCTCGTCAGACGCCGGCGCCATCGCGAGATCGATCATCTGCTGGAGGTGGTCGATGCCACGATCGAAGTTGTGGTTGCCGAGCGTGCCCACCTCGATGCCCATCAACCGCTGGGCAAGGATCGCCGGCACCTCGGCGAAGAAGTTCGACAGCGGCGGCGAGGCGCCTATGTCGTCGCCACCGGTCAGGGTGAGCGTGGGCCCGACGTGCTGGGCACGGTCGTGCTGCCAGTAGGTCGAGATGACCGAGGCACCGCCGCGCCGACCAACACCGAAGATGTCGAGTGGGTCGATCTGGCCGTGCCAGTCGGAGACGTTCAGGAACTGGATGGTGACGGGTTTGCCGGGCGGTATGACCGGCGGGCCCTGTGGATGACCGGGCTGATGGTGGCCGAGGGTAGCTGCCGGTACGAGCAGCAGGACGGCTGACAATCCGGCAAGTAGCGCGATAAGCCGTTGACGCGCTGGCGCCGGGCGGCGTGTCGGTCTCACGGGCGATCTCCCACACTCGGCCCCGTGAGCTGGGTGACGGGGCTCGGGGGCCGATTCTAGCCGCCCCGAGCAGCCCAAACCAGTCCTAACTGCAACTGAAGCTACAAACCGGAGGTCCCGACGCGGAACCGCCATGAACCGTCGGCCAGCGAAGGGCCGTCGCGCGGTACACCGCCTCGCCTGCAGTACGCTCTTCGCCTGACTGACCGATTCGCCTCGCTATCGCGCGCCGCCCGCGACGGGCTACGCCCGGCAGCCGTGCCCGACTGGATCAGCCCGATGCTGGCCACGCTGACCGATCGCCGCTTCTCGGACCCGGCCTGGCTGTACGAGCGAAAGCTCGGCGACGAGCGCTGCCTGGCATTTGGCCGGCGTCGGACGGTCATGCTCAGGTCGCACAACGGCAACGTGGTCGGTGCGGCCTATCCCGAGCTGGTGGCGGCGCTCGAGCAGTGCGCCGCGGCCGACGACTTCGTGATCGACGGCGAGATCGTCGCGTTCGCCGGGCACCAGACGAGCTTCCAGCTGCTCCAGCGCAGGATCCACGTCCGCTCCCCGTCCGAGCAGTTGCGCTCGGAGGTGCCCGTCTTCCATCACGTCTTCGACCTGCTTCACCTCGACGGCCACGACGTCACCCGCGTCGAGCTTCGCGACAGAAAGCGCCTGCTGCGTGACGCGTTCCGATTCGAGGACCCGCTGCGCGCGCTGCACGAGCGGCTGCGCGAGCTGGAGACGGACAGTTCGCCCTTCGCCTCGGCCGGCACCGCCCGGCGTGACGCGGCTGGCGCGCCGGTCCATTGGGTCAGACCCGAGCCAGTCGCGCAGATCGACTTCTCGGAGTGGACCGCCGACGGGCGCCTGCGCCATCCGCGCTGCATCGGGCTGCGCGACGACAAGGCGCCGCGCGAGGTGGTACGCGAGCGCGCGGCCGGATGAACGTGCGCGTCGGCCGCCGCTCGATCCGCATCAGCCACTCCGATCGCGTCGTATTCCCGGCGCTGGGGGTCACGAAGGGCGAGATGGTCGACTACTACCGCGCCGTCGCTCCGGCGATGCTCCCCCACCTGCGCGGGCGGCCGCTGATGATGCAGCGCGTCCACGGCACGGTGGAGGGCGAGGCGTTCTACCAGAAGGAAGCGCCGGCGCACTTCCCGCGCTGGATCCGCCGCGTCAGGCTGGCCAAGGAGGGCGGCTCGGTCAACCACGTCGTCTGCGATGACGCCGCCACGCTGGTCTACCTCGCCAACCAGAACTGCATCACGCCGCATGTCTGGCTCAGCCGCGCCGACGGTCCCCATCGACCGGATCGCATGATCTTCGACCTCGATCCCGGGCCGCGAGGCGCCGAGGACGCTCGTTTCGCTGCGCAGGTGGCGCGCGACGTCCTGGGCGAGGCCGGCCTGCAGCCGTATCTGCTTGCCACCGGCTCGCGCGGCTACCACGTCGTCGTGCCGATCCGCCGCGCCGAGCCCTTCGACGGCGTCCGCGCCGTCGCCCGTGATCTGGCGCGGGCGATGGCAGCCCGCGCCCCGGACCGCCTGACCGTCGAGGCGCGCCGGCAGCAGCGGCAGGGGCGGCTCTACCTCGACTACATGCGCAACGCATATGCGCAGACGGCGGTGCCGCCCTTCGCCATCCGCGTCCGCCGCGGCGCGACGGTCGCCGTGCCCCTCGCCTGGGACGAGCTCGATGACGCCGATCCCTCCGCCTGGAACGTGCGCAGCGTGCTCGACAGCCTCGGCCGCGTCGACCCGTGGGACGGCATGACACGGCACGCGCGCTCGCTGTCCGCGGCACGCCGCTGGCTCGAGTCAGGGCGGGCCGCCCGATGAGCGACATCCTCGCCTACCACCAGGCGACGAAGCACTCGCCGGACAGCGTCGCCGCCGGCGCGCACGCTCTCGACTGGTCGATCAGGCCGCTGCCCTTCAAGATCTACCGCGCGCTGGAGGCGGTCGAGCCACCGCCGGCCATCGGTCGCCTGTGCCGCCTCTCGAACGGCGTGCTGCGCTGGCGGCGGTACGGCGGCGAGACATACGGCTTCCGGGCGGCGGCGTGCACCGGCGCGCTCTACCACGTCGAGCTCTACCTGGCGACGGCCGACCGGCAGGACCTGCCCGCCGGTCTCTACCACTACGGCGCCCACGACGGCCGGCTGCGACGCCTGCGCGGCGGCGACGTGCGCGCAGCGCTGTACCGGGCGACCGGCCGCTACGACCCGATCGGGCAGTCGCCGCTCGTGTTCATCACCAGCAGCACCTTCTGGCGCAACGCCTGGAAGTACCGGGCGCGCGCCTATCGCCATGTCTGGTGGGATGGCGGCGCCGTGGTGGCCAACCTGCTGGCGCTGCTCGCCGCCGATGGTCAGCCGGCCTCGGTGGTGATGGGCTTCGCCGACGACGAGGTCAACCAGCTGGTCGGGCTGGACGGCCGGCGCGAGGCCGCGACGTCGATCGTGGCCGTCGGTGAAGGTGCCCCCGATCCGCCGCCTGTCGGCGAACTGCCGAGCATCTCCCCCGAGACGGAGCCACTCTCGCCGCGCGAGGTGCGCCACCCCGAGATCGAGGAGGCCCATCGGGCAACGACCCTGGCCGGCGCCGACGAGGCGGCCGCCTGGCGCGGACGGGGCGGCGGGTCGAAGCACAGGCTCCCGCGGCCGGTCACGGAGGGCGACATCGACGACGTGATCGGTCGGCGGCGGTCGGCGCGGCGGTTCGGCCCTCGCCCGTTGGGGCGCACCGAGTTGGAGAAGTTGCTCGCCGCTGCGCTGCTGCCCATCCCCGGTGATGCGTTCTCGCCGCTGCCCGTCGAGCCGTTCCTCATCGTCAACGCCGTCAATGGACTGCCAGCCGGCGTCTACGACCGGCGGTTGAGCACGGTCCGTGAGGGATCGTTCCGCCGGGCGGCTGCCGACCTGGCGCTGTGGCAGGAGCTCGCCGCGCAGGCCGCCGCCAACGTCTACTTCCTGGCCCACCTGGAAGGCCTGATCGAGCGGCGCGGCGAGCGCGCTTACCGCGTCGCCCAGCTGGCCGGCGGCATCTGTGGCGAGCGGCTCGAGCTGGCCGCGGCCGGTCTCGGCCTGGGCGCGACCGGGCTGACGTTCTTCGACGACGCGGTCAGGCAGTTCGTCGGTCCGGCGGCGGCCGGTCGCGAGGTGATGTACCTGGCAGCGCTGGGCAGCCGCTGAAGGTCCCTACGGCCGATACGTCCGCCCGACGACGCCCACCTCGCCGAAGGGCGGCATCTCCCCGGCGTCGAGGGCACGGATGGCCGGCCGGCCGATGTGCGCGAAGACCAGCCGCCGCACGCCGCGCTCGCGCGCCTCGCGCGCCACGTCGAGCGCCGCCGCGTGTCCACCGACGCCGCCGGCAAAGCGAATGGGCCGTGCCCAGCCGGCGGCGTCGGCGAAGAGCAGGTCGACGCCGTCCGCCCACTCCGGGAAGCGCCAGAACTCGGGCGCCCACGCCGCACGCCGGCCGCAGGCCACGATCAGGTACCCGAACGCGGGATGCGACGTGTGCTCGACCGCCGGCAGAGCGCCTTCAGGCGGCGCAGCTCGGTAGCGTCGGGGCCCCTGCCGTCGCGGCCGGGTGTCTCGAGGATGGCCGGCAGCCCGCTGAAAGCGGCGTGACCGAGCAGCGCCGCCAGCCCGTCGCGCATCCGCCCCTGCCCGATGTTCGCGTGCACGTCTCGATTCGACCCGAGCTGGTCCGGCGTGTCGTTGACGTGCAGCGCCCGAACGCGGCGCAGGCCGACCCGTTGCCTGACGTCGGCGACCAGTGCCTCGACTGCGTCGGGGCGGGTGATGTCGACGCCGGTCGCCCACAGGTGGCAGGTGTCGAGGCAGATCCCCAGCCGCCGGTGCCCGGCGAGGCGGTCGATGATCGTCTCGAGCTCGGCGATCGAGCGGCCGACCGTCCCGCCCCCGCCGGCACAGTTCTCGAGCAGCAGGTGGGACCTCCCCGACAGCCGGTCGAGCGCCGGCTCCAGCGCCCGCGCAATCCGGTCCAGCGCGGCCTCCACGCCGCGGCCGGCATGCGACCCGACGTGGAGGCAGACGTCGGCCCTCAGCTCGCCGGCGACGTCGACGGTCGCCAGCAGGGCGCGCCGCGAGCGCTCGTGCAACCGGCGGTCGGCGGTCGCGAGGTTGATCAGGTATACGCCATGGCAGAGCACGTAGTCGACGCCAGTCTCGCGCCGCCGGCGGCGGAAGCGCGCCAATCGCTCGGCCTCGCGCTCGGTCGGCTGCCAGCGGCGCGGGCTCTGCGTGAAGATCTGCATCGCCTGCCCGCCGCCCATCTCGGCCAGCCGGTCGACGGCCAGGTCGATGCCACCGGCGATCGACACGTGGGCTCCGACCAGCACCGGAACGTCAGCCTCTCGCGACTGCCCCCGCCGGCCCCCTGCCGGCCGAGAGCCGCACCGTTATTCGCCCCGCCACCTGCTGATCCCAGACGGTAGCGGCACAACGCGGCCCAAGCAGAGGCGGAGAGAGCCTATCGGCGGGGTTGCACGCCGGCTGCGCTCAGGCGCCCCGCGCGGGCCGGCCGTACCCGGCGCGGCGAAGCCGCCCGCCACAGCCGCCAGCCGACGGCCACCAGGCCGCCGCCGACGAGCAGGCCGAGCAGAGCGACCGATGGGTCCAGCCACGCCGGTCCGCCGGCCGCAGCCACCGGCCCGGGCAGCCCGGCGGCCGGCGCCGCCGGCTGCCGGAGCATGCCACCGTCGCCGACGTGGACCCACATCGAGGCGGCCCAGCCGGCGCGCGTCGTCAGTTGGACGTAGGCCTCGCCGTCGGGGACGCCTGGCGGGACGACCAGCTCGGCCAGGAAGTGGCCGTCCGCGTCGGTCGTCGTCGTGCCCAGCGGATGGACCCCTCCGTCGACGGCCAGCTCGAGCGTGACCTCGTCGGCCGGGTCGAGGTCGTCGCCCAGCACGCGGAACGGCTGGCCCTGGCGCAGCTCGCCGTCGACGACCTGGATCCACGGGCCCATACCCTCGTGGCCGGCGGCGGCCGGCGCCAGCAGCAGGCAGGCGAGCGTCGCCCAGGCGGCGATGACCCGGCTCATGCGGGAGCCTTCAAGCGGCCGGTCTTCGTCCGTTCACGGCTGCATCACCAGGAACGCGTCGAAGTCGACGCGCGTGCCGCCCGACTTGGCGTTCTTGGTGCCCGTCACGCGGAACTCGACGGTGTGCGTGGCAGCGCTCCCGAAGTCCATCGCCCAGACCACCTGGCGGAACTGCTTGGTCGGGCTGTAGAGATCGATCGTCGCCACCAGCGCGCCGTCGACGAAGACCTTGGCGATGCCCTTCTTGGCGCCCTTCATCGCGACGATTGCGACGTCCTGCATGGTCATCGTCAGCGTCTGCTTGCGCCCGCCCGCCTTGGCGTAGCGGACGCTGCCGTTGAAGTGGTTGCTGTTCGAGGCGGTGGTCCACTTGCCGCTCTGGACGATCGCCGGCGAGCCGTTCTGGAAGGCGCGCAGCCTGAACCATGGGCCGGCGGTGTAGCTGCTGGTGTTGCCCAGCGTGTCGGTCGCGCGCGCCCGGAAGCGTCGCTGCGCGGTCTTGCTCTTGGGCAAGCGCAGGTCGACGAACGT
The DNA here is from genome assembly GCA_964425305.1 of uncultured Anaerolineaceae bacterium. Lineage (GTDB taxonomy): Bacteria > Chloroflexota > Limnocylindria > Limnocylindrales > CSP1-4 > JALYGJ01. The sequence goes on along the minus strand of CAYRMQ010000050.1, from coordinate 10,613 downwards.
GGCCGTGAGGGATGACAGCGTGACGTTCTTGTACGAGCCGGAGTTGACCTTCTGCTGGAGGCGAGTGGCGTCGATGCCGCTCGCGTCCGTCGCCTCGAAGCCGACGCGCACGCGCAGGTGCGGACTCTTCTTGGCGACGTTGACGCCGGTTCGGAAGTCGGCGTTCGGGGCGGTGACCGTCGGTGGCGTGGTGTCGACGGCCGGCGCCGTGCCGAGATGGACGCGGCCGGCGCCGTAGATCGTGTCGAAACCGGTCACGCCCAGGTCGACGGCCCGCTCGGCCATGAAGCTCTCCAGCTGGTCCGGCGTGAACGACGGGTTGGCCTGCCTGACCAGTGCGGCGGCGGCGGCGACGTGCGGCGTGGCGGCGGACGTGCCGTTGAAGCGTCCCGGCCCGTAGGAGACCGTATCGACATTGGCGTAGGACGAGATCTCGGGCTTGGCCAGCCCGCCGGTGGCCGTGCCGCCCGGCCCGTTGGTCGGACCCTCCGAGCTGTAAGGCTCCTGCACGAACGAGCCGACGTCGACGGCGGCGACGGTGACCGCCGACGCCGAATCGGCGAGGCTGATCAGGCTGCGCTCGACGACCGTCTTGTCGGGGCGCCAGAACTGGGGCACGAACGCCTGCAGCGTGACCGGGCTGCTGCCGCTGGCACGATGGATGCGGTAGCCGTAGGCCGCCGGATCGCCGGTCGTCTCCGCCACCGCCAGCTCGACCGGCCGCTGGCCGGGCTGGCCGCTCTGCAGATCGGTGCCGCCCGACTGCGACATGGACTGCCAGGACGAGCCGCTCCAGCGCATCAACTCCAGGTCGTAGTCCTCGTTGACGTTGGTCCAGTCGCTCCAGCGCAGGAAGACGCGCACGATCTCGCCAGCGTCGATCGCGTACGCCGTCCCGTCGCCCGGTCCGAAGAAGTTGACGTCCTGGCCGCTGCCGAACAGCTGGTAGCCGCCGCCGGTGAGGTTGGTGGTGCCGCTCCAGTGCGCCTCGCGGTCGTTGCCGGCGGCGGTGAACCAGGTGACGCCGGCAGCGCGGGCGTCGGCGACGATGTCCTCGAGGTAGCCGGTGCCGTCGCCCGGACCGACGTTGTAGGCGCCGATCGACGACGAGATGATGTGGACGCCCTGCCCCTTGAGCCAGGCGACGGCCTCCTCGATGTCGACCACCGTCGCCACCTTGGCCAGGAAGAGCGCCGCGTCGGGCGCGATGTCGTGGACGATCTCGGCGCACGCAGTGCCGTGCGGCGTCGTCCCGTCGACCTGGCTCGTCGTTTGGCCGTCGACGAAGTTCTTGACCGTGACGCTGCTCGGCAGCTCCTTGCCGAGCAGGTCCTTGTAGCCGAGGAAGCCGACGTCGACGATGCCGATCTTGACGCCGCTGCCGGTCAGCCCCGCCGATCGCCATGCGGGCGCGTTGGCCGCGCTGTCGCCCTGTGTCGTCTCGTCGCCGGCGAGAGCCTCGAACGTGGGCGGGCGGGCGATGGTCTGGATCGCCGCTGCCTGGGCGACCTGCTCCAGCGCAGCGACGGGGACGAACGCCTGAACGTAACGACCACCGGCGCCGGTGCCGGTGACCTCGCCGCCGGCCGCCTCGACCGCGGCCGAAGCGGCGGCCAGCTCGCCGTCGCCGACGGTTACCAGCACTTGAACGCGGCCGCCGTCTGTGCGGATGCCGGCTGCGCGGGCGCGCTCGAGCCCGCGTGCCCGCGACTGCGCCGCTTCGGCGGCCACCCCGGCCAGCGCCGAGTCGAGCTTGCCCGCCGGCTTCAGTGGCCGGGTCGGCGCGCCGTCGGCCGTCCCAGGTACCGCTCGCACGACCGGCAGGTTGGCCGACGCCGAGCCCTGGCCTGCCGCGCTGCCGTGCCCGCCGGCGGCCGGCAGTGACGACGCAGCGAGGGCGATCGCCAGCAGCCCGAGAAGCACCGCCAATCTCGTTTCACGGGTGCGGCTGTATCCGAGCTGCATCGCCAACTGTCCCTCCCCCACATTTCCATGGCGACGTGACGATTCCCCTCCTGAGCCGGGCCGTCTGGGCCGCCACCCCGACTCTGGCTCAAGGGTAGGCCATCGTCCGGCTCGCGGCAGGGCGCTTTCGTACTGCTCGCCGGACGAGACCGGTCCTAGGTCAGCCCCTCGAACAGCAGCAGCATGCCGAAGACCGCGAAGGCTGCCGACGCGACATAGCGCACGCCCCGCCGGGGCAGCCGGGCACCGAGCTGGCGGCCAATCACGACGGCGACGAGCGAGACGCCGACGAGCGCCAGCGTGGCCCCTGCCCAGACGGCCACCGCCTGCGCCTGCGCGGCCAGCGTGAGGGTCGCCAGCATCGACTTGTCGCCGACCTCGGATAGGGCGAACGTGCCGCCGACTATCGCCGCCGCGCGCAGCCACGACGGCGGGCGCGGGCGGTACCGCGCGACGGCCTCGACGTCCTCCTCGTCGTCCTCGCGGCGCAGGTACGTCCACGCCGCGAAGCCGAGGAAGACGAGCCCGCCGATGAGCTGCATGACGGCGGTCGGGATGAACGCGCCGACGGCGGCGCCGACGAGCACCGACGCGCCCATCACCAGCGCGCTGGCGACGATCACACCGGCGACCACGGGCAGCGCCCGGTAGCGCGTGGCGAAGGCGAGCACCATCAGCTGAGTCTTGTCGCCGACCTCGGCCAGTACCACGACCCCGAAGGCCGCCGCCAGCGCCTCGAGTGGCCCGCTCAACATCGGCGGGCGAGGTCGGTCAGCGCGCCGGCCTCAGCGAGCGTACGAGCTCTCTTATCGAACGTACGAGCGCTCCGCGTAGCACCAGGCGAAGCCCGGCCCGGCGCCGGTCATCTGCTCGATCACGGGGTGATCTGTGTCGAGAGCATGGGCGCGGGCGTGGCCGGCCTGCGACTCGCAGCAGCCGACGTGGCCGCAATGGGCGCACGAGCGCAGGTTGAAGCGGCTGCCGCACTCCTCGCAGCTGTCGGCGCGCGGGTCGGCGCTGGCGACCGGCGCGTGCTCGCACAGCGGCTCACCGGCCGGCGCTCGATCGAGGAGCTCCATCCGGGAACTGTAGCCGTTCAGAATGCCCAGTGCCGCACGGGGCGCCGATGGTCCGCCGTCTTGCAGCCACTGCAACCAACCGACACTCGCCACCGTCGCCGGTCTCAGGCGACGGCGGGCTGGTGCAACCCACGCAACGATTGACCGGCCCGACGCGGCCCACCGGCAGATCGTTGCACCCGACGCGCGAAACGGCCAGCTGCGGCTTCTACCGACGGGTGATGGCCGGCGGCGCCGGTCGTTGCTTGCAGCCCGTGCAACGGCGCGGTGGTTCGTTGCGCCTGCTGCACCGAATCGCCGTGGGCGCCGGTGCGACGGCTCGGGGACGCCGGTGCGACAGCTCAGATCCGCGGCCACGACAGGCTTCCACGGCCCGGATCCGCCGGCGCTACTCGGCGTCGCCCTCGGCTATCTCGAGCAGCCGCTCGGCGTCGCGGATGACGACCTGCTGGCGCTCGGTCGAGATCAGCCCGCGGCGCCGGAAGTCGCCGATCGTGTGGGCCAGCGTCTCGCGCGTCGTGCCGATCATGTCGGCCAGCTCCTGCTGCGTCAGGCGCGCCTGGATGAGAGTGCCGCGCACCGACTTGGCGCCGAAACGCTGGCCGAGGTCGATCAGCCGGCGCGCCAGCCGCTGGCCGACGCGCTGGTAGGCCATCGCCTCGAGCTCCCGCTCGGCCTCCTGCAGCCGCGACGCCAGGTGGCTGATGACGTTGACGCCGATGGTCGGGTAGCGCTCGATCAGCCGGCGCAGCTCGTCCGGCGTGAGCGTGCAGATGACGCCTTCCTCGACGGCCTCGACGTAGGCCTCCGGCAGGCGGTCCTGGCCGAGCATGCGCATGTCGCCGACGATCGTGCCGCGGTCGTAGATGTCGAGCGTCAACTGCTTGCCGTCGGGTGTCATGCGGTAGACGCGCACCTTGCCCTTCTTGACGATATGGATGCGCTCGGGCGGATCGTCGGGCGAGAGGAGCAGTTGACCGGGCGTGCAGAAGGTCATCGTCGTGGCGTGGCCGATGGCCTCGATGTCGTCGTCGGACAGGCCACGGAAGAGATCGAGCTCGCGCAGCAGGCCGAGCTTCTCCGACAGTGAGCGGGCCGGCGTGCTTCCGCGGGCAGGCGTGCCACCGCGGGCGGGGCTGCTCCCGCGGGCCGGCGTGGTCTGCATTCGCTCAGTCTAGGCGCACGAGGGGGCCGTCCACGAAGGGATCCTCGAACGCCAGGCCGGCCAGCCGGTAGAGCGTCGCCGGCAGGCCGATATCGGCGAGGTACAGGCGCCCGCTGTGGGCCCTGCCCGTCCCAGTCCGCAGGCCGGCCTTGGGCAGGGCGATCGTCATCGTCGCGCGAGCCTGCAGGGCGACGCCGTTGGACGTGCCCTCGTCGGGGTCGAGTCCCGAGGGCAGGTCGAGGCTGAGCACGTCCGTCCCGCTGTCGGCCGCCCGTCGCAGCAGGTCGGCCAGCGGCCCGCGTGGCGCGCCCTCCGCCGAGTACCCGAGCAGCGCGTCGACGAGCAGGTCGCTGCCGGCGAGCAGGCCGTCGAGATCGCCGTCGTCGAGGTCCCAGCCGGCGACGCAGCAGGGCACGTTCATCCGGAGCAGCGTCGCCAGGCGCTCCTCGGCGACCGGTCGCAAGCGGCGCACGGGCAGCGCCAGCACGACGTGAACCTCCGCTCCGCGGTTGACGAGGTGGCGCGCCGCGACCAGGCCGCCGCCGCCGTTGTTGCCCGGCCCGACGAGGACGGTCACCGTCCTGCCCGCCGCCCCGCCCAGCTCAGCGCTGGCGACCCTGGCGAGGTTCGCGCCGGCGAGCTCCATCATCTGGGGCAGCGATATGCCAAACTCGTCGGTCGCTAGCCGATCCACCTCGCGCATCTGCGCGGCGTTGACGGCGGGCAGGCTGGCGAGCGGCACGCGCGGGATCCCGTCGAGCTCCCCCATGACGGGGGCGCGGCTCACTCAGCGGCCTCCCAGATCCGTGTCTCGGGCTCGAAGGCCGCCCAGGCGAACCAGAAGTGATCGCCATGCCCGATCGGCCGCAGCCGCTCGCCGGCCAGCTCACCATCGACGGCGGCACCGGTTATCGCCCACGTCGAGCCCGTCTCGCGGTCGACGATCGAACCATCGTCGGCGCGCTCGAAGCTGAGCGGTCGCCCGTCGAGCGCCGGCTCGAAGACACCGCTCGCGCCCACGTCCCGGCCATCGTCGATGCGCGCGGCGTCGAGCGCCGACGCGACGCCCGGCTGCCACAGCACCACGATCGCCCGGCCGCCGACCTCGTCGTGCACGGCGCCGATTTTCTCGAGCTCCGAGAACGGGTAGGCGACGGCCTCGCCGTCGACCTCGACGGTCACCACGCGCTCCATCGGCGCCAGCCGGCCATCGACGACGCCCCTGAAGAGGAACGGGTTCTGGTCGACGCTGTCGTAGCCGACATACGGATTGCGACCGTAGTCGCGCAGGTGGCCCGTGTCGCGGCTCAGCACGTCAGCCTGCGGGTGATGCGCCGCGAAGTCGGCCAGCGAGATGACCTGCGCCGGGACGAACGGCAGGCGCCTGCCGGTCAGCACACCGACGATCGCCTCGCCCGTCGCCTGCTGCCACCAGCTCTCGGTCTGGCGGTCGTACATCACGAGGTCGCTGAAGCGCAGGTTGCCGGTCGTGCCGAAGTCATACACGACGCCGTCGAGCTCGCGCTCGAAGACGAGCGCCGTGTTGCACAGCGGGCAGAACGTGACCACCACCGGCACGCCGCCGAGCTCATCGTTGACGATCTCATGCCACATCAGTATGGCCAGCGGGTAGGCGCGCGCCTGCCCGTTCACCTCCAGCGCGATGACCGGCGCCCGGTCGTCGAGCCACTCCCCGGCGGCGGCGATGCTCTCGTGGGACGGATTGTCGATCGCCGGGATGCCGTCCTTGCCCGGGCCGCCGCTGATGATCTCCGACAGGTCGATGCTGGCGATCGAGAAGTCGGTCTCCCAGGCGAACTCGGACACGTGCAGGCGGCCGCGCGCGCTCGGCGGGCTGGTTGCCGGCGATTCGCCCGCCGGCGAGGCCTGCGGGCTCGGCTCGCCGTCGGCCGGCGTGGCCGGATCCGGCGCCGCCGCCGGCGCGCGGTCGGTGGCCGGCGCCTCCCCCGCCGCCGGCGGCTCGGCCGAGCTCGAGACGAGCACGATCACGACCAGCCCGATCACGATGACAGCCAGCGCAAGCGCAAGCGGTCGACTTCGCCTGTCCACCCGCCCACCCTAGTACCCCGACGCCGGGCTGTCCGTGTTGCGCATCACACGCCCAGCGGCTCGCCCTCGATCAGCAGCCGCAGCGGCTCGGCGAAGGCGGCCGCGATGAGCAGCGCGCCGGCGACGCGCATCAGCGTGACGTGGTGGCGCGCCAGCCAGCCGGCCAGCGACCGGGCACGCACCGCGCCGAGCAGCGACAGCCCGATCAGCGGCAGGCCGAAGCCGATGCCGAACGCGACGAAGCCGAACATCCGCGCCGCGGTTTCGGCAACGCCGATCGAGATCGCCAGCAGGGCGACGACGAAGGGGCCGGCGCAGGGCAGCGCGACGGGACCGAAGAACAGCCCATAGACATAGGCCTGCGCGAGCGGCTGGCGGATGACGGGCATGCGCATGCTGGCGACACGCGCGAAGGGGTTACGGCCGGCGATCATCAGCAGGCCGAGCGCGACGAGGACCACCGTCGTCAGCGGCACGATGTAGCCGAGCAGGCTGCCGAGCGAGATGGACAGCGCCGTCACGACTGCGCCGACGGCGATCAGGGCGGTCACCACGCCGAGAACGACGAGGAGGCCGAAGAGCGCCGGCGCGCGCAGGCTGCCGGTCTGTTCCTGCCGGCCGACCAGCATCGCCAGGAAGGCCGGGTAGAGCGGCAGCAGGCACGGGCTGGCAGCGCCGGCGAAGCCCAGCACGAACGAGCTGACGAGCGCCTCCATCAGGGCAGCAGGGCGGCGAGCTCCGCCTCGAGCTGTTCGGCGCGCTTGATCCCGAAGCTGATCTCGGACTGGCCGTCGGGCGTGATGACGATCTTCGGCGTCGAGGGCGGCGACAGCACCTGGTCGCCGAACGCCTGCGCGAGCGAGCGTGCCACGTCGCGCGAGGCAACCACGAAGTGCCACGGATACTCACGCTCGTCGGCGTAGCGCGCCAGGTCCGGCTCGGTCTCGTTGGGGTCGACGTCGAGGCTGATGTAGACGACGTCAGGGCTGTCGAGGCTGGCCAGGGCGGCGCGTGCCTCGTTCTGCTGGATGCGGCAGTTGACGCACCAGATCGCCATCGGCTCGATGACGACGAGCCGTCCCACGAGATCGTTGACGACGAGCGTCTCGCCGCTGCGCACGTCGCGAAGCTGCGCCGTGCGCCAGGGGTCGTCGGGCAGTGGCGACTCGGCGGCGGCGTCGGTCGGGTCGCCGGTCGCCGGCGTCGGCTGACCGCCGGGCGTCGGTTGCCCGCCGGGCGTCGGCTGCGTGCCCATCGTCGGCTGCCCCGGCGTCGGCTGGCCGCCGGCGGTAGCGTCGGGCGTTGCCGCCGGCGCGCACGCCGCGACCAGCACGAGCAGCGTCGCAACGATAGCCAGCCACGACGACCTGCCCTGGCCCGCTCGTCTCAGGCGTGCCATACGTAACGGAGGATGCCATCGTCCGCGCAGCGAACGCTCCGCCTGTACACGCCCTGCCCGTGGCGATCGGCGACCGCGATCGCGTCGGCGAGCCCGCGACCGGGTTCCTTGCGCAAGCCGGCCCACGGGCCACCGACATACTCGACGGCCGTCACCTCGGCCGGTGGCCGGCGATCGGGGAAAGCGATCGACACACGGTCATACTTCCGTGGCTGTCGGTCCATGGCGGACAGTGTCGCCCACCGCACTTCATGGCGCTGTGCGCTTTCCCACAGTGATGTGGCACACCGTGTGGCGCTCCTTACAGCCATCGGAGCTCGCACGTACGACTCTCTTGACCTGCCGTGCCGATGCCAGGAGGAGAGACGAGCGATGGACCGCATCGAGCTGCCGCTTTCGCGCCGACGCTTCATGAGGGATGCCCTTCTCGTCAGCGGCGGGCTTGTCATCGCCGCCTGCACACCGCTGGGCGCGATACCCACGCCGACCACCCGGCCGCCGGCCTCGCCGCGCGGCACGCCGACCGTCACCTCACCGCGACCGACGCCCGACAGCGAGGCGACCGTTCTCGTTCGCGACGTCATCGACTTCGAGCTTCGCGGCCCGTTCGCGTGGAACGGCGGCAGCGTGACGATGCGCCTGCACGAGGGACGCCTGGACGGCGAGCCGATCTACTACGTCCGGACCGACGCCAGCGATCCCGCCTTCGCCGAGCAGGAGGGGCTCGTCTTCGTGCCGCTACTGGGCCTGGCCAGTGGTCGCGAAGGGGCGCTCGGCGACATCTATCTGTTCGAGGGCGACGCCGACGGCCAGGTCGTCGTGCTGAGCACGGGGCCCGGCCGCGACGACTTCACACCGCTCTACCGCGTCGTCCACGCGCGCTTCGCCGGCGACCCGGTGCTGCTCGAATCGGCGGACGATGTGCGCGCCGCGGAAGCGGACGGCACGGTCGAGCTGGACGAGACGCAGACGGTGGTCAACTACCCCATCGTCAAGTGGCCCGGCGGCGAGCTGCCCGTCGACACCGTTGTCGAGGAGCCGCTGGCCGGGGGCCCGCTCCTCGCCGCGCCCGACGTGGACGCGATGACGGTCGCCTTCAAGCTCCACCAGTGCTATCCGGAAAGCCGCTACATCGTCACCGACACGTCGGCCGTGCCGATGGCGCCGATGATGAACATCGAGGGCTCGCCGGGCACCGAAGGCCTGGCCGAGGTCAACGCCACCAGCAAGATCACCGTCTTCGGCAACGGCCTGCCCGGTCCGGGCGCGATGGGCTTCCAGCCGGGCATCTTCGAGCGCAAGGCCGGCGACCCGGCGTGGAGCCCGATGTGGGACCACTGGACGGCGCTCTGGAAGGATCCTGACCAGGCGCGCCTGCTCGAAAGCCAGGCTGAGCTGGACGAGGCTGTTGCAGCGGGTGAGATCGAGCTGCACCACGGCACGCCCGACACCGGCGGCCAGGGCTTCGTCGTCAACTGCCCCAGCCCGATAGTCGCTCCCAACGACTTCGAGGTGACCGAGGCCTAGGCGCGCGACGCCTCCACGAAGAGGTTGCCCAGCACGCGCGCCGTCGTGGGGAAGGCGTGTAGCGTGTCGGCCAGGACATCGAGCGGCGTGCGCGACTTGATCGCCAGCACCGCCTCATGAATCGTCTCTGATGCGGCCGGCCCGGCGATGAAGGCGCCGAGCAGCTCACGCCGCGAGCGGTCGACGACGATCGTCACGTGGCCCGCCGCGTCGGCGACGTAGCCCTTGGCCGTCGTGGCCAGGTCCTGCGTGTGCTCCACCGCGTCGTGGCCCGCGGCGAGCGCCTCATCGAGCGTGAGCCCAACGCCACAGATTTCGGGATCGGTGTAGACCGCCCGCGGAATCGCGCGGTAGTCGGGCACGACGTCGTCGCCGAGGGCCATGCGCACGGCGGTCTCGCCCTGGTAGTGGGCCAGGTGGGTATGCATCTCGGGGCCGGCCGGATCGCCCACCACCCACAACCCGTCGGCCAGGCGAAGATTTCCGTCGTTCGGCAGCTGGCCGTCGCGCAGGCTGACGCCGGCGCGCTCGAGGCCCAGCCCCTCCAGCGGCGCCGTCCGGCCAACGGCGAGCAGGATCTCGTGCGCTTCCACCTCGTCACCGTTCGACAGCTCCACGCAGTGGTTGCCGTCGCGCCCGGCGCCGGCGACCACGCGCTCGGCACGCGTGCCGGTGACGACCGTCACCCCGTCGGCGCGCAGGGCGGCCTCGATGGCGGCCGAGTTGCGCGGGTGGTCGCGCTGGTTGAGCCTCTCATACGGATGGATGAGAGTGACCGGCACGCCGAAGCGGGCATAGACCTGGCTCAACTCGAGGCCCGTCGGCCCGCCGCCGAGGATGAGCAGGCTGCGCGGCAGCTTGCGCGTCGACGTCCCCTGCCGGTTGGTCCAGACGTCGACGCTGGCCAGGCCCTCGATCGGCGGGATCGTCGAGTGCGTGCCGACGGCGACGACGATGTTGTCTGCCCGCAGGTCGCGCGTGGCGCCATCGTTGCGAACGCGCAGCCGGCCCTTGCCGGTGATCGTCGCCTCGCCGCGGATCACCGTCGCGCCGGCCTGCTCGAGGCTGCGCAGGTGGCCGCCGTCGTCGGGCCAGTCGGTGCCCTCGCGATTGATCATGTAGTCGCGCCGGTCGGACGCCTGCTGCCAGTTGCGATCGTCGCCGAGGGCATGAATGCGCGCGTCGTGGAGCAGCGTCTTGGAGGGCATGCACGCCCAGAAGGCACACGAGCCGCCGATCAGCTCACGCTCGACGACGGCCACGCTGGCGCCGCGCGCAGCGGCCATGTGCGCCGCCGCCTCCCCCGCCGCCCCGGCGCCGATGATGACGAAGTCGAAGCGTCTGCGGTCGGACTTGTTGCTCGGGCTGGCCATCCGCTGCACTCTCAGGAAGCGCCGGCGTAGTCGAG
>CAYRMQ010000049.1:0-19618 GCA_964425305.1 uncultured Anaerolineaceae bacterium | reverse complement strand
GCCGGCGAGCAGCGCCTGGCCGAGGACGTTGTTGACCTTGTGCGCGCCGGTGTGGGCGAGGTCCTCGCGCTTCAGGTACAGGCGCACGTTGGGCGAGATGGCGGCTGCCAGGCGGTCGGCGCGGTAGAGCGGTGTCGGCCTGCCGGCGTAGTTCGTCAGCAGCTCGCGCAGCTCGGCCCAGAACGTGCGGTCGTGGCGAATGGCGGCGTACGTCTGCTCGAGCTCCACCAGCGCGGGCACGAGTGTCTCGGGTACGAAGCGTCCGCCGAGGTCGCGCTTGACTCCCCAACGGCCACGCTCGTCTGCCTCCAGCAGGCCATCGGCAATCGGTTGTGGACGGGCGGGGGCATGCGGCCGGTCAAACCGGGCGGCCTGGGCGCGCTTGGCGAAGAGCGCGACGGCGAGGGGATCCTTGCGCGGCGGGATCGTCGACGGGATGTCGACGCCCGATGAGACGTCGACGCCGAGCGCGGGCACGTCGAGTGCCGCCCGCGCGACGTTGGCAGGCTTGAGGCCGCCGGCGAGCATGACCGGCACGGCGCGCGCGACCTGGGCGGCGATGCTGCGGTCGACCTGCACGCCCGTGCCGCCGAGCATGGTCGGGTGGCGCGCGTCGAGGACGATCCGCTGGCAGCCAGCCTCGAGCCACGTCCGCGCCTCGGCGATCGTGGTGTCCGCGTCGTCGCCGACGCGGATCGCCTTCCACGCCGGCCGCCGGACGTCGTCGAGGATCGCCGGCGCTTCGTGGCCCGAAAGCTGAACGACGTCCGGATCGACCAGCTCGATCAGCCGGCGCAGCTCGTGCGCGTCGGCGTTGGCGGTCACGAGCACCACGCGCGGGGCGCCGGGCAGGGCCCTTGTCGTGCGGGCGAGGGCGGCGGCTCGGTCGTGCGCGAGCGCCCGGGGAGTGCCCGCGACGACGTTCAGCCCGACGTAGCCCGCACCGGCGCGGGCGGCGGCGAGCAGGCCGTCGTCATCGGTGATTCCGCAGATCTTGACCTCCGTCCGGCGGTCGGCCGCACCGAGGTCGGCGGGCTGGCGGCCGGCGGCGACGAAGGCGGCGACGGTGGCGGCGGGGTCGGGCGAACGCATCAGCGACTCCCCGATCAGCGCGGCGTCGAAGCCGAGGGCGCGCAGGCGGACGACCGCCGACGGCTGGCGGATGGCCGACTCGGCCACGACCAGGCGATCGTCCGGCACGAGGTGGCGCAGGCGCTCGGCGCGCTCGGGGTCGACGTCGAGCGAGCGCAGGTCGCGATTGTTGATGCCGATCAGCCGCGCGTCGCACGACAGCGCCCGCTCCAGCTCGCGCTCGTCGTGGACCTCGACCAGCGGCTCCATCCCCAGCCGGTGGGACTCGCGGGCGAGGCTGCGCAGCGAGCGGGCGTTGTGCAGGACGGCCAGCAGCAGGACCACGTCGGCGCCTGCGCCGCGCAGGACGGCGAGCTGGCGCGCGTCGACGACGAACTCCTTGGCCAGTACCGGCAGGCGAACCTGTTCACGCACGGCGCGCAGGTCGTCGAGCGAGCCGTCGAACCAGTGCGGCTCGCACAGCACCGACACGGCCGCCGCGCCGCCGCGCTCGTAGCCACGCGCCTGGGCCACGACGTCGCGTGACTCGCCGAGATGGCCGGCGCTGGGCGAGCGGCGCTTGACCTCGGCGATAACGTGCAGGCCCGGCCGGGCGAGCGTCGCCAGCAGGTCGCGCGGCGGCGGGGCCAGCCGCGCGGCGCGGGCCATCGCCCGCCGCGAGGTGCCGTCGAGCTCGGCGCGCATGTCGGCTGCGCGCCGTTCGGCGATGGCGCGCACGACGCTCTCGCGCCGCGTCCTCGTCACCGTCGTCATGCCGCGCTCTCCGTGCTGTCGCTGCCCGCGCGCAGTCGCTCGAGCAGGCGCGCCGCCTCGCCGCCATCCACTGCGCGTGCCGCGCGCCGGATGCCGTCGCGCATGCCGCGCGCTCGGCCGGCAGCGAGCAGCGCCGCGGCGGCGTTGAGCAGTACCACGTCGCGCCGCGGGCCGCGCTCGCGCCCCCCGAGAACGCCGTCGATGATGGCGGCGTTGTCGGCGGCGCTGCCGCCGGCCAGTTCCTCGCGCCCCGCACGGCCCAGCCCGAGCGCTGCCGCATCGACGCGCCGCCGCCGGACGCCGGCCGGGCTGACGTCGTAGAGCACGCCCGAGCCGTCGAGCGGCAGCTCGTCGACGCCCTCGCCGTGCACGACGAAGGCGCGCTCGGCGCCCAGCGCGTGCAGCACTTGCGCGACGCGCGCGGCGGCGCGCGGATCGGCGACGCCCATCACCTGCCGCCGAACACCGGCCGGATTGGTCATCGGCCCGAGCAGGTTGAAGCAGGTCGGCACGCCCAGCTCGCGCCGGACCGGACCGGCGTGGTGCATGGCTGGGTGGTAGGCCGGCGCGAACAGGAAAACGAAGCGGTGAGCGGTCAGCGCCCGTGCCGCCTCATCCGGCCCGTGCCCGATCGGTACGCCCAGCGCCTCGAGCACGTCGGCCGAGCCGGAGCGCGAAGTGACCGCCCGGTTGCCGTGCTTGGCCACCGGCACGCCGGCGGCGGCGACGACCAGCGCGGCGGCGGTGGAGATGTTGAACGTCGCTGCGCCGTCGCCGCCCGTGCCGCACGTGTCCACCGCCCCGGCCGGCGCCTGCACCCGCACGACGCGCTGTCGCATCGCCTGCGCGAAGCCGGCCAGCTCGTCGACCGTCTCTGTGCGCACGCGCAGCGCGATGAGGAGCGCCGCCAACTGCGCCGGTGTCGCCTCGCCGTCCATGACCTCGCCCATCGCCGCTTGCGCTTCGTCGCGCGAGAGCGTCGCACCGGCCATGACGCGGGCCAGCGCGGCGCGCACGATCTCGCTCATGCCGCCAGTCCCCGGAAGCAGAAGTCGCGGCGCGCCTCGAGCAGCTCCGGCTGGCCCTCCTCACAGCGGCGCAGGAAGCGGGCCAGTATGCGCGGCCCGTCGGGCGTCAGCACCGACTCGGGATGGAACTGGACGCCCTCGAGCGGGAGGGTGCGGTGGCGGATGGCCATGACCACCGCGTCGTCGGCCAGCGCGCTGACGTACAGCTCGTCGGGCAGCGTCGTCGCGTCGACGCACAGCGAGTGGTAGCGCGCCGCCGGGAAGGGCAGCGGCATGCCACGCAGGAAGCCCTTGGCGTCGTGGGTGACCTGCGACGATTCGCCGTGAACGAGCGTCGGCGCGCGTACGACCGACGCTCCGAACGCCGCCGCCAGCGCCTGCATGCCCAGACACACGCCGAGCAGCGGCAGCTCGCGCTGGGCGCAGAAGCGGACCGCCTCGAGCGAGACGCCGGCGCTGCTCGGGCCGCCCGGCCCGGGCGAGATGACGATGCCGCGCAGGGGATCGGCCGCATCGGCGGCCATCGCCTCGAAGTCGGCCGTGCCGATCTCGTCGTTGCGCACCACGCGCACGTGCGCCGCCGCCGCCTCCAGCGCCTGGACGAGGTTGAAGGTGAACGAGTCGTAGTTGTCGATGACCAGGATCATGCTTCCGCTCCCGTGGTTGCCGGCTCGGTTGCCGCTGGTGCCCCGGCTGCGCTCTCGTCGCCGGCCAGCGTCCTGACACCGGCGGCCATGTCGATCGCGCGGGCCATCGCCTCGGCCTTGTGCTCGGTCTCGGCGAACTCGCGCGCCGGGTCGCTGCCGGCGACGATGCCGGCGCCGCTGTGGACGTGGATCCTGTCGCCGGCGAGGACGGCGCTGCGGATGGTGATGGCGGTGTCGAGCGCCCCGTCGTAGCCGAGGTAACCGACCGCCCCGCCGTACAGCCCGCGCCGCTCCCGTTCCAGGTCCGCGATGAGCTGCATCGCACGGACCTTCGGCGCGCCGCTGAGCGTTCCGGCGGGGAACACGGCGCGCAGCGCATCCAGCGCGTCGCGGTCCGGGCGCAGCTCGCCAGCGACGTGGCTGACCAGGTGCTGCACGTGGCTGAAGCGCTCGACCTGCATGTAGCTGGTGACGGTCACGCTGCCCGGCACCGCCACTCGGCCCAGGTCGTTGCGCGCCAGGTCGACGAGCATGACGTGCTCGGCGCGCTCCTTGCGGTCCGTCGCCAGCTCCTCGGCCAGGGCGCGGTCCTCGGCGTCGGTGGCGCCGCGCGGCCGGGTGCCGGCGATCGGGTGGGTCAGCAGCCGGCGGCCCTCGACGCGCAGCAGCAGCTCGGGGCTGGCCCCGACGACCTCGAAGTCGGACATGCGCACGAAGAACAGGTACGGGCTGGGGCTGACCCGGCGCAGCGCGCGGTAGAGGTCGATGCCGCTGATGCTCGCGCCGTCAGCGCGCGCCGCGCTGCGCGTCCGGCGGCGGGCGAGCACGATCTGGATCGTCTCGCCGGCGCGGATGGCCTCCTTGGCCGCCTCGACGGCGTGCATGTAGGCGTGGCGATCGAGGCTGGTCGTCTCGGGCCCGTCCCCCGCGCGCACTGCCGGTTCGCCGTTCGGGCTCTGCTTACGCGCACCGTTTCCCGTCCGCTCGAGCGCGCCCAGGACGGCCTGCTCGGCGACGCGGTAGCGGCCCTCGAAGTCGGGCCCATCGGTGTGCAGCGAGGCGATCGCCGACAGCGTGTGGGTCAGGTGGTCGAAGACGAGCACGAGGTCGGTCTCCAGGAACGCCGCCAGCGGAACGCCGACCGGGTCGTCGGCCGGCAGCGGCACCGTCGGCTCGAAGATCGACACCGAGTCGTAGGCCAGGGCGCCGACCGCGCCGCCGGTGAAGCGCGGCAGGCCGGGCAGCGGCGCGACGCGGCGGCGAGGCAGGAAAGCGCGCAGCGCCTGGACGGGATCGGGCTGGGGCCGCGTGTCCGCCGTGAAGTCGGCCGCATCCTCCACGCCGACGGGTCGGGAGCGCACCGTCGCCATCCCGTCACGCACCTCGAGCAGGCGCCGCGGCAGCACGCCCAGGAAGGAGTAGCGGCCGAGGCGCTCGCCGCCCTCGACCGATTCGAGCAGGTACGCCGGCGTGCCGTCGTCGATGGCCAGGAACGCGCCGATGGGTGTTTCGAGGTCGGCCTCGCGCGTGGCGCGCAGCAGCACGGTGTCGCTGGTCGTCGCCAGGCGCTTGGCCTCGGCCAGCGAGAGCGGCTGGTTGATGAGCGTCGCCACGATTTGCCTCCGCAGAATCAGAAAGACCCTTCGTCCTCGCATGGGACGAAAGGCCTTGCCTTCCGCGGTGCCACCCAAATTCGGCGTGTGCCGCTCTCATCGTGACCGACGGGACGGCCAGTCGACCGGCCGATCGGCGCTGCCCTGTAACGCTGGCGCTCTGCGCCGGAGCCTACTCGACGCGCTCGCCCCCTCCGCCGAGCGTGTCTTTCGGTCCGGAGGCTCCCGGGTCCATTCGCCTTCGCTGCCGCCCCGGCTTACACCAGCCGCCGGGTCTCTGCGCCGGCTCGCGACGGTTACTCGTCCCGATCACAGCCCACTATTCGTGCTGAGGCGCGGAGTCTAGGCACACCGACCGCCGCTCGTCAAGGACTGTCAGTCCAATGAGCCGCCCGGGCCGCGAGGGCCCGGGCGGGATCTCTTCAGTGCTGCTTGGGCGCTAGTAGCGCGGCGGCGTGTCCCTGTCGTACCAGCCGAGGCCGCCCTCGCCGTAGTAGCCACCCAGCTCGTCGCGATAGGCCGGATCGCTCAGCCGGCTCTCGTCGAACTGCGGGGCATTCTTGATCTGCTCCTTCGTGCGCTCGACGAAGACGCGCTCGTTCTCATGGTCGACGTTGTTGACGACGCCGGCTGGCAGCATCACCTTCTGCCCGAAGATCCACGGACCGGTGTCGACGATGAGATAGCTGCTGCCCACCTCCCACGTGGCCTCGTCGACCTTGCCGATCGAGCCGTCAAGGGCCTCGATCTCATAGCCCGTGATGTCCTGGCCGCTCCAGCTGGTATCGCGGTAGTCCCACGCGCTCCAGCGCGCCTGTGTCCTCGTTCGATCCTGCACGGCTGTCACTCCTTTCCCCCGCCCGCCAAAGCTCTGGGCGGCAATTCGTGATATGCACAGGATGCGCGTCGGTGTGGGACGGCGGCCTCTTCAGCCGTGCTGAGGGAAGTTGCCGGGACATATCAGCTCGCACGCGTGTCCACCCGTGGTGCGTGTGCCGCCTCCCACGCCCCGATGGCCGACTGGCGGGCGAGCAGCCAGCCAATCTCGTCGGTGCCTTCCAGCAGCATCTGGCGGGCGAAGGGGTCGACCTCGAATGGGATGTCCTCGTCGGTCGGCAGGTGGACTGTCTGTGCCTCCAGGTCGACGGTGATCTCCAGCTCCGGGTCGGCGGCGACCATCTCGAAGAGCCGAGCGTGCGTGGCAGGATCGACGATGATCGGCAGCAGGCCGTTCTTGAGCGCGTTGTTGCGAAATATGTCGGCGCACGAGGAGGAGATGACGGCGCGGATGCCCCACGCCGTCAGCGCCCATGGCGCGTGCTCGCGCGACGAGCCGCAGCCGAAATTACCGCCGGCGAGCAGCACCTGGCGGCCCTGCATCTC
This sequence comes from uncultured Anaerolineaceae bacterium, assembly GCA_964425305.1. GTDB lineage: Bacteria > Chloroflexota > Limnocylindria > Limnocylindrales > CSP1-4 > JALYGJ01. The sequence continues at coordinate 13,102 of CAYRMQ010000049.1, read as the reverse complement.
GGGCTCGTTCAGCACGAAGCCGGCCTTTGGCGTGCCATCCTCCTCGAAGCGCCAGTCGCGGAAGAGAGCCTCGGCGAGGCCCGACTTGTCGGTCGTCTTGAGGTAGCGCGCCGGGATGATCTGGTCGGTGTCGACGTTCTCGGCCGGCAGCGGGATGAGCCTGCTGGTGAAGCTGACGAAGGCCTCGGGCATCCGACTACTCGCGCGTCAGCCGTCGAGCACGGTCCGTGGGTCGGTCACCCGGCCCGCCAGCGCCGTCGCGGCGGCAGTCAGGGGAGACGCCAGGAACGTCCGCGCGCCCTTGCCCTGGCGGCCCTCGAAGTTGCGGTTGCTGGTGCTGACAATGTACTGCCCCGGAGCGCCCTGGTCGCCGTTCATAGCGATGCACATCGAGCAGCCGGCCTCGCGCCACTCCGCTCCGGCGGCGCGGAAGATGTCGGCCAGGCCCTCCTTCTCCGCGGCGGCCTTTACCTGCTGCGAGCCGGGGACGACCATCACACGAACGTCGCTGGCCACGCGCCGGCCCTTCATCAGCGCGGCGGCCTGGCGGAGGTCGCCGATGCGGCTGTTGGTGCACGAGCCGATGAAGACGATGTCGACCGGATGACCAATCAGCGGCTCGCCGGCACGCAGGTCCATGTACTCGAGCGCCTTCTGAAGGGCGCGGCGGCCTGCCTCGTCAGGCTGCTGATCCGGTGTCGGGACGGCTGCGCTGATGCCGATGCCCATCCCCGGGTTGGTGCCGTAGGTGATCATCGGCTCCAGCGCCGACGCATCGATGGTCACCGCCTTGGCATGCTGGGCGCCCTCGTCGGACGGAAGCGTCCGCCAGCGCTCAATTGCCTCGGCCCAGGCCGCTCCCTTCGGCGCATGCGGCCGACCCTCGACGTAGGCGAACGTCGTGTCATCGGGAGCGATAAGGCCGGCCCGCGCGCCGCCCTCGATCGACATGTTGCAGATGGTCATGCGCTCTTCCATCGACAGCGCGCGAATGGCGGCGCCGCCGTACTCGAAGATGTGACCGGTGCCGCCGCCGACGCCGATCTTGGCGATCAGCGCCAGGATGATGTCCTTTGCCGTCACGCCCGGCGCGAGGCGGCCGTCGACGTGCACTTCGTAGCTCCTGGGCTTGCGCTGGAGCAGCGTCTGGGTGGCGAGGACCATCTCGACCTCGCTCGTGCCGATGCCGAACGCCAGCGCGCCGAACGCCCCGTGCGTGGCCGTGTGCGAGTCGCCGCAGACGATGGTCATGCCCGGCTGGGTCAGGCCCAGCTCGGGCCCGATGACGTGGACGATCCCCTGCCGGTCGGAGCCCAGGCCGTAGAGCGGAATGCCGAACTGCTCGCAGTTGCGCGCCAGCTGCGCCACCTGGAAGGCCGCCTGCTGATCGAGGATGGGCAGGCTGCGGTCGTGGGTGGGCGTGGAGTGGTCGGCCGTCGCGATCGTCCGCTCGGGGTGTCGGACGGTCAGGCCGCGGCGGCGCAGGCCCTCGAACGCCTGCGGGCTGGTCACCTCGTGAACGAGGTGCAGGTCGATGCCCAGGATCGCCGGCGCGCCGGGCTCCTCGAGCACGACGTGCTCGTCCCAGATCTTCTCGACGATGGTGCGTGGCGAGGGCGGCTGTGGCGGCATGGGAGGCGCAGGTTAGCAAAAGGGCCCGAGGCCGGCCCGCTGGGCCTGGTGACGACGGCCGCTGTCGGCTGTGGGTAATACCCACGAGCGTGACCGAGACGACCAATCGCGGCGCGAAAACGGGTCGAGCTGTGGTCCCTCGCCCACAAAGCGGCGCCCTTCGAGGCGCCTGGCGCGCCGAGAGCGTCGGTACAGCTGATACCGGGCCGAAAACCGGCCGGCTCGTGGGATATGCCCACATGCGGCAAGTCCGCACGCTGACATGCAGCGGAGCACGCCCACGATCAGGCGATTGACAAGCCCCCGGCGGCCGCGTACGCTGCGCGGCCTCATGAAGCGCAGCTTCTGGTTTTACGCCTAGCGGGTACGAGGCCGGCGAGTACATCTCGCCAGCAAGACACCTCGTGCCCGCCGACGCAGGCGCCGCAAGGCCCCTGCGTTTTTGTTTACCCAGTGGCGGCGCGGCCGAGGATGATCCACCAGGCGCAGGCCGGATCGAGCAGGGTCGAAGAAAAGAGGGTTGCTCCGATGATCGTGGTGATGCGCCCCGGCGCACCAAAGGAAGACGTCGACGCGGTCTGTTCGCTGATCCGCAGCCAGGGGCTGGAGGCGTTCGTCAGCGAGGGCCAGGAGCGCGTGATCATCGGCGTCGTCGGCGTCGACATCGAGCGCGTCGCGCACATCGGCACGCTGCCCGGCGTCGAGCAGGCCATCCGCGTCACCTCGCCGCACAAGCTGGCCAGCCTTGAGCACAACACCGAGCGCACGCGGATCACCGTCGGCGAATCGACGATCGGCGCCGGCAGCCCGCTGGTCGTGATGGCCGGGCCGTGCGCCGTCGAGTCGCGCGAGCAGCTCTTCGCCACCGCCCGCTGGGTCCGGCGCGAGGGCGCGCACATGCTGCGCGGCGGGGCATTCAAGCCGCGCACCTCGCCGTACACCTTCCAGGGCCTGGGCGAGCCCGGCCTCAAGCTGCTGGCCGAGGCGCGCGAGGAGACCGGCATGCCGATCGTCACCGAGCTGACCGACCCGGCCGACGTGGAGCTCTTCGAGCGCTACGTCGACATCATCCAGATCGGCGCGCGCAACATGCACAACTTCGTGCTCCTCCGCGCCGCCGGCCAGACGCGCCGCCCGGTGCTGCTCAAACGCGGCCTTGCCGCGACCATCGACGAGTGGCTGATGGCCGCCGAGTACGTCCTGTCGGCCGGCAACAGCAACGTCATCCTGTGCGAGCGTGGCATCCGCACCTTCGAGCGGGCCACGCGCAACACGCTCGACCTGTCGGCGGTGCCGGTGCTGCGCGAGATGACCCACCTGCCGATCGTCATCGACCCCTCGCACGGCACCGGGCGCCGATCGCTGGTTGGCCCGATGGCCCTCGCCGCGGCCGCCGTCGGCGCCGACGGGCTGCTGATCGAGGTCCATCCCGATCCGCCGCACGCCCGCTCGGACGGCGACCAGTCGCTCTCCTTCCAGGAATTCGGCTCGCTGATGGACGAGCTGCGCCGGCTCGAGTACCTGCGCAGCAACGGCAAGCGCGCCACGCGACCGCCGGAGGTGCCGGTCGGGGTGGGCGGTATCCGCGAAAGGATCGATGCCATCGACGAGCAACTGGTCCAGCTGATCGACGAGCGCGCCCGCCTGGCGCTGGCCGTCCAGAGCGCCAAGGGCATGGACGCCCACGGCCATGACGTCGAGCGCGAGCGGCAACTGATCGAGCGGGCGATGGCACGCTCGTCGGGCGTGATGGACGCCGACGAGCTGCACCTGATCCTGACCGCCATCGTCCGCGCCTCACGCGCGATGCAGCGCCGCCACGCTGCCCTGCAGCGCGCGATGGTCGACGTCGGCGACAGCTCCGACACGGCACAGTCCGACACGCCGGAGGCTGAGACGGTGGCCCGCTCGTGACCGGACTGGCCGCCGATCCTGCCGAGCCCGGCCTCTTGCAGCGCCCCGACCGCCTGCGCGGCGCGATCACCGTGCCGGCCGACAAGTCGATCGCGCACCGCGCGCTGATCCTCGCCGCCCTGGCCGCCGGCGACGGCCGGGTGGAGCTTCTCAAGCCCGGCGAGGACGTGCTCTCGACGGTCGCCGCGCTGCGCGCGCTGGGCGCGACCATCGACGTCCGCCAGGCGGCCGGGCGGCGAGTGACGGTATCCGTCCGCGGGCGCGGCTCGGCAGATGCCATCGGGCGGCTGGCTGGCGGCACGGCCGACTGCGGCAACTCCGGGACGACGATGCGCTTGCTCGCCGGGGCGCTGGCCGCCGGCGCCGGCCGGGCGCTGCTGACCGGCGACGCGTCGCTCAGCCGGCGGCCGATGGAGCGCGTCGCTGCGCCGCTGCGCGCGATGGGCGCGACGGTCGAGACGACCGACGGCCACGCGCCGCTGGTCGTCGAAGGCAGCCGGCCGCTAACGGCACTGCACCACGACGTGCCCGTCGCCAGCGCCCAGTTGCTTGGCGCCGTGGCCATCGCCGCGCTTGCCGCCGACGGCCGCACGACGATCCGCGTGCCGGGCCCGACGCGCGACCACACCGAGCGCATGCTGCGCAGCCTTGGCGCCGACATCTCGCGCGCTGACCTTGGCGCTGGCGCGACCCTGACGGCCGTCGACGGGCCGGCGCGCCTGGACGCCCCGGCGCTGCGCGTGCCGGGCGACTTCTCGTCGGCTGCGGCCTGGATCGTGCTTGCGGCCCTCCACCCTGATGCCGAGGTCCGGCTGCCCGCCGTCGGCCTGAACCCGACGCGCACTGCGCTGCTGGACGTCCTGCGCGAGATGGGCGTCGACGTCGAGGTCGAGCCGGGCGCCGACGAGGCGGGCGAGCCGACGGGCACGCTCGTCGCCCGCTCGTCCGACGGCCTGCGCGCGGTCAGCGTCGGCGCCGAGCGCGTGCCCGCGCTGATCGACGAGCTGCCGCTGCTCGCCGTCGCGATGGCCGCCGTCGAGGGCACGAGCGAGGTCCGCGGCGCGGCGGAGCTGCGAGTCAAGGAGAGCGACCGCATCGCGGCGATGGCCGCCGCGCTGGCCGTGGCCGGCGCGTACGTCGAGGAGCTGCCCGACGGCTGGCGCATCGCCCGCGGCTCGCCGCGTGAAGCCAGCGTCGTGACCGGCGGCGACCATCGCGTGGCGATGGCCATGGCCGTGGCCGCCTGGGCCGGGGTGGCTCGCGCGGTCGAGCTCGACGACGCTGCCTGCGTCGCCGTCTCGTACCCGTCCTTCTGGCAGCACGCCACCCACCTGGGAGCGTCGGCGGCATGAGGCGGCTGCGCCTGCTGACCGCCGGCGAGTCTCACGGTCCGGCCGTGTCGGGCGTGCTGGAGGGCCTGCCGGCCGGGCTGCGCGTGTCGACGGCGCAGGTCAATCGGGATCTGGCGCGCCGCCAGCACGGCTACGGCAGCGGGCGGCGGATGCTGATCGAGCAGGACCGCGTGACGTGGATGGGCGGCCTCCGCTTCGGCCGCACGCTCGGTTCGCCGCTGGCCTTCCGCATCGACAACCGCGACTGGGAGAACTGGCGCGACAAGATGGCTCTCGAGCGCCCGCCCGGCCGCGGGCGCCCGAAGGCGGTCACGCTCGCTCGTCCGGGCCACGCCGACCTGGCCGGCGCGATCAAGTACGACACCGACGACGTGCGTGACGTCCTCGAGCGCGCGTCGGCCCGCTCGACCGCGCCGCGCGTGCTGGCCGGCTCGGTCTGCCGCCAGCTGCTGGCTACGTTCGGCGTGCGCCTATGGAGCTACGTCGAGCAGCTCGGCCCGGTGCGCGCCTTCCCCGCTGCCGACGACTCGCTCGCCTGCGTCCCCGAGGACTGGCCGGCACGCGACCTTGCCAATCCCTCGCCGCTGCGCTGCCCTGACCCTGTCGCCGAGCAGCAGATGATCGCGCAGGTCGACGCGGCCGCCGAGGCAGGCGACTCGGTCGGCGGCGCGTTCGTCGTCGTCGCCGAGGGGCTGCCCATCGGCCTGGGCTCGACCGCCGAGTGGGACACGCGCCTCGACGGCGCGCTGGCGGCGGCGATGATGGCAATCCCCGGCGTCAAAGGCGTCGGCGTCGGCGCCGGCTTCGACGTCGTCGCCCGCCGCGGCAGCGAGATGCACGACGAAATCGACGCCGGCGGCACGGGCTGGGAGCGCCGCAGCAACCGCGCCGGCGGCATCGAGGGCGGCATGAGCAACGGCATGCCGGTCGTACTGCGCGTCGCGGTCAAGCCGGTCTCGACGCTGCGCCGGCCGCTCGACTCGGTTGACATCGTCAGCGGCCGGCCGGGGCGCGCGCACATCGAGCGCTCCGACATCGCGATCATGCCCCGCGCGGCGATCGTCGGCGAGGGCATGGCCGCGCTGGTGCTGGCCGATGCGCTGCTGACGAGCTTCGGCGGCGACACGTTGGGCGACCTCCGGGCGGCAGTCGGGCGCCGCCGCCGGCGCGAGCGCAGGCCGGCCGAAAGCTGAGGCGGGCACAGGCGGTCGGATGGCGGCGGTCGGGCAGATGGCGGTGGTCAGGTTGATCGGGCGGCACATCTATTACTCGGCGTCGCCGGCGATGCACAACGCCGCCTTTGACGCGCTCGGGCTGCCCCATCGCTACGAGGTGGCCGACGTGACCGTCGACGATCTACCGGCGGCGGTCGCTGCCCTGCGCTCGAATGACAGTCTCGGCGCGAACGTGACCGTGCCACACAAACAGGCCGTCCTCAAGCTGCTCGACGAGGTCGAGCCGCTCGCTCGCCGGGCAGGCGCGGTCAACACCGTCGTCCGGCGCCGTGATCGGCTGATCGGCTACAACACCGACATCCCGGCCATCGCCGAGCAGGTGCGGCTGATCAGTGACGGGCCGCGGCAGGCCGTCGTCCTGGGCAAGGGCGGCGCGGCGCGCGCGGTGGCGATCGCGCTCGAGGATGTTGGCGTGGAAGGTGTCACGCTCGTCTCGCGCAGCGGCGGCGAAGGAGCGGCGGCGTGGGAAGAGCTGCCCGAGCTCGTGCGCGCCGCCGACCTGCTGGTCAACGCCACGCCGGTCGGCACCGAGGCTGACGAGAGCCCGCTGCCCCAGCGCCTGCTGCGACCGGAGCTGGCCGTGCTCGACCTCGTCTACCGGCCCAGCCCGACACGCCTGGTGCACGCGGCCCGCGCTGCCGGCGCACGCGCCCGGGCCGGTGCAAGCGTGCTGCTCGGGCAGGGCTGGCGCAGCCTCGAGAAGTGGCTCGGGCGGCCCGTGTCGGAGCAGATTCGTGAGCACATGGCGGCGGCGCTGCGGGCCGAGCTGGGCGAGGGCGCCGATGTCTGACGGCGTGGTCCTGATGGGGCTGCCCGGCAGCGGCAAGAGCGCGGTCGGCCGCTGCGTCGCCGAGCGGCTGGGCCGCCCGTTCATCGACCTCGACGACGAGATCGAGCGTGTCACCGGCCGCTCGCCGGCCGAGCACATCCGGCGCGCCGGCGAGGCGGCGTTCCGGGCGATCGAGCGCGAGGCGGTCGAGCGCGCCTGCGCGATCGGCGGGGCAGTCATTGCCAGCGGCGGCGGGGCGCCGCTCGATCCGCTCAACCGCTGGGCATTCATGGAGCACGGCGTGCGCGTTCGCCTCGACGTCCCGCTCGAGCGCCTCGCCGCCCGGCTCGTGGCGGACCCCGTGGCGCGGCCGCTGCTCGGCGACGATCCCCTCGCCGGGTTGCGCCGGACGGCCGACAAGCGACGGTCGGTCTACGCAGCCGTGGATGTGGCGCTCGACGCCGCCGCCGGCGTGGAGGCGGTTGCCAGCGCAGTGATCGATGCCCGCCGGCGCCCGCTGGCGCCCGATGCCTGGCGCGTCCTCTACGACGGGCCGTACGGTCGCCATCACCCGGTCGGCCCGGCCAGCGGCAGGCTCGTCATCGGCCGCGGGTTGACGGCGGGTGCCGTCGGCGACGCGCTGGCCGGCTTCGACGGGCGCGTGCCGGCGGTGATCGTCGACCGTCGCGCGCTGCGTGCCAGCCCGCGCCTGTCGGCCGCCCTCCCCGCCGCGCGCCGCCTCGCAATCATCGGCGGCGAGCGGGCCAAGAGCTTCGCCGGCCTGCGCCGGCTGCTGACGTGGCTGAGCGAGCAGGGCGCCGAGCGTGGCGATCCGCTGCTCGCCGCCGGTGGGGGCACGGTCGGCGACGTAGCCGGGCTGGCGGCGTCGCTTCACCACCGCGGCATGCCGCTGGTGCAGCTGCCCACCACCTGGCTGGCGCAGGCCGACTCGGCCATCGGCGGCAAGGCCGCCATCGACCTGCCATCGGCCAAGAACGCCGTCGGCGCAGTCTGGCCGGCGTGGGCCATCGTGTCGGACGTCGGGCTGCTCGAGTCCCTGCCCATCGACCGCCGGCGCGACGGGCTGGCCGAGTGCCTGAAGATGGGGCTGATCGGCGATCCCGCGCTGTGGCGGCTGGTCGAGGAGCGCGGCCGCGCGGCGCTCGACGGTCGCGACCCGGCGGGCGTCTACGCCATCACCGAGCGTGCCGCGCGGCTCAAGCTGGAGATCGTCGACCGTGACCCGTACGAGCGGGGCGAGCGGCGCGTGCTCAACCTGGGGCACACACTCGGCCATGCGCTCGAAGTCGAGAGCGGCTACAGGCTGGCCCATGGCGAAGCGGTCGGGCTGGGGCTGCGGGCGGTGGCGGCCATCGCCGCCCGGCGTGGCGCCGAATCCGGCCTGGCCGAGCGGATCGACGGCGTTCTCGCGGCGCTCGGCTTCCCGCTTCGCCGCAACTTCGACCGGGCGGCGGTGACCGACGCGCTGGGCGGCGACAAGAAACGCGAGCGTGGCGTCCAGCGCTGGATCCTGCCGCTGGCGGTCGGCCGCGTCGAGCAGGTCACCGACGTCAGCCCGCGCGAGCTGAAGGGCGCCCTCGACGTCATCTGGACCCCGGCATGAGGATCCTCCTGCTCAACGGGCCGAACCTCGGCCGCCTCGGCCAGCGCCAGCCCGAGATATACGGGCGGACGACGCTCGCCGAGGTGGTCGAGCAGGCGGCCGACCACGCCGCAGGCCGCGGGGCGACGTTGGTCCACTTCCAGTCGAACCACGAGGGCGCGCTCATCGACCGCCTCGAGCAGGTCGACTTCGACGGTGTCGTGATCAACCCCGGCGCGCTCGGTCACACCAGCTATGCGCTGCGCGACGCGATGGAGGGGGCGGCGCGGCCGGCCGTCGAGATCCATATCAGCGACGTCCACGCGCGCGAGCCGTTCCGCCACGTGCTCGTGCTGGAGGACGTCGTCGTCGGCCAGGTCATCGGGCGCGGCGTCGATGGCTACCTCGAGGCCATCGACCTGCTGCTCGACCACGCGGCGGAGCGATCGTGAGCGAACGGCGCGTGGCGATCGTCACCGGTGCGGCGTCGGGCATCGGCCGCGCGACGGCGGAACGGCTGCTGGCCGAGGGCTGGCGGGTGGTCGGTGTCGACCGGCGGACGGGCATGCCCGATGGCACCCAGGAGGTGGTCGGCGATGCGGCAGACGACAGCGTTGTGCTCGCCGCCCTCAGCCAGGCGGGCGGCCGGCTGCACGGCCTCGTCTGCTCCGCCGGCGTACCGCCACGCGGGCCGTGGGACGACCGCGCTCACTGGGAGGAGGTCGTCCGGGTCGACCTGACCGGCCCGTACGAGGCGCTGCGCGTGTGCCTGCCCGCGCTGGCCGAGGGGAAGGGCGCGGCGGTGGTCGTCGGCTCCATCGTCGGGTCGGCCGAAGGCTCGGTCCGTTCGCCGGCCTACGCGGCTGCGAAGTCGGGGCTGGTCGGGCTCGTCAGGTCATTCGCATTGATCGGGGCGCCGCAGGGCGTGCGCGTCAACCTGGTCGAGCCGGGCGCCATCGACACGCCGTTCGATCCGCCGCGCTACCCAGCGCACGACAGGCCCGACGTGCCGCTCGGCCGGATGGGCACGCCGGCGGAAGTTGCCGGTGCGATCTCTTACCTGCTCGGGCCCGACGCCGCGTACGTCACGGGCGCCGTGCTGCGCGTCGACGGCGGCCGCACGATCGCCGGTCCGGGAGGACTATCGCCGGACCGGGCGTAACCGAACCGTCACTGGACACGATCCGCCAAATCCTGCTAGCCTCCGCGCTCACCCGTCACTCGCAGGGGAGCAAGTCGGTCGGAATGGCACAGGCAGAGGCACTTCGCGGTCCTGTCGCCGTGGCGCTGAGCGCCAACGGCCTGGCTGCTGCCGCCCTGCCCGCCACCGATCTCTTCATCCTCGTACTTCGCCGGCTCGAGGTCATTGGCCTCGAGCTCATCGGCATTATTCGCCGGCTCCCGGTAGGAGCCTGGAGGATGACGGAGGCGCGCCGCCCCTAGCGGCAACGTAACCCGAAACCAACCAGGACCCTCGCCGGGAGCGGCGAGGGTCTTTCGTTTGTGCAAGCGACGAAGGGACTCACACAAATGTCGATGACGAAGGAGCAACGGGCCGCCAGCGAAGCCCGCGCCGCGCGCGCCATGGACCACCGGCACCGCAGCCACGTGCCGGCGGCCGGCACCGCGACGGCGGCGGAGATCGAGCGTGCCCGGACGCAGATGCTGTCCGACGCGAAGCCGCGCAACCGAACGCGCATCGGCGCCGACGTCGTCTGCGAGGCGCTGCTGCGCCAGGGCGTGCGGGTCCTCTTCGGATACCCCGGCGGCGTCATCCTGCCGCTCTACGACATCCTCGACGACTACCCCGAGTTGCGCCACGTGCTCGTCCGCCACGAGCAGGGCGCCGCCCACGCCGCCGACGGCTACGCCCGCGCCACCGGCGAGGTGGGTGTCTGCCTGGGCACGTCGGGCCCGGGCGCGACCAACCTGGTTACCGGCATCGGCACGGCCATGCTCGACTCGGTGCCGATGGTCGCCATCACCGGCAACGTGCCCGGCGCGCTGATCGGCAAGGATGCTTTCCAGGAGATCGACATCACCGGCATCACGCTGCCGATGACCAAGCACAACTACCTCGTGCGCAACGCTGACGACCTGCCGCGCGTCTTCGCCGAGGCGTTCCACATCGCGCGCACCGGCCGCCCGGGCCCAGTTCACATCGACATCACCAAGGACGCGCTGCAGGCCGAGACGCGGGCGCCCCATCCCGACACCGTCGACCTGCCCGGCTTCCGGCCGACCTTCGACGGCCACCCGCGCCAGCTGCGCCTGGCAGCCGAGGCCATCGAGGCAGCCGAGCGGCCGCTCATCCTGGCCGGCCACGGAATCCTCCTGTCGCGGGCGATGGACGAGCTGCGCGCCTTCGCCGAGAAGACGCAGATCCCGGTCGCGCACACGCTGCTCGGCGTCGGCGCCATCGACGAGACTCACTCGCTGTCGTACGGCTACATGGGCATGCACGGCTGGAAGCACGTCAACCGCGCCATCCAGTCGGCCGACCTGCTGATCGCGCTGGGCATGCGCTTCGACGACCGCGTGACGGGCAAGGTCAGCAGCTACGCCCCGCACGCGCGCATCGTCCACTGCGACATCGACCCGTCGGAGATCGGCAAGAACGTCGCCGTCGACGTGCCCATCGTCGGTGACGTCAGGCGCGTCCTGCGCGCGCTGACGCCGCTCGTCTCGAGTCGCGGCGCACAGGACCGGCAGGCCTACTTGGACGAGCTGGCCGAGTGGCGCCGCGAATCGGAGAGCTCGAGCTGGCATGGCTCCGGCGCCTGGCGCGACGGCCTGCTGTCGGCCGACTACGTCGTCACCCGCCTGGGAGAGCTGACCGACCACGACGCGACGCTCGTCGCCGACGTCGGCCAGCACCAGATGTGGCTGGCCCGCTACGCCGGCTTCCGCCGCCCGGATTCGCATCTCTCCTCGGGCGGCCTGGGCACGATGGGCTACGGCCTGCCGGCGGCGATGGGTGCGGCGCTGGGCCGGCCCGACAAGGAGACGTGGGCGGTCGTCGGCGACGGTGGCTTCCAGATGACCGTCCAGGAGATGCTGACCTGCGCCGTCGATCGCATCCCGGTCAGGGTCGCGCTGATGGACAACAAGAAGCTGGGCATGATCCGCCAGTGGCAGGAGATCATCTACGGCGGCAACTACCACTCGGCGCACCTGCCCGGCCCGGACTGGCCGACGCTCGCCGCCGCCTACGGCTGGCCCTGCTTCCGGGCGAGTCGGCCAGAGGAGGTCGACGCCGCCATCCGCGCCGCGCAGGCGGCCGACGGGCCGGCGCTGGTCTGGTTCGAGATCGCCGAGACGCAGAACGTCTTCCCGATGATGCCGGCGGGCAAGGGCCTGTCGGACCTGATCGAGACGTGGGGGGAGGCCGCCGGTGGCTGATGCGACCGCCGCCGCCGAGCGGCAGCGCTACGTGCCGGGTGGCGGCGACGCCCGCCGCCACGTGCTGGCCGTGCTGGTCAACAACCGGCCGGGCGTGCTCAATCGCGTGGCCAGCCTCGTCCGCTCGCGCAACTTCAACATCGAATCGCTGGCCGTCGGCCACACCGAGCGGCCCGACATCAGCCGCATGACGATCACGCTGCGCGGCGACGAGTTCGCGGTCGAGCAGATGGGCAAGCAGCTCTACCGCATCGTCGACGTGCTGAAGGTGCAGGACCTGCACGAGAGCAACGTCGTCGAGCACGAGCTGGCACTGGTCAAGGTGCGCGCGACGCCCAGCCGGCGCGCCGAGCTGCTCAAGATCGTCGAGCTCTACAAGGGCCGCGTCCTCGACGTCTCGGCCGACGCCGTCGTCGTCGAGTATGCCGGCACCGAGCAGGAGATCGACGCCGTCATCGCGCTGCTCGGCGGCTTCGGCATCAAGGAGCTGGTGCGCACCGGCACGGTCGCGCTTGCCCGCGGCTCCGGCTCGATCGACATCGAGGGGATCCTCAACGCCGGCCCGGTGCCGGCGTTGGCGCACCACGCACCGACCGACGAGGAGGACGACCACTGATGACCGCGCGCATGTACTACGACAACGACGCCGACCCGCGGGCACTGGCCGGCCAGAGAGTGGCGGTCATCGGCTACGGCAGCCAGGGCCATGCTCACGCCCAGAACCTGAGTGAGTCGGGCGTCGACGTCGTCGTCGGGCTGGCGCCGGCAAGCCGCAGCCGGGCGCTGGCCGAGGAGGCCGGCCTGCGCGTCGCCCACGTCGGCGACGCCGTCCGCCAGGCCGGCGTGGTGGCAATCCTCGTGCCCGACACGGCGCAGCGCGCGCTGTACGAGTCGGAGATCGCGCCGAACCTGCGCGAGGGCCAGCTCCTCCTCTTCGCCCACGGCTTCAACATTCACTTCGGGCTGATCGACCCGCCCGGCGGCGTCGACGTCGGGATGGTCGCGCCCAAGGGCCCGGGCCACCTGCTGCGCTCGGTCTACGCCGCGGGCGGGGGAGTGCCCGCCCTCTTCGCCGTCCACCGCGACCACTCGGGCACGGCCCGCGCCCGCGTGCTGGCCTACGCCCGCGGCCTCGGCTGCACCCGCGCCGGCGTGCTCGAGACCACCTTCGCCGAGGAGACCGAGACCGACCTGT
>CAYRMQ010000048.1:0-20084 GCA_964425305.1 uncultured Anaerolineaceae bacterium | reverse complement strand
CAGCCCGTAGCCTGTCGGCCGCCGGTCAGCGCGGTGCGAGGTTGATGGCGGTGATCTTGCCGGCCTCGACGCGGAACGTGGCGTCGAGGTGCTGCGACGGCGCGCCCGGGCGAATGACGAGGACGTCGCACTCGTAGGTGTTGCCCATGTCGCGCACCTCGCCGGGGATCATGCGCAGGCCCTTGTCGGCGCGCAGGAACCAGCCGCCGACCTGCTCGACGCCGCGCAGCGTGCGGACGTTGCCCAGGACGTGGACGCGCATCTCGGCCCGCTCGTCCATCAACGCGACGGCGCCCTGCCGATCGTCGGCGTTGAGCCGCTCGAAGAAGAGCTCCATCGTCTCGACGGCACCCATCAACCGAGTCTAGCGCCCGCCGGGTGAACGGTCAGAAGCCGCCGCCCGAGCCGCCACCGCCACCGCCGCTGCTGCCACCGCTGAAGCCGCCCGATGAGCCTGAGCTCGATGGCGACGTGCCGATCGTCCCGAGGGCGGCCATCATCGAGCCGAAGTTGGGCAGGCCCGACGCCGAGAACAGGCCCGGCGCGAGGCCCCGGTCGCCCCCGCCGCCGAAGCCCTCCGCGCGCACGCCCGAGCGCGTGTACCAGGCGGGCAGCCACGGGTCGTGCTCGGTCACGCCGGCCTGGGCGTCCTCTACGCTCCGCTCGAGAACCTCTTCGACGTCGTCGTGCAGGCCCAGCGCGACGCCCCACACCAGCGCCTGGTCGGGCGTCTCGAGCCAGTCGAGGCCGGAGCGTGCCACGACCTCGTTCATCGAGCGTGCCTGCTCCATCGTCCTGTGCAGCGTCCGCCGGTAGGCGGCGAGCATGGCGTAGACCATCGCCCCGGCCATCGTCCGTGCCGGCATGACGCGGGCGATGATCATGATCGCCACGCCGGCCGCGATCATCGCGCCGCCGAGCAGCGCGACGCCGCCGCTGGGCAGGATCTCGAGGCCGGCAACCGTCCCCACGATGCCCAGGACGAGGACGAGCACGCCGCGGCCCTGCCAGCGCCGGACGGCCTTGTGCGGCGGCTCGCGGAACCAGCCCTGGCCGGCGACGTGCTTCTCCAGGCGCTCGTTGAACGTGGCCACCGACGGCGCGAAGCCCTGCAGCGAATCGGGGTCGACGTAGCCGTCGCGGCTCTTGGCGGCCAGCCCGTTGATGCGCTTGAGGACGTACTCCTCGGCCGAGCTCAGCGGCCGGCGCCGGTTGCGCAGCGTGTAGGGGTCGTCGGGCGGCTGACCGTGGACCTGGATGCCGGCCTGCTCGCGCAGCAGCTTCCGCTCGGGGCGGAAGCTCATCTCGCCGCGGCTGGCCAGGTCGAGCAGGGCGGTCGTCAGCGCACGCGACGTCGCGCGGCCCTCCCACACCACCGTTCCCGAGGCGGCGGTCAGGTTGGGCGGCGGGGCGGGCATCAGGATCGACGGGCTGTCGAGGTATACCGGATCCTTGCCGTAACGCAGCCACGAGCTGGCGGCGGCGCCGACGAGCAGCAGGAAGAGCAGCGGCGCCCCGACAAGGCCGGCGACGGCGTCGAAGATGCGCGCCAGCTCCAGCCTGCGAGCGTTCTCGACGGTGGCGTTCTCGTCGACCCGCTGGAGGGCCACCAGCAGCGCCCCGTCGAGGTCGCACTCGCGCAGCAGCGGCAGCATCTCCTCGTCGAAGATCCGCTGGCGCTGGCTGTTCGACAGGAACGTCGCGCGGTAGCCCGGACCGGCATACAGCTGCACCTGGCCGTTGCCCGCGACGTTGGGCTGGCACGTCGTACGCGTCATGTTGAAGAGGATCACCAGCCCGTCGTCGAAGCCGGCCCGGCCGACGCCCCACTGGTCCATCAGCGCGATGGCGTCGCGCTCGGTCGACTCGGTCGTCGCGCCGGGCTTGTACTGGCTGTACACCACGACCTCGGCGCCGACGCGCTCCTCGATGCCGACGATGATGCGCGTCGCGGTCGCCTCGGTCGCCGAGGAAAAGATCTCGCCGTAGTCGTAGACAACCACGTCGGTCACCGGCGGCGGGTAGGGCGGGCCGGCCGGCGGGCTGCCCGGGATGGCGGCGACGGCACCACCGCCGGGCGGCGCGGCCGCCGGATCGGCCATTCCCAGGTCCTCGCCGAGCAGTGCGATCGCCACGCCGCTGACTGCCATCGCCAGCAGCACGGCTATGACGATTCCCCTGACGGCGTTGCCCATCGCTCCCCTCGCTCTTCTTCAGGCCCCGCGCTGGCCGGTCACCCCTCCGCTCACGACTCTACTCCAGTGGCCACCCGCTGCTCGGCGCGCAGCCGCCGGACGAGCTCGGCGGCCTGCTCGTAGCGTCCGAAGCTGGGCATGATGTACGTGCCCTGGACCAGCGGCGCCATCTCGGCGAGGAGCGCGTGGGCCATCTCGAGCCCGACGTCGGTGCCGCGCTCGCCGGCGGCGTGCATCGCCGCCCGGACGTGGTCGGGGATGGTGATGCCGGGCACCTCGTGGTGCAGGAACTCGGCGTGGCGGGCGGTGTGCAGCGGCAGCACCCCCAACAGCACCGGCCTGGGCAGCCCCGTCGGCCAGCGGCGGGCGGCACCGTCAATGAAGCGGTGCCACTGCTCGGCGGCGTAGATCGGCTGGGTCATGATCACGTCGGCGCCGGCGCCGAGCTTGCCGGCCAGGCGATCGAGCTCGTGCTCGAGATCGGTGGCGGTGGGGTCGAGCGCGCAGGCGATCGTGAAGCCCGCCGGCGCGCCGATCGGCTTGCCCGCCTGGTCCTCGCCGCGATTGAGCCGGCGCATGATGCCGATGAGGCCGGTCGAGTCGATGTCCCAGATGCCGGTGGCGGTCGGGTAGTCGCCGACGCGCGGCGGGTCGCCGGTCAGCGCCAGGATGTTGCGCACGCCCAGCGCGTGCGCCCCGAGCAGCTCCGACTCGAGCGCCATCAGGTTGCGATCGCGCGTCGTGAAGTGGACGAGGCACTCCAGGTCGAGGTCATGCTGGATGCCGAAGGCGACCGCCATCGCGCCCATCCGCACCCGTGCCATTGCGCTGTCGCTGATGTTGACGATGTCGACGCCGGCCTCCTGCAGCAGCCGGCCGGCCTCGATCGTGCGCTCGATGCGCACCGAGCGCGGCGGGTCGATCTCGACGCTGATCACGAAGCGGCCGTCGGCCAGCGCCGTCGCCAGGCGCGTCGGCGGCGGCGGCTCGCCCTGGGCGGCGCTGGTCTTCTCGACGATCGGCGTGCGTGGTGCCCCACCGACCTGCGCCGCTGCGACGGCTGTCGCTCCCTGCTCGCGGGCGGCCGCCCGGTCGAGCTCCTGGCGCATGTGGCGGATGTGCTCGGGCGTCGTGCCGCAGCAGCCACCGACGATGCGCGCGCCGGCGTCGAGGAATCGGCCCAACGCGTCGCCGAAGTAGGCCGGCCCGGCGGCGTAGACGAACTGCCCCTCGACACGCTGCGGGAGGCCGGCGTTGGGGATGATCGAGCGTGCCAGGCCGGCCGAAGGGCGGCCCATCTGGAGCAGCGCGTCGAGGCAGATCAGCGGCCCGACGCCGCAGTTGACGCCGACGGCGTCGACGCCGGCCGTGGCGAGGGCGGTCGCCGCCGTCTGCGGGCTGGTGCCGTCGATCGCGGTCAGCTCCTCGCCGAAGGTCATCTGCGCGACGATCGGCAGGTCGCACAGGCTGCGCGCCTCGGCGACGCCGGCGAGCAGCTCGTCGAGATCGCTGAAGGTCTCGAACATGAGCAGGTCGATGCCGCCCTCGAGCAGGCCCTCGATCTGCTCGCGGAAGGCGGCCCGAACCTCCTCCGCCGGGGCTCGCTCGGGTCCGTGGACGGGCGCCGTCAGGGGGCCGATCGAACCGGCGACCAGCACGTCGCGGGTGCCGGCCACGTCGCGCGCCTCGCGCGCCAGCCGCGCCGCCTGGCGGTTGAGCCGGAAGGCACGATCGGCCATGCCGAACGGCGCCAGGCGCAACCGGTTGGCGCCGAAGGAGTGGGTCTCGATGCAGTCGGCGCCGGCCTCGATGTACTCGCGGTGGATGGCGCCGACGAGGTCGGGCCGCGAATCGACCAGCTCGTCGAGCGCCGAGCGCTGCGGCACTCCCCGGCTGAAGAGCAGCGTGCCCATCGCGCCGTCGACGAGCAGCGGCGCGCGGGCCAGCCGCTCGGCGAACGAGCGACGCGCGGCGGATGTGCGTGACCTGGCCATGAGCGCAAAAGGGTACACGCCTCGCCGATGGATCCGGCAAGCAGGCGGGTCGCGCGGGCCGTCAGCCGATCACGGCAGCGAGCGCTCGCTCGCCCGCCGGCGCAGGATGATCAGCCGCCGGCCATCCCACGCGATCTCCGGCGGCCGCGGCCGGCCGTTGTACGTGCTGAACATCGCCGAGGCGTAGGCGCCGGCGGCGCCGATCGCGACGACGTCGCCGCGCCCGACCGGCGGCAGGGACGCCTGGCCGAAGGTGTCGGTCGACTCACAGACGGGCCCGTCGACGCGCACGGCGACCGGCGCCGCGTCGGAGCCCGCCGCCGGCCGTCCGCCGACGGTCAGCGCCACCAGCGGGTGGTGTGCGCCATACAGCGCCGGCCGGATCAGCTCGGTCATGCCGGCGTCGATGACGACCACCGCCGGCTCGCGCCGGCGGACATGCAGCACACGGCCGACGAGCCAGCCGCAGCCGGCGACGACGGCCCTCCCCGGCTCGACGGCGAGCCTTGCCGGCCGCGACGCCGGCGGCAGCCGCTCGAGCTCGGCGGCGGCCTCGGCGGCGAAGCGCGCCGGCGGTGGCACAGTGCTCGTCTCGTCGAGCGGCGCCGGAAAGCCGCCGCCCGCGTCGAGCGTGTCGAAGTCGGTCAGGCTGGCGCGCTGCAGCTCGAGCAGGCGCAGGCCGAGGCGGAAGGCCGAGCGCCAGGCGTCGACCGCGCCCAGCTGCGAGCCGATGTGGAGGTGGATGCCGCGCCAGCGCAGCGCGCCGCCCGGCCCGCCGCCGGCCTCGATGACCGCCGGCAGCTCCTCGGCCGGCACGCCGAACTTCGACGCGCCGGCCCCGACCGCCAGCCCGGTCCTCGTCTCGGGCGCGACCGCCGGGTTGACGCGGACGAGGACGTCCTGGCGGAGCCGCCGTCCGGCCGCCCGCAGCAGCCCGGCCAGGGCGGCGGCCTCGTCGGCGCTCTCGAGGCTGACCCACAGCAGCGGCCGGCCCTCGGCGGCCTGGCGCGCCGCCAGCGCGAGGTCGTGTTGCGACTTGCCGATGCCCTCGAGCGTGGTCGCGGCGGCGGCCACGCCGGCCCTCTCGGCCAGCGACAGCTCGCCGCCCGACACCGCGCTTGCGCCAAAGCCCTCGGAACATATGCGTCGGACGAGCGGCGGCAGGCCGTTCGCCTTGAGCGAGTAGAGGCGCAGCCACGGATCGGCAAACGCGGCCTGCACGGCGCGCGCGTCCCGGCGCAGGCGGGCCAGGTCGTAGAGATAGAGCGGCGAGCCGTGGCGGGCCACCGCGCGCGTGGCGGCCTCGGCCAGCGTGGGCTTCACGAGAGCGGCGGCCGCCGCCGGCACCTCACATGCCGGGCGTCAGCACGCGGACCAGCGCCAGGACGGTCGAGACGGCGCTGACCACGATCGACGTCAGGAAGGCGGCGACCACGACCTCGAGGTCGAAGGAGCCCGGTGGCCAGCCGGCGAACGAGAGCCCAAGCTCCAGCTCGCCGCTGACGAAGGCGACGAGCAGCAGCAGCCCGGTGTTGATGGCGAAGCCGACGAGGCCGAAGGCGAACAGGTTCAGCGGCAGGCTGAGGATCTTGACGATCGGCCGCAGGTAGGCGTTGACGACACCGATGATCGCCGCGACGATGGCCAGCTGCCACCACTCGCCGGCGAACTGGGCGCCGGGCACGAGGAAGACCGCCGCCATCAGCGCGACGGCCATGATCACCACGCGTATGACGATATCGAGCATCTGACCCCTCGCGAGGATCTGGCCCCGCCGACCATGCTACATCCGGTGCCGGCGGCTAGGATGATCTCTCCCACAGCCCGATCAGTGGAGAGTCATCGTATGGCCCACGCCGTGCCTCGGTTCGTCTCGCTGGCCGAGGACACCCGGCCCGAACCGGGGACGCCGTTCGAGAACGCCCTGCACCGCCTCCTCGGCGATCTCTTCGAGGCCGACCCGGTATGGGCGACGCAGGCCGGCTACCACCTCCACGACGATCGCTGGCCCGACGTCACCGAGCAGGGCCGGGCCGGCCGGCTGGCGATGCTGCGCCATCACCGCGCGCGTTTTCAGGCGCTGCCTGACGAGGAGCTTGGTGCCGCCGAACAGATAGACCGCGGCATCGTGCTCGAGGCGCTCGAGTCGCTCGAGTTCAGTGACGCGGTGCTGCGCCAGGGGGCGTGGGATCCGCTGCACTACGTCTACGTCGCGGGGAGCGGCCTGTTCACGCTGCTCGCGCGCGAGTTCGCGCCATGGGCGCACCGCGGTGCAGCCGTGGCCGGCCGCTTCCACAAGTTGCCCGACCTGCTCGCCGGGGCGCGCGAGGCGCTCAGCGGCCTGCCCGACCGGCCGGTCTCGCGGCTGCACACCGACACCGCCCTGGCGCAACTGTCGGGCATCAATGACCTGATCGAACAGGCGATCGCCGAGGCCGATCGGCACGCCGAGGCAGGCGACGAGCCGGAGCTCGCGCCGGCGCTGCGCGAGGCCGCCGAACCGGCGCGCCGCGCGCTCGATGAGTTCGCCGCCGCCCTCCGCGATGACGTCCTGCCGCGGGCCGACGGCGAAGGTCGCCTCGGGCCGGAGCTCTTCCAGGCGAAGCTGCGCCATACCCTCGCCACCGACCTGCCGGCCGACGAGCTGCTCGCCCGCGCGCGGCGCGACTACGAGGCCGTCCGTGGCGAGATGGTCCGCCTCGCGCGCGACCTGTGGCCGGTGTGGCTGCCCAGCGAGCCCGTGCCAAGCGCCGAGAGCGGGGGCTCGGCCGCCGCGGCCGAGGAGCGGATGGTACGCGCCGTCCTCGACGCCATCTCGCGCGAGCATCGGCAGCCGCACGAGCTGCTCGACTGGTGCCGTGCCGAGGTCGGCCGGATCGGGGACTTCTGCCTCGAGCACGGCGTCATCGGCCTGCCCGAGGAGCCGCTCCAGATCACCTGGACGCCAATCTTCATGCGCGCCTACGGGCAGGCATTCCTGCACTATCCGGGCCCGCTCGAGAGGGGCCAGCCGAGCTACTTCTGGGTCACCCCGCCGGACGAGAGCGCCGGGCCCGAGGCGGTCGAGTCGTACCTGCGCGAGGACAACGACCGGATGCTCAGCCTGGTCTGCATGCACGAGGCCATTCCCGGCCACTACCTGCAACTGGCGCGTTCCAACCGCTGCCCGCAGCTGGCCCGCTCGATCTTTTCGAGCGGCGCCTTCGCCGAGGGCTGGGCGGTCTACGTCACGCAGGTCATGATGGACGCCGGCTATCGCGGCGACGATCCGGCGACGATGCTGACCAACTGGAAGTTCTACCTGCGCGGCATCATCAACGTGCTGCTCGACGTGGGCGTCCACAGCGCTGCCTTGACCGAGGACGAGGCGATCTCGCTGATGGTCGACGGCGGCTTCCAGGAGGAGCACGAGGCGCGCCAGAAGTGGCTGCGCGCGCGGCTGACGGCGACGCAGCTGTCGACGTACTACGTCGGCGCGCTCGAGATGTGGGATCTCGAGCTCGAGGCGCGGCGCCGGGCGGCACGCGCTACCGGCGCAGGCGACGATGCCGTGCCGCAGCCGCGGCTGGTCGGCGGCCTGGGCCAAACGCCCGGCTTCGACTACCGGGCGCACCTCGAATCGGTCATCGGCCACGGCAGCCCGCCGGCCAAGTGGGTCCGCCGCATCGTGCTCGGGGCCGGAGCGGCAGCCGAGGCGGGCCCCTAGTGGACGTCGGGCTGGCCCTGCCGAGCTACCGCGAGGGCGCGTCGCGCGAGGGCATCGAGGCGGCCGCCGAGACCGCCGCGCGGCTCGGCTGGCACTCCGTCTTCACCACCGATCACCTGCTCGTCGAACCGTCCTCGCGGAGCGCCGACTACGCGCGCATCTTCGACGCGCTGCTGACGCTCGCCCATCTCGCCCCGCTCCAGCCACGGCTGCGCCTGGGCATCAGCGTGATCGTCGTGCCGATGCGCAACGCCGTCGTGCTGGCCAAGGAGCTGGCGACGCTCGACGCGCTGTCCGGCGGGCGGCTGATCTGCGGCGTCGGCGTCGGCTGGAACCGGACCGAGTTCGAGAACGTCGGTGCCGGCGAGCGCTTCTCCGTCCGCGGCGCGTATCTCGACGAGGCGATCAACCTGTGGCGCCACCTGTGGGCCGGCGAGCAGGGCCCGTTCAGCGGCCGCTTCCACTCCTTCGACGAGATCCGCTTCGGGCCGCTGCCGGTGCGGGGCGCCGCCGTGCCGATCTGGGTCGGCGGCCGCCACGAGGCGGCGCTGCGCCGCGCGGGCAGGCTCGGCGACGCTTACCACGCCACCGCGTCGAGCCCCGCCCAGCTGGCCGTGCGCATCCCGGTCGTGCGCGGCGCGGCGGAGGCGGCCGGCCGGCGGGCGCCGCTGATCTCGGCCCGCCTGCGCGTCTACTTCGGCGCGCACGAGGGCGGCGGCTACGTCGTCGCCGGCACGCCCGAGCAGATGGCCAGCGAGCTGCGCTCGTTCCTCGAGCTCGGCGTGGGCCATTTCTGCTTCGACTTCGTCGAGCCCGACCCCGACCGGCATGCCGCGCTGGTGGAGCGCTTCGACCGCGAGGTTCTGGCCGCGCTGCGATGAGCGACGCGCGACGCCGGCACGCGCCGCGCCGGCCGGCGACGGCCCGCCCGCGGCAGCAACCCGAGCACGAGCCGGCGCCGCCGTCGCGGGCCGAGCTGGAGGCGATCGAGCGCCAACTGGCGGCGCTGCCGGTCCACGCCGGCGCGACGCTGACCGAGCAGCCGCGGCTGGGCGCGCTGATCGTCGAGTACCAGAGCATGGGCCCCGGCCTCAACTTCGCCGCCCGCATCCGCTGGCCGGCGAGCGATGTGGCGGAGCGGCTGCGCGCGCTGCACGACCACATGCGCGCGAGCGGCGAGTGGCCGGCGCTCGTCGTGGCCGACGGCCTGACCGAGCCGGGGGACCTGGCGCTGTGGCTCGAGAGCAACGGCTGGGTCGAGCTCGAGCGCGAGCGCGTGATGTGGACGCGCCACCCGCCGGCCGTGCCGCATCTCGACCCGGAGCTGCGCGTGGAGGCAGTCACGCGCAGCTCGGCGGCGGAGTTCGAAGAGGTCGAGCGCGAGGTCTTCGGCGTCGCCCAGGCGCGGGCCGGCGAGCGCGCCGAGATGGTCGCGCGCGACGTCGAGGCCGGCGCGCTGCGCGCGTTCATCGTCCGCCTGCGCGGCACGCCGGTGGCCACCGCGCGCCTCGTCCGCGGCGGAGGCGTGGCCGGCATCTTCGGAGTCGCTGTCGCCACCGGCCAGCGGCGCCGCGGCTACGGGTCGCTGATCACGGCGATTGCCACGCGGGCCGGTCTCGCCGGCGGCGGCAGCCTCGTCTGGCTGTCGGTCGACGAGGCCAACGTGCCGGCCATCCGGCTGTACAGCGGGCTGGGCTACCGGCCGTCCTTCTCATGGGCGCGCTGGCTCGGCTCGGCGGCGGCCGGCACGGCCGCCTGAGGCGGGGCTGCCATCGAGCGGTCGAGGAACTGCGCCACCGCCAACGTGACGCCGACGCGGCAGCCGTCGCCCGGCGCAAGGTCGAGCGGCCAGCCGAAGACCAGGCAGCTGCCCTGGTAGACGCGCTCGAAGCCGGCCTCCGAGTTGGAGACCGTCTCGACCGCGTACCAGCGGCGGGCGGCCGGCGGGTCGGCGACCGCGAGGACGTCGACGCCCTCGTGGCGGTTGCCGAAGGCGAGATGGTGGTCATCGGCGGCCAGGCCACCGGTGGCGTCGTGGCGCTCCTCCGTGCCGGCCCAGCGGTAGTAGGCGGCGGGATTGCCGCCACCGCCGAGCATGTTGAAGTTCCACTCGAGCTCCAGCTCGCCGCGCAGTGCCGACCGGCCCGCGTTGCGCACCTCGACCGACAGCGCCAGCGTCGGGTCGAGCCGGCCGCCGCCGAGCTCGATCGTCTTGCGCAGCTCGATGCTCCCGCCGCGGCAGGCGAGCCGCGCCGTCGACTGCTGCGCCTGCTCGAGCTGCCACGCGGCCGTGGCGAAGCCGGACACCTCCTCACCGCCGGCGAGCACCCGCACGAGGCCGCTGCGCCGCTCGTGGTCGTCGTAGACGAGCAGCGCCGACAGGCCGCGCTCCTTGCTCAGCAGCTGGTCGTGGACGTTGGTCAGCGTCTTGCCACTGCCCTTCGCGCCACGGCCGTGCGCCGCCTCCATCTCGCGTACCTGCGAGTGGTACGCCTCGGGCCGGCGGCGCAGCACCGAGGCGGCGGCGAAGCGCGTCGCGCGCAGGTCCCACGCGCCGACGGCGCCGCCCTCGGCGAGGTCGACGAGGACCGTCTGGCCGGCCGTCCCGAGGAGCACCTCGTCGACGCCGTCGAGGTCGTAGTCGGCCGTGCCCGAGATGGGCCGGCCACCAGCGGCGAGGTCCTCCGCCGCGATCAGCTCGGCCAACGTCGCCAGCCGCATGTGGGGCAGGTAAATGCCGCCGAACAGCCCGTGCCAGTAGCAGTCGTTCGACTGGCCGCGATAGAGGTGGTCGCGCGCCCTGTCGCGCTCGGAGCCGGCAGGCATCGCCTCGACCGCGGCCGAGGCGCGCAGCATCTGCTTGTGCAGGTCGTTGATCTCGCGATAGCGCGCCTGGAAGTTGCGCCACATGCCGCCGCGCAGGAAGCGCGCCGCCGGCGAGCCGGAGTCGACCGCGTCGGCGAGCAGCTGCTCGAAGATTGGCGCCTCGTCGGCGGGCAGCGCCCACTGCGTCATCTCGACGTACGAGCTCGTCGGAACGTAGACCCGGCCGATCGGCGGCTCGCGGCTGAGCCACTCCGACGGCGTCACCGTCGTCAGCCAGTCGGCGTTGGCCGTCAGCGCCTCGAAGCAGTCGTCGACCCAGCGGCCCCTGCCCCAGCAGTGCTCGAACGTCCCCGGCCAGGCCCCGAACTTCTCGCCGTCGTCGCCCATCGTGCCCAGCCGGCGGCCGCTCACGTCGGCGTTCCGGCGCAGGTAGTCGATCAGCTCGCCGACCGGCCGGAAGGGGATCCGATAGCGCAGGCCCTTCTCCGTCCCGAAGATGGTCAGCAGCCGGCCCTGGTCGTCGGTGGTGTAGGTGCCCCACATCCGCTCCTCGGGCACCGACGCCGCGCGCAGGTGGTTGTCGTCGAGGACGGTGTAGCGGTAGCCGGCGGCGGCGAGGTCATGGGCCAGCGACGGCTCCCACACGCGCTCGGCCAGCCAGGCCCCCGCTGGGCTGACCGCGAAGCGGCGCTCGACGTCGGCCCGCATCAGCGCCAGCTGGCCGTGCCGGTCGCGCTCGGGCAGCGCCGCCAGCACCGGCTCGTAGTGTGCGCCGCCGAGGATCTCGACCTGGCCGCGCGCGACGAGCGCGGCCAGCCGCTCGAGGAAGCGCGGCCGGTTGGCATCGAGCCACTCGAGCAGCGGACCGGTGTAGTGCAGGCCCAGCCGGACGGCTGGATGGCGCTCGAGGGCAGCGATCATCGGCTCGTACGCCTGCCGGTAGACGTCCTCCATGACCCAGCCGAAGTTGCCCACCGGCTGGTGGTTATGGAAGACGAGGGCGAGCGAGATCCGCCTGGGCAACGCGGTCGACGAGCTGCTGCTCAGGCGCTCGTGCTGGCCGCGCGGGCGGCGGCCGGCTGGCCGGCGCGGGCGCGCCGTGTGGCCGGCGTCGCCGCCGGCAGGTACAGCTGCTCGACGTACTCCTCGAGCATGCGTGTCGTCGAGAACTGCCAGATCGTGCTCGCCATCGACTCCTTCATCAGCGCCAGCCAACGGCGCGGCAGCCCGTCCTCGTCGCGGTCGTAGTAGGCCGGCGCGATCTCCTCCTCGAGCAGGCGGTAGATCTCCTGCGCGTCGGCCCAGTCCTGCGCGCCCTCGTCGGGGTTCGCCTCGCGGCCGCTGATGGCCCAGCCGTTGCGACCGTTGTAGCCCTCGTCCCACCAGCCGTCGAGGACCGAGCAGTTGACGATGCCGTTCATCGCCGCCTTCATGCCGCTCGTGCCCGACGCCTCGAGCGGCCGGCGCGGGTTGTTGAGCCAGACGTCGACGCCCTGCACCAGGTAGCGGCCGATGCGGATGTCGTAGTCCTCGATGACGAAGACGCGGCTGGCCAGCTTGGGCGAGCGCGTGCGCGTGAAGATGTCCTGGATGACGCGTTGGCCGGGCCGGTCGGCGGGATGGGCCTTGCCGGCGAAGACGATCTGGATCGGCCGCTGCTCGCTGAAGATGATGCGCGCCAGGCGCTCCTCGTCGGAGAAGAGCAGCGCCGCCCGCTTGTACGTCGCGAAGCGGCGCGCGAAACCGATCGTCAACACCTCCGGATCGAGGGCGTCGGACAGCTCCTCGAGCAGCGCCGGCGCCTCGCCGTGGCGCGCGAACTGCAGCTGCAGGCGGCGGCGGGCGAACATCGCCAGCTCGAGCTTCTGGCGGCGGTGGGCCTCCCACAGCTGCTCGTCGGGCATTCGCTCGAGTCGCTCCCAGAAGCGGCGCTTCCGGTCGCTCGCGTCGAGGTTCTCGAGGTCGGCGCCCTGTGCCTGGTACAGCTGGCGCACGGGCTCGCCCAGCCAGCTCGGCGGATGGACGCCGTTGGTGATGCCCAGGATGGGCTTGTCGGCGACCTGCTGCCACGTCGCGTTGGCCGTCTCGGCGTGGAGCCTGCTGACAGCGTTGGCGCCGTTCGTCAGGCGCAGCGAGAAGGCGGTCATGTCGAACTGCTCGGGATCGTCGTCGACGCCGCGGCCAAGAAGCAGGATGTGCTCCATGTCGAGCGCGCCGGTCTGGACCAGCGGCGCCGCCAGGCGGCGGACGAGGCTTGCCTCGAAGCGCTCGTTGCCGGCCGAGACCGGCGTGTGGATGGTGAAGACGGCGTTGCGCCGGACCTGGGCGAAGGCATCTTCGAGCGGCAGGCCGGCCAGCGCCAGCTCACGCGTGCGCTCGACGAGCATGAACGCCGAGTGGCCCTCGTTGAGGTGCCAGGCAGCGGGCGTGATGCGCAGCGCGCGCAGGGCGCGCACGCCGCCGACGCCGAGGACGATCTCCTGGTGCAGCCGCATCTCGCGGCCGCGGACGTACAGGATGTGCGTGATCGGCCGGTCGGCGTCGTCGTTGTCGGGGATGTCGGTGTCGAGCAGGAGCAGCGGCACGCGCCCGACCTGGGCCAGCCAGACGGCGCACCAGACGGTCCTGCCGGGCAGCTCGACGGGTATGCGCAGCGGGCCGCCGTCGGCGTCGGCGACCTGCCGCAGCGGCAGACGCTCGGGGTCGTAGTCGGGATAGGCGTGCTCCTGGTGGCCGTCGGCGTCGATCGTTTGACGGAAGTAGCCGCGGCGGTAAAAGAGCCCGACGCCGACGAAGGGGAGGGCCATGTCCGACGCCGCCTTCAGGTGGTCGCCGGCAAGCACGCCCAGGCCGCCCGAGTAGATGCCCATCGACTCGTGCAGGCCGTATTCGGCGCAGAAGTAGGCGACCGGCCCGACGAGCTCGCCGCTGTGGCGGCGCTCGAACCACTGGCCGCTGCCGTTGCCCATGTAGTTGTCGAAGCGCTCGAGCAGCGTCATGTACTCGGCCATCAGGTCGACGTCGCCGACGATGTCCGACCAGTTGCGCTGTGCCTGGATCAGCGGCACCGGGTTGCGGTAGCGCAGCCAGCTGCCGGCGTCGATGCGCCGGAAGAGGACGCGCACGCGGGGGTGCCAGATCCAGTACAGGTTGTAAGCGAGGCGCTCCAGCCCCTCGAGTTGGGTAGGCAGTCTGACCGCTGCCGACGGCAGCGTCGGTATCTCAATCGGGCTCGGCACGATGGCGGGCATCCTACACGAACCTGTCGGCGGGGCGTGAACCGGTTCAGACCCGCCGCTTAGCATGTGCCGCTGTATGCGCATCGCGATGGTCGCCTCCGAGTGCGAGCCGTTTGCCAAGACGGGCGGGCTGGCCGACGTCGTCGACGCCCTCTCGCGCGCCCTCGGCCAGCTGGGCCACGAGGTCGACGTCTACCTGCCGCACTACCGCGGCGTCGAGCCGCCGTCGGAACCGGAGCGGCTGCGCCTGGACGTGCCGACCGCCGGCGGCAGGCGCACGAGCGTCGAGCTGCTGACCGCCCGCGCCGACGGCTACCGGCTGCGCCTCGTCGACCACCCGCCGAGCTTCGACCGGCCCGACTACTACGTCGCCGGCGGCCGCGACTATCCCGACAACGGCGCCCGCTTCGCGCTCCTCGGACGAAGCGCGCTGGAGGCGATGCGCGCCGAGCGACGGGCGGCCGACGTGCTCCACGGCCACGACTGGGAGGCCGCGCCGGCGATCCTGCTGCTGCGCCATCGCTACGGCCGCGACGCGCTGCTGCGCGGCATGCCGGCCGTGCTGACCTGTCACAACCTGGCCTACCACGGCTGGGTTCCGCGGCCGGCCGCCGATGTGCAGCTGGACCTGCCCGCCGGCGTCGGTCCGGCGGGTGGCGTCGATCTGCTGCGCGAGGGCATCCTCGCCGCCGACATCGTTACGACGGTCAGCCCGACCTTCGCCGCCGAGTCGCGCCGGCCGGAGATGGGCATGGGCGTCGACGACGCGCTGCGCAGCCTCGGCGACCGCTACGTGGGCATCCTCAACGGCATCGACACAGCGCTGTGGGATCCGGCGACCGACCCGGCGCTGCCCGCTCGCTACTCGGCCGAGGAACTGGCCGGCAAGCAGCTCTGCCGCGCGGCCCTGGCCGAGGCGATGGGCCTCGCCGACGACGGGCCGCTGTTCGGAATGATCGGCCGGCTCGATCCGCAGAAGGGCTTCGACCTGCTCGCCGGCGCCGCGCCGCGGCTGCTCGACGCCGGCGCACGGATCGGCGTGCTGGGCACCGGCGACCGGTCGCTGATCGCCGGGCTGCACGGGCTGGCTGCCCGCCGGCCGCGGCGGCTGGCCGTCGTCGAGCGCTTCGACCGCGACCTGGCACGGCGCATCTACGCCGGCGTCGACGCGTTCCTGATGCCGTCTCGCTTCGAGCCGTCGGGGCAGGGCCAGATGATCGCGCTGCGCTACGGGACGCCGCCGATCGCGCGCGCCACCGGCGGGCTGGCCGACACCGTCCGCGACGCCGATGCGACGGCCGACGGCAACGGCTTCACCTTCCTCGACCCGACGCCGCCGGCGCTGGCCGACGCCTGCCGGCGGGCGATGGCCGCTCTCGCCGACCCGCCGCGCTGGCGGGCGATCCAGGCGCGCGGGATGGCGACCGATTTCTCGTGGCAGAGGCCGGCCGAGCGGTACCTCGAGGCCTACCGGCGCGCGGCCGGAATCGCCTCGGCTCGCTGATCGGTCAGTCGGTGCTGACGACGAAGATCGCGTCTACATCGACGCGCGGCCGGCCGCTCGTGCCGATGACCTCGATCACGATGCGGTGGTCGCCGGCGGTCGCCCACGATTTGCGGAATACGACGCGGCGGAACTGCTTCGACGGCGCGTACAGGTCGATCTTGGCGACGAGCACGCCATCGACGAAGACGCGTGCCCTGCCGCGCTTGGGGGCGCGCGTCGTGACCCAGCTGACGCTCGTGCCGCTGAAGTCGAGCCGCGCCCGTGAGCGCGCCTGCTTCGAGTACGCCGGCATCTCGCTGTAGGTCTTAACGCTGGTGTACGTCGTCCACGAGCCGCTGAGCGCGACCGACTCGCCGGCGTGGTGCGGCGTCACCGACGTCGGCGGACCGAACAGCCAGGCGCCCCATACACCGTCCTTCTTCGACCGCACACGAGAGCGGTAGCTGCTGCCCGGCCAGGCCTTGATATTGACCGACGTCGACGTCCGCGCCGGCAGCGAGATCGACGTCCACGCGCTGCCGTCGCGGCTGACCTGCAGCTCGTAGCGCTTGGCGCCGCTGACCGCGCGCCACTTGATCGTGACCGGCACCGCCACGGCGCCCGTCGAGACGTTCTTGCGCAGCACCATCCGGGGCGCGCCGGCAGAGCCGATGATGCCGCTCTCGACGTGGATCCGGGCCTCGACCGTGCTCGCTGGCTGGCCGTCGCTGGTGGCGCTGATGACCAGCTCGTAGGTGCCCGCCGGCGTGGCCGGCGCGAGATCGACGGTCAGCCTGCGCCAGCCGCTCTCGGCGGCGGCGTAGGGCCCGTCGGCGAGGCTCCACGTGGCGTCGGCCGGCTGGCCCGAGACGCTGAGCTCGACGGGCCCATCGAAGCCACCCAGGCGTGCCAGCCAGACGTCGACTGCCGCCGCCTCGCCGCCCTGGCGGTGCTGGGCCAGGGGCGTCGCGCCGATCGTGAACTGCGGCTCGACGTGCAGCGAAGAAACGTCGAGCAGGGGCTCGGCCGTCTTGTCCGGATCGGTCGACGTTTGCCACGCCGGCGAGCCGGTCGCGCGCAGCGCCGCCCGCACCTGCGGCGGCGTCGGCCGCGGCCGGCCGGCGGCCGCCTCGTAGAGGTGATAGAGCGCCGCCCCGCCGGCGACCAGCGGCGTTGCCATCGACGTCCCGCTCATCGATGCGTACGACGCGTCGGGGAAGGTCGACGTCACGCAAACCCCCGGCGCGATCAGATCGACGTCGGCGCCAAAGTTGCTGAAGTTGGCGAAGGCGTCGTCCGCCTCCGGCCGCAGGCAGCCCGCCGGTCGCGTGCCGGCGCCACCGGGCAGCCCGTCGTAGTCGGCCAGCGCCGAGACGGTGATGACCTCGTCGTACGCGCCGGGGACGTAGTTGGCCGCGTTGCGCGCGTCGTTGCCGGCGGCGACCACGATGGTCACGCCGGCGCGCTCGAGACGGCAGACGGCCTGGTGCAGAAGGTCGCCGCTGGAGAGGCCGCAGTTGCCGTCGTCGGCGCCGCTCATGCGCAGGCTCATGTTGGCGACCTCGATACGCGGCGTGGCCGCATCCGCCGGGTCGGTCCGGCCGGCCATCCAGTCGAGGCCGCAGATCAGCCACGAGGCATAGCCGTTGCCCTTGTTGTTGAGCACCTTCACCGACCACAGCCGCGCGCCCGGCGCGACGCCGACGACGCCGAAGCCGTTGTCGCGCGCGGCGGATATGCCGGCGACGTGCGTCCCGTGGCCGTGCTTGTCGACGTCCCACGACGAGCTGGTCGTGGTGCAGTTGCGCCCGCCCGCGACGCGCAGGTCGGGATGGCCCGCGTCGATGCCCGTGTCGAGGATCGCGATGTCGACGTCGAGCGCCGGGTCGGAGCCGTCGACGGCCCTGATCGCCGACGGATTGGCGCCTACCCGGTTGACGCCCGGCGGGACGGGCTGCGGATCGGCCGCGACGCGCGTCGGCAGGTCGGGCTGGATGGCCACCACGCGCGGGTCGGCCAGCAGCGCCGCCCGCTGGCGGGCGGTCAGGCTGGCGGCGAAGCCGCGCAAGATGTTGCGGAAGACGTGCGTCGGCTGCACGCCGGTCGCGGCCTGCAGCGGGACGACCAGGCCGTCGACGTCGGCACCCGGCGCGAGCTGGACGATCCAGCGCTGGCTGGTTGGGCCGGCCGCCGCGGCGTCGCCCGGCGCAAGCCCGGCCAGCAGGCAGAGGGCCAGCACGGCTGCGACTCGGGCGGTGAGGCTGCGGCTGCGCCGCGCAGGGGTGCTCACGCCGACGTACACGATGGCGCCATGCTCCGGTGGCGCGGCGCCCGCTTGCACCGCTCGCTGGTACGGCATGCTATGGGCAGGAGGTCCCATGGCCCTGCTCGACGGCAAGAAGGCGCTCGTTTTCGGCGTCGCCAACGATCACTCGCTGGCGTGGGGCATCGCGCGCGCTCTGCACGCCGAGGGAGCGGAGGTCGGCTTCAGCTCGGTCGAGGCCCTCCTCGAGCGGCGTGTCCGGCCGCTGGCCGAGTCGCTCGGCGCTCGTTTCGTCGAGCCGTGCGACGTCCAGGACGACGCTCAGATCGCGCGCGTCTTCGAGGCCTGGCGCGAACGCGAGGGGCAGCTCGACGTGCTCGTCCACGCGCTCGCCTTCGCTCGCCGCGAGGAGCTCGACGGGCGCTTCATCGACACGTCGCGCGAGGGCTTCGCCGTCGCCCTCGACGTCAGCGCCTACTCGCTCGTCGGGCTGTGCCGCGCGGCCGAGCCAATGATGAGCGACGGCGGCAGCGTCATCACGCTGACTTACTACGGCGCCGAGAAGGTCGTGCCCAACTACAACGTGATGGGCGTCGCCAAGGCGGCGCTCGAGGCGAGCGTGCGCTATCTCGCCGCCGACCTCGGGCCGGCCGGCATCCGCGTCAACGCCATCAGCGCCGGGCCGGTGCGCACGCTCGCCGCGTCGGGCATCGCCGGCTTCCGCTCGCTCTACGGCCGCTTCAAGGAGTTCGCGCCGCTGCGCCGCAACATCACTATCGACGACGTCGGCGCGACGGCCGTCTACCTGGCCAGCGACCTGTCACGGGCGGTGACCGGCGAGGTGCTCTACGTCGACGGCGGCTTCAACGTCCTGGGAGTGCCGACGGCGGACGCATGAGCCGCCTGGCAGATCTCGGGGCCGCGACCAGGCGAGCCACGCCAGCGCAGCCGCTTCCGTCATCTGCTGGCCATGCCGACATTACGCGGCTCGGCTGCCACTTTCTGTCAGCCTCCGCGCGGGCGCCATCGAGAAGCCCTGGCGGGACCCGACGGGCCATCCGCCCGGCGTGGTGTCGGCCCAGCCAAGATTTGATGAAAAGGACCGTCCGCTACCGGTCTATCGGCGGCTTAGTGTCGGCCCAGCCAACATCTGGCGGGAACGATGGCCCGCTACCCGCCTATCGGCCGACCAGTGTCGGCCCAGCCAACATCTGACGAGATGGGCCTCAGCGCGCTCTCCGAGCTAAGCCTGCGCCCCGGCTCCCGGCTCGTTCGAGGCGGTGGCTGCCGCGCTGCCCTCCGCGGCGGCCTCGGGGCGCGGCCCGACGAGCGCGGCGACCGCCGACCAATCCCGCGGGCGTGCCGTCGCCGGCCGCCAGTCAGTTTCGTCCGCCGGTGTGTCGAGGCGGCCCTCGAACAGCGCGTCGAAGGTGTCGCCGTCGATGCGCTCATGCTGAACCAGGTACGCGCCGATGCGGCGCAGCAGCCCGAGGTTCTCGGCCAGCGTCCGACGGGCCTGGTCGTAGGCCTCGTCGAGGATGGTGGCGATCGCGCGCGTGGCCGCGCCCTGCAGCTCCGACGGCAGCGTCCCGTCGCGCTTGGCGGCGACGAACGACAGCACGCCGCGGCCCGACGCGCCGCTGCCCTTCTGCTCCGGATCGCGGCCCATGCCCCAGCGGTGGACCATCAGCGTCGCGATGTGGGTCGCTTTCTCGAAGTCGTTGGCGGCGCCCGGCGTGACCTCCTGGAAGAGCAGCTCCTCGGCCGCCCGGCCGCCCATCAGCGCGACCAGCCGGGCGCGCAGGTCTGACTCGGCGGGCAGGTCGTTGTCCTCCTGCGAGCTGACCGTCACGCCGAGCGCCTCGCCGTGGGCGAAGAGGCTGATCTCCTCGACCCGCCGGGTATCGCCGTGGATCTTGCCGCAGATCGCGTGGCCGACCTCGTGGGCGGCGATGATCGCCCGGTCGCGCTCGTTCATCGAGCGCCGCCGGCCGGTGCCGACGGCGACCTTCAGCCAGCCCGCGTGGAGGTCCTCGGCGCTGATCGACTCGCCCTTGCGGCGGGCGGCCATGATCGCCGCCTCGTTGAGCAGGTCGGCCAGCTGCGCGCCTGAGAAGCCGTAGGTCTTGCGCGCCACCTGATCGAGGTCGATCTGGTGGCCCAGCGGCTTGCCGCGGGCGTGGACGTCGAGGATGGCGCGCCGGCCGGCGACGTCGGGCAGGCCGACGTGGATCTTGCGGCTGAAGCGGCCCGGCCGCAGGACGGCCTCGTCGAGGACGTCAAGCCGGTTGGTCGCGGCGATGACCACGAGATCTTCGCTGGTGCCGAAGCCGTCGAGCTCGACGAGCAGCTGGTTGAGCGTCTGCTCGCGCTCC
>CAYRMQ010000047.1:0-20831 GCA_964425305.1 uncultured Anaerolineaceae bacterium | reverse complement strand
TCGGGGACCTGGTCGCGGGCGTGGTAGCTGGAGCGGACGAGCGGCCCCGACTCGACGTGCTTGAAGCCGAGCTCCAGCGCCTCGGCCTTCATCTCCTCGAACTCCGACGGGTGATAGTAGCGCTCCAGCGGCAGGTGCTTCTCCGACGGGCGCAGGTACTGGCCGATGGTCAGGATGTCGCAGTCGACGGCGCGCAGGTCGACGAACGTCCGGTGCAGCTCCTGGCGCGTCTCGCCCAGGCCGACCATTACGCTCGACTTGGTGTGCACCGGATGGCCCAGCTCTGCGGCCATCTGCTTGGCATTCCGCAGGACGGCGAGCGAGCGGTCGTAGCGGGCGCGCTTGCGCACCGGCTTCTGCAGCCGCTCGACGGTCTCGACATTGTGGTTGAGGATGTCGGGTGCGGCCTCCATGACCATGCGCAGCGGCCCGGGCTCGCCGTTGAAGTCCGGGATGAGCACCTCCACGCCTGTCTGCGGGCACTCACGGCGCAGCGCGCGGATCGTCTCGGCGAAGATGTGCGCGCCGCCGTCGGGCAGGTCGTCGCGCGCGACGCTGGTCACGACGACGTGCTCGAGGCGCATCTCGCGGATAGCCTCCGCGACGCGGCGCGGCTCGTCATCGTCGTTCCACGTCGGGCGGCCGGTCTTGACGGCGCAGAAGCCGCAGGCGCGGGTGCAGACGTCGCCGAGGATCATGATCGTCGCCGTCCGCTGCTCCCAGCACTCCCCGATGTTCGGGCAATGGGCCTCTTCGCAGACGGTGTTGAGCGTCAGGCCGCGCAGGATGCCCTTCAGGTCGTGGTAGTTCTCGCCGCTGGGCAGCCGCGCGCGAATCCACTCAGGGTGGCGGCGCGGCGCGGTGGATCCGTCGGCCGCCTCGTCGAAGGGTCCGCCGCCCATCGCGATGGTCGGCGGAGCGGACGGGCCGTGACCGCCGCCGGGCGGCTGGAACATGGGCAGCTCGCGACGCACGACTTACCAGACCGCCGTGTTCTGGTCGACGGCCTCCAGCCAGCGCTTGACGTCCATCACGAATCGGCCGGCCTGCGCGCCGTCGGTGGCGCGGTGGTCGAAGCCGAGGCACATGTACATCATCGGCCGGATGCCGATCATGTCCCCCTGCGCCGTCTCGACGACGACCGGCCGCTTGGTGATCGACTCCATCGTCAGGATGCCCACCTCGGGCACGTTGATGATCGGGTTGGTGATCATCGAGCCGGTCCAACCGGTGTTGTCCAGCGTGAAGGTGCCGCCCTGGATGTCGTCCATCTTCAGCCGGTTGCTGCGCGCCCGGTCGGCCAGGTCGCGGATCTTCTGGTTGAGGCCGTGGATGCTCAGCTCGTCGGCATCCTTGATGACGGGCACGACGAGGCCGTCCTCGACGGCCACGGCGATGCCCAGGTTGACTGCCTTGCGCCGCCAGTGGCCTTCGTCGGTGTAGTGGGCGTTGAAGTCGGGGTGGCGGCGCAGCGCCTCGACGGTCGCCTTGGCCACGATCGCGTCGTAGGTCAGGCTGATGCCCTCGCGCGCCTGGTAGTCGCGCTTGAGCGACTCGCGCAGTCGGACTGCGCCCGACATGTCGACCTCGATGGTGGTGTAGGCGACCGGCACCTGCAGCGCGCGCGTCATCTGCGCCGCGATGGCCTTGCGCATCGGTGACGGCTGCTTGAGCGAATCGCCTTCGGCCACGGGCGATGGCGCCGCGGGCTGTGGCGGAGCCTGTGCCGCGGGGGCCTGCGCCGGTGCCTGCGCCGTGGGCGCGCCCGGCTGGGCGGCCGGCGTGCCGCCCTGCTTCTGCTGCGCGACGAAGTTCAGCACGTCGTCGCGCGTGATACGGCCGCCGTGCCCGCTGCCCTGGATGAGATTGAGATCGACGCCGTGCTCGCGCGCCAGGCGCCGGACGGCGGGCGTCATTCGGCCCTTGTAGCCATCCGGTCCGGCGGCGCCGTTGCCACCCGCGGCAGCTGGTGCGGCAACGGCCGTTGGAGCCGCTGGCTCGCGCGGCGGCTGCTGCCTGGACTCCTCCGCCGGGCGCTCGTCTGAGCCTGCCGGTCCCTGCCCGCCGGCCTGGCCGGCCGTCTCGTCGGCCGCCGCTTCGGCTGCTTCAGTCGCCGCCGGCACCTCAGCCTCGGCTGCACCGCGCTCGTGTGCAGTCGCGCCCGTCGCCTCGGCGCCCTCACCGGCGGCCTCGATGACCGCGATATCGGTGTTGTTCGGAACCGTCTCGCCTTCCTGCACCAGGATCTCGGTCAGCGTACCCTCGAAGGGCGATGGCACTTCCGCGTTGACCTTGTCGGTGATGACCTCGACGATCGGCTCGTACTTGTCGACGTGGTCGCCGGGCTGCTTGAGCCACTTGCCGATCGTGCCCTCGGCGACGCTCTCGCCGAGCTGCGGCATCTGGACCTTGGGCATCAGACGGTTCCTCCGGGTCGCAGCGAGAAGAGCAGCTTCGCAGTCTTCATCTGCAGCTAGTTTCGCGCATCGTGTCGAGGCGTGCCCGATCGAGGGTCAAGACGGTTGCGAGCCAGCGCGATGACTCGGCGATAAGCCGCACACGTCATGCTGCGACCGTGGACGATCAACGCGTGGGCCGGATCGTGCGGGCCCTGCGCCGGCGCCTTGGTTGGCGGCAGATCGACCTGGCGGACGCCGCCGACTGCTCGCAGACGATGGTGTCGCTCCTCGAGCGCGGCCGCCTGACGCGACTGCCGCTGCCCGTCGTGCGCCGGATCATCGCCGCCCTCGATGCGACGCTCGTGGTCGAGGTCCGCTGGCGAGCCGGAGCTCTTGAACGGTTGCTCGACGAGGACCACGCCGCGCTGGTCGGGCGCATTGGCGATCTGCTTCGCCGGATGGGCTGGCTGGTTGAGCTCGAAGTCACTTACTCCGAGTACGGCGAGCGCGGCTCGTACGACATCCTGGCGTTCCATCCGGGTAGCGGGGTTGTTCTGGTCGTCGAGGTCAAGACCGACGTGGCATCGGCCGAGACGACGTTCCGCAAGCTGGACGAGAAGGTGCGTCTGGCAGGGACGGTCGCGCACAAGCGGTTCGGCTGGTCGGCCAGCTCGGTCTCGAAGGTGATCGTCATGCCCGAGGCGAGCACGCTGCGGCGGCGGATCGAGCGGCACGCGGCGATCTTCGATCGCGTCCTGCCTGACCGCGGCATGGTGATCCGGCGCTGGCTCGCCCGGCCGCGTGGACGGCTGGCCGGGCTGTGGTTCCTGTCAGCCAGTCGTGGCACGACTCTTATCCGACGGCGCGGCGGGCGCGAACGCGTCAGGCGGCCAAAGTCACCGCCAGCCAGTCGCGAGGCAGCTGCATGACGGTCATTCCAGCCTGGCGGAGGTCCCGCGCAGTCGATCCGGGGCCAAGACGGTTGGATAAGAGTTGCCAGCCGACTGAATGACGGGAGGCCGACGTAGACAGCCGGCGAAGCCGCCCCAGACAGCCCCGAGCCGGCCTAGTAGGCGGCCAGCCTGCGGACGGCGTCGGCGATGCGGTCGGGATTGGGCATGAACCAGTCCTCGAGGACGTGGTTGTAGGGCACGCCCGGCACGTCCGGGCCTGTGACGCGGACGATCGGGCCGTCGAGGTGGTCGAAGGCCTCCTCGGCAAGGATCGCGGCCAGCTCGGCGCCGTAGCCGCCGAAGCGGTTGTCCTCGTAGACGATCACGCACTTGCCGGTCTTGGTCACGCTCTCCAGAACCGTCTCACCGTCGAGCGGGCGCAGCGTGCGCACGTCGACGACCTCGACGCTGACGCCCTCCGCGTCGAGCAACTCGGCCGCCTCGAGGGCGTAGTGCGCCATCAGGCCGTAGCCGACGATCGTCACGTCGCCGCCGGCGCGCGTCACCTTCGCCTTGCCCAGCGGCACGGTGTAGTCGGTGTCGGGCACGTCGCCGCGAACGGAGCGGTACATCTTCTTGTGCTCGAAGAAGAGCACCGGGTCCTCGTCGCGGATGGCGCTGCGCAGCAGGCCACGCGTGTCGTACGGCGTGGACGGGATGACCACCTTCAGCCCCGGGATGTGCGCGAAGAACGCCTCCACCGACTGGCTGTGGTAGAGCGCGCCGTGGACGCCGCCGCCGTAGGGCGCACGGATCGTCATCGGGCAGGTGAAGGAGTTGTTCGACCGAAACCGCAGGCGTGCGGCCTCGGACAGGATCTGGTTGAAGGCGGGGAATATGAAATCGGCGAACTGGATCTCGGGCACCGGCCGCAGGCCGTTGACGGCGGCGCCGATCGAGGCGCCCACGATCAGCGACTCGGAGAGCGGCGTGTCGATGACGCGCTCGCCGCCAAACTCGTCGTAGAGCCCGTCGGTGGCGAGGAAGACGCCGCCCTTCTTGCCGACGTCCTCGCCGAGCACGATCACGCGCTCGTCGCGGCGCATCTCGTTGGCAAGCGTCGTGCGCACCGATTCGATCAGCGTCTGGACGGCCACACCCTCAACCCTCCTCCTCGGCGAGCGTTCCGAACGGGCCGCCGTCACCCATGAAGCGGGCGGTCGTCCACAGCGGGTCGTCCATCCGCGCCGGCGGCGCGTCGCCGTAGACCCAGCGCTGGGCGGTTGCGGGATCGGGCTCGGGCTGGGCCTCGGCCCACTCGGTCGCGTCCTCGACGACCTTGCGCGATTCGCCGGCGATCTGCTCCTCGGCTTCCTCGTCGAGCAGCCCGGCCTCGCGCAACTGATCGCGGTAGCGCGGCAGCGGGTCGCGCGCCTTCTCGGCCTCGAGCTCCTCCGGCGTGCGGTACTTGGTGTGCTGGTCGTCCGATGAGTGGGCCGTCAGGCGCGTGACCTTGGCCTCGATCAGCGTCGGCCCCTTGCCCGCCCGCGCCCGCTCGATCGCCTCCCAGCCCGCCCGGTAGCAGGCCAGCACGTCGGCGCCGTCGACGACGACGCCCGGCATGTTGTAGCCCGCCGCCCGCACCGCGATGTCCTCGACCGCCGACTGGAGGGCCATCGGCACGCTGATCGCGTAGCCGTTGTTTTCGACGACGTAGACGACCGGCAACAGATGGATGCCGGCGAAGTTGAGCCCCTCGTGGAAGTCGCCCTGGTTGCTCGAGCCCTCCCCGAGATACGTCATCGCGACCTGGCCGGTGCGCCGAATCTTGGCCGCCAGGGCGATGCCCGTCGCATGCAGCAGCTGCGTTGCAACCGGCGAGCTGAGCGACAGGATGTTGCGGTCGGGGATGCCGTAGTGGCCCGGCATCTGGCGTCCGCCCGACGACGGATCGTTGCCCTTGGCGAACTGGGCGAGCATGATCTCGCGCGGCGTCATGCCGAAGGTGATCAGGCTGGCCACCGAGCGGTAGTACGGGATCATCCAGTCCTCGCCCTTGCGCAGCGCGAAGGTCACGCCGACCTGCGCGCCCTCGTGGCCCTGGCCGCTGATCACGAACGGGATCTTGCCGGCGCGGTTGAGGATCCACATGCGCTCGTCGACGGCGCGCGCCACGACGATCAGGCGGTACATCTCGAGCAGGTCGTCGCGCGTCAGCCCGAAGTCGGCGCCGAACTCCGTGGCCGCCTTCGTGTCGGTCCGCGTGGCCACGCCTGCCCTCCTGCTAGAAGTTGATCGACTTGCCGTCGACGGCGAGGGCCGCCTCGCCGAGCGCCTCGGCCAGCGTCGGGTGCGGATGGACGGCCGCGCCGACCTCCCACGCCGTCGCCTCGAGCAGCATCGCCACGCTGGCCTCACTGATCAGGTCGGTCACGTGCGGGCCGATCATGTGCACCCCGAGCAGCTCGTCGGTGTCCTGGTGGGCGACGACCTTGACGAAGCCGCCGTACTCGCCGTCGATGAGCGCCTTGGCGCTGGCCTGGAACGGGAACTTGCCGGTGCGGTATGGGATGCCGTCGCGCTCGCACTCCTGCTCGCTGCGCCCGATCGAGGCGATCTGCGGCCGCGAGTAGGTCGCCCGCGGCATCTTGAGGTAGTCGACGTGCTCGGCCTCGGCGCCGGCGATGGCGTGGACGGCGGCGATGCCCTCGTGCGCCGCCACGTGGGCCAGCAGCAGGCCGCCGATCAGGTCGCCGATGGCGTAGAGGTGCGGCTCGGCCGTGCGCATGCGCGCGTCGACCTGGACGAAGCCCTTCTCGGCCTTCGCCCGGGTGTTCTCCAGGCCGACGTTGTCCGAGTTCGGCGCGCGGCCGGTGGCGACGAGCATCTGCTCGGCGCGCAGCTCCTTCGGCTCCTCCCCTTCCTTACCGACCATCAGGCAGACGCCCTGCTCGTCGACGGTCACCGACGCCGGATCGAAGCGGGCGTTGGTCATGACCTTGATGCCGCGCCGGCTGAACTGGCGCTCGAGCTCCTTCGCGACCTCGGCGTCCTCCAGCGGCGTGACGGCGGGCATGTACTCGAGCAGCGTCACGTCGGTGCCGATGTCGTGGAAGAAGCTGGCGAACTCGACGCCGACGGCGCCTGCGCCGACGACGACGATGCTCTTGGGCAGCGTGTCGCCGGTGGCGACCTCGTCGCTGGTGACGATCGTCTTGCCGTCGGGTTCGAGGCCGGGCAGGCTCTTGACGCGGCTGCCGGTGGCGACGATGACGTCGGTCGCGTCGAGCGTGATCTCGCCGTCCGGCTTACCTTCGTCGGCCAGCTTGGCGACCTTGACCTTGCGCCCGTTCTGGAGCGTCCCGCGGCCGCGGATGTACTCGACCTTGTTCTTCTTGACGAGTGAGTCGAGCCCGCGCGCCATGCGGTCGACGATGGCCTGCCGGCGCTGGGCGATGGTCTTGTAGTCGACGGTCGCCTTGGCGACGTTGATGCCGTACTCGGACGAGCGATTGATGCGCTCGAAGAACTCGGCCGACTCGAGCATCGCCTTGGTCGGTATGCAGCCCCAGTGGAGGCACGTCCCGCCGAGCTTGGGTTGCTCGTCGACGAGGGCCACGCGCAGGCCCAGCTGGCCGGCGCGGAAGGCGGCCGAATAGCCGCCGGTGCCGCCGCCGAGGACGACGAGGTCGAAGCTGTTGGAAGAGCCGACGGCCACTGGTCAGCCGCGCGCGGCGGCAGCCGCGATCGGGAGTGAGATCACGGGCCGATCGTACCCGCGGCCCATCGAGGGCGCAAGGACGGTCGGCAGGCGGTGCCGTGCCGGCTGCCGACCCTGGGTTCGGCCGGTGGAGGCGTCGGAATCCGCAAATCTATACTCCGGCCGTGGTGCCCCAGCCGCTGCTCGATGCAGTCTTCATCGTCGCCGGCTACCTCGCCGGCTCGCTGCCGATGGGCGTCATCGTGGCGCGGCTGACCGGCGCGCCCGATCCGCGGACGATCGGCAGCGGCCGCATCGGCGGCACCAACGCGCTGCGCGCGATGGGCGCGCGCCGGGCGCTCGCGGTGGGCCTGCTCGACATCGCCAAGGGCGGCGTGCCGGTCGCGCTGGCACTGCTCGCCGGCGCGTCGGCGCTGGGCGCCGCGCTCACCGGCATCGCCTGCGTGCTCGGCGCGTGGCGGTCCGTCTTCCTCGGCTTCCACGGCGGCCGCGGCGTGGCCACCGGTATCGGCGCGCTGCTCGTCATCCAGCCGCTGGCGGTGTTGCTCGGGGCGCCGATCTTCTTCGGCGTCATCCTGCTCACGCGCTACGTCTCGCTGGGCTCGCTACTCGCCGCCGTGGCCGCCGTGCTGATCCTCGCCGGCTTCGTATGGCTCGGCCAGAACGACGGCGCCGACCTGCTCTTCGGCGTGGTCGCGGCAGGCCTGGTATGGGCCGCCCACACCGACAACATCCGGCGCCTGCTCAACGGCGAGGAGCGGCGCCTCGACTTACGGGCGCGCGGCGACGACTGAAGCGCGCCAGACGTCGCCTGGCGGTCGGGCCGGTCAGCCGCTTGGTGGCGTGGTCAGCCGTCGGGCCGCGCTGGGCGCAGCGCGCGAGCGAGGACGACGAGGGTGATGACGATGAGGGCACCGATGAGCACGGGCGCCAGGCCGAGGAAGTCACCGACGGCCGGTACAACGGCGCTCAACAGCTGCAGGCCGAGGACGACGGCGACGACGGCTGCGGCGACGAGCACGACGTGGCGATCGCGGACCTGTCGCCGATTGGTTGGTCCGTCGTCGGACATGCCGTCCTGGCCCTCGATCGAGCGCTTCAGCCGACGTCGGCCTCGGCGGGGATGCCGATCGGCGCGACCAGTACTCGCCCGCCGTGGAGCCGTCCGAGGCGCGTCTGAAGGCCGAGCTTGGGTCGGTGGAAGGTGACCGTTGCGTCGGCTCGGACGACGGGATCGGAGACCTCGCCCGTCGTCAGGTCGAGCGCCGTCGGCGTGTCGATGGCGAGCACCGGCACGCCCAGCTGGCGCGCGCGCAGGCATACCTCGACCGCCTCCCGGATGGGGTCGCGCAGCGGACCGCGAACACCCGTTCCGAGCAGCCCGTCGACGACGAGAGCGGCGCGCTCGAGGCCGCTGAGGAGCACGGCCACGTCATGGGCGGTCGCGGCCTGGATGCGCTCGACCTCGCCCAGGCCCTCCAGCCGGTGCCAGTTGCGCGTCGCCTCGGGCGTGCCCGGCCGGCGGTCGCCGGTGACAAGCACGACCGCGCTGCGCAGGCCGGCGGCGGCGAGGTGGCGCGCCGCGACCAAGGCGTCGCCGCCGTTGTTGCCCGGGCCGGCGAGCACCAGGATCAGTCGCGACGAGGGGCGGTCGGTCGAGTTCAGCAGCGCCCGGGCGGCAGCCGCCACCGCCGCTCCGGCCTGCTCCATCAGCTCGTCGGCGGGCACTCCCAGGCGCTGGGCGCGCCGGTCCGCGCCGCGCATCTGCTCAGCGCTCGTCGGCCGCCGCGCGCCATACGCCGCCCAGTGGCGCTCGAGCTCGTCGAGATCGAGGTCGGGGCGGGCGAGGAACGGGTCAGCGACGGGCAGGACCTCGTCGGCCGTGGCGCTGCCTGGCGTGGCGGGGCGGGTCATACGCTGATCGTAGGCGATGCGGCCCGGCGCCAGCAGCCGGCGCTAGCATGAGGACGTGCCAAGGTCGCTGTTCGACTCACGCCCGACGTCGCTGACCGTGCTGTACGACGGCGACTGCGGCTTCTGCTCGCTCCTGGCACGCGTGCTGGCCCGGCTTGACCTGCAGGATCGCCTGGAGCTCGTGCCGCTCCAGCACGCTAAAGCCCACGCCGATCGGCCGGACCTGCTGGCGATGGATCGCGACTACCCGTTGGTCGAAACGATCCACGTCCGACGCGACGACGGCCGGGTGAGCGCCGGCGGACAGGCGGTGCTCGAGATCCTCGACGCGCTGCCGGCCGGCTGGCTGTTCCGCCCGTGGGCCGTGCTGCCCGGCTTCACGACGGCGCTCGATGTCGGCTACGACGCCGTCGCTCGCCGGCGCGGCGCGATCAGCCGGCTCATCGCCCGCCTCGGCGGCCCACCGCCGGCGTGCGACCTGGACCCCGCCACGGCCGGTGCCGAGCAGGCGATACTCGGAGAGGACTGATGCCATTCGACTTCGATCTGCCCACGCTGCTGCTCGACCCGCAGGTGGAGGGGCTGGTCCGCGTCGTGGTCGCCGGGGTTGTGGCCGTCCTCGTCGGGCTCGAACGCGAGCTTCAGCAGAAGCCGGCCGGCGCGCGGACGTACGGGCTGGTCGCGGTCGGCGCAGCGCTCTTCACGGTCGGCGGCATCGAGGCTTTCGGCGAGGGCGATCCGGGGGCGCGCGTGGCGGCGCAGATCGTCACCGGCATCGGCTTCCTGGGCGCGGGCACCATCCTCCACATGCGCATGCACGTCGTCGGACTGACGACGGCGGCCGGCCTGTGGGCCGTCGCGGCGATCGGCATGACCATCGGCGCCGGGCTCTACATCCTCGGCATCGGCGTCGGGGTCGTGCTCTTCCTCGTCCTGCGCTTCCTGCGCGTCGACAAGCTGACCGGGCGGCCGCACGACGAGGTCGAGGAGCACTGGGTAGGTGAGGAGGACGAGAGCGGGGCCGACGAGGATCGCCGGTAGGCTGTGCTGTTCCCGATATGTGGCGACGCCCTGGGCGGGGCGGCGCTCGTCGGGGAGCGGCGCCGCCCGCCGCGGACGGGCGCGGACCGGCCCTCCGCGACCGACGCAGGACCGCGCGCGCCTCAGTCGCGAGCGGCCATCCAGCACGCTACGCCGCCGGCGACGCAGCCGACGGCCAGCGCGAGCATCCAGGCGATGACGGCATAGATGCCGTGGCGCATGCCGTCGAGCGCGTCCGACGAGACCTCCAGCGCAGGCCCGTCGCGCACAGCGCGGGTCAGTGTGTCGACCGATTCGCTCAGCTCGCCGAGCGAGACAGCGACGGCGTCGGCGTCGTCACGGTTTGCCTCGAGTGCCTCGCCGATGGTCGCCATGTCCTCGGCCAGCAGCTCCAGCTGCTGGCCGCTCTGGTCGAAGCCGGCGGCGAGGCCGATCAGCGGCTGCGTGCCAAGTATCTGAATCGTCATCGCGTTGCGCAGCTCGTACATGCTCGCCGCCACACCCAGCGAGAGTTGCGACGCGCGGTCGGTCGCCTCGCCGGCGCGGGCGAGGCTGGAGTCCATGCCGCGAATGCCGGCCGCCGCCTCGTCGATCGTCAGCGCCGCCTGCTCGAGCGACTCGAGCAGCGCGCCTCGCTGGCCTTCGATCGAGACCGTCAGGCGGCCCGCTTCGTCGATCGGCCGCTCGAT
The DNA here is from genome assembly GCA_964425305.1 of uncultured Anaerolineaceae bacterium. Classification (GTDB taxonomy): domain Bacteria; phylum Chloroflexota; class Limnocylindria; order Limnocylindrales; family CSP1-4; genus JALYGJ01. The sequence goes on along the minus strand of CAYRMQ010000047.1, from coordinate 10,174 downwards.
GGCGTAGGCGACGCCGATGAAGAGGACGATCCCCAGCGCACCGTAGGCGACGAGGATGGTGCCGAGCAGCCGCAGCCCGCGCTGGCGGCGGATGCGGGCACGCCGCGCCAGCTCCTCGGCGGCGGCGGTCAGGCCGGTCGCGGTCGCCGGCTCACCGGTCGTCGGCCCACCGGTCGTCGCCCCACGCGTCGTTGCCTCTCCGTCGCTCATCGGTGCGCTCAAGCGTTGCGCATTACCCGCCGCAACAGCATCGACGTAAGTATGAGCAGGCCCAGCCCGAGGATGGCCAGGAAGATCAGCTGCCACCATGCGTGCGAGCCGCCGCGCAGCATCACATCCTGCAGCAGCGTGATGCCGTGTGTTACCGGCAGCACATAGGCCGCGTACTGGAGGCCGGCGCGAAACTCATCGACCGGCAGCACGAAACCGCTGAAGAAGACCGATGCGAGCAGGACCAGCAGCGACAGCTGGACGGCCTGCCGCTCGGAATCGGAGACCACCGATATCAGCAGCCCGACGCCGAGGCTGGCGAAGACCAGCGCGCCGACCACCGCCGTCAGCGCCCACGGGCTGCCCAGCAGCGGCACGCCGAGGACGGTAACCAGCAGCACCGTCGTCAGCGCCGCGATCACCGCGCTGACCAGGCCCAGACCGAGATACTTGCCCAGCACCAGCTCGAGCGAGTTGACCGGCGAGATCCGAAACAACTCCATCGCGCCGCTCAGCCGCTCGCGGACGAACGACAGCGCGGTCAGCGTCACGGCCATGTGCTGGAGGATCAGCGCCAGCACCGCCGGCGCCGAGTACGACACGATCCCCGGCTCGCTCGGCGCGATATTCTCGGTTCGTACGGTCGTCGGCGCGGCGATCACCTCGGGCGGGATGTCGGTGATCTCGGCGCCCACGCGGTGGACGGCGTACGACTCGCCCTCCTCGATCGCCGTCCGCAGGATCTCCTGGTTCACCTCCTGCGAGAGCATCGAGGCGAGAAAGCCGGCGTAGCCGGCGCTGACCGGATCGATGGTGTTGATCTCGACGACGATCTCGGCCTGCTCGCCGTTGCGAAACGTCTCGAGGCCGTTCTCGGGGGTGATCACGACCATGTCGAGGTTCTGCAGGTGGAGCTGCCGGCGAGCAGCCTCGGCGTCGTCGGTCACGGCACGGACGTTGATCGCCGGCCCGGCCAGCTCCTGGTAGTAGGCGGGGTCGGTCGGCAGGCCCAGTCCGGGCGGGATGACGATGACGGTCTCCAGCGGCCGACGCTCGCCGGTGTAGCCGAGGCCGAAGATGGCCATGATCAGGAACGGGCCGAGGACGAGGCTGAAGAACGCCCCCGGCCGCCGGCGAACCTGGATCAGCTCCTTGCGCACCTGTGCGACGACCCTCGTCACCGCCTTGATGGGCGGCACGAACAGACGGCGAAGGAAGCGGCGCACTGCCTTCATCGCGCTCGAGGCAACGCCTTCATCGCGGCCGCCGAAGCTGGATCGGCGGGCCGGCGAACGTCGCCGCCGTGCCGGAGCCCGCCGCCTGCTGCTGCTCCATGTGGCGCGTCACCAGCGCCGTGAACACCTCGTCGAAGGTCGGCCGGTACTCGCGGCTGAACTCGACGTCGCCGCCGGCGTCATCGACGGCGTCGACCACCGCCGGTCCGGCGCGGCCGGCTTCCTTGGCGGTGACGAGCATCTCGCGCGGGCCGGTCTGGCGTATCTCGCCGACGCCCTCGATCGGCGGCAGCGTGTTGGCGTCGAATGGATGGGCGGTTACGATCTCGATGACCTCGCCGCCGAGCGCCTGCCGGCGCAGCTGCTCGGGCGGGCCGAAGGCGACCAGCTGGCCGGTCGAGATGAGGGCCACCGAATCGCAGTACTCCGCCTCGGTGACGTACTGCGTCGTGACGATCAGCGTCACGCCTTCGTCGCGCAGCCGGTGCAGCTCGGCCCACACGCGCTGGCGCAAGATCGGGTCGATGCCCGCCGTCGGCTCGTCGAGGATCAGCAGCAGCGGCTCGTGCACCAGCGCCGAGGCGAGCGCCAGGCGGCGCTGCATGCCGCCCGACAGCTGCGCGGCGCGACGGTCGGCGGCATCGCCCAGCTCGACCAGCCGGAGGACCTCGTCCACTCGCCGCCGGCGGGCGCCGCCGAGCAGCCCGAAGAGCGCCGCCACGAAGTCGACGTTCTCGCGCGCCGTCAGGTCGGGATAGAGCACGAAGAGCTGGGGCATGTAACCGATCTTCTCGCGCGTCCGGCGCCGGAAGTGGCGCGGGTTTTGGCCCAGCACGCGCGCCTCGCCGTGCTCCGGCAGCAGGGCGCCGGTGATAACGCGGATCGTCGTCGTCTTGCCCGACCCGCTGGGCCCGATGATGCCGGTGATCGTGCCGGCGGGAACGCCGAGTGAGATGCCGTTGATGGCGACGACGTCACCGAAGCGGTGACCGATGCCGCGAATCTCGACGACGTAGTCGTCCGACTCTGGCGCCACGCCGGCCCCCGCCGGCGGCCGGCCGCCGGCGCCCGGCCGGGGCGTGCCGGCGACGGATGGCGGGCTGGCGGGCGGTCGCGCGTCGGTCGCCGGTGGCGCAGTCGGCGACGCATACAGGGATGCGGCCGATGGGTCGGGCGCGTCGGTCGGCCGCGTGGCAGGCTGGCGGCATTGCATGCAGGCGCTTCCTCGGGCTTGGGGGACTCAGGCAGCCGACGATGGGCCCTCGCGGCTTGCACCGGCAGAGGGCGCCGCGATCGTGGGCGATGCAAAGCCATCCCAAGCTGATAGCCGCCTGCAAGCGCGCCGCGGCCGGGACGACGCTCAGACGCGACGGGTCCGGCTACCTTCACCGCGAAACGCACGGAGGGACCTGTGACCAGAGCCTTGGGCGGACAAGCCAGCGGCCGAGCCGACCGTCCGGCAAGCCCGCTGATCGCCGCCCGCGCCGCCGGCCTGCGCTATGTCAACGACGACGAGTCGGGCCTGAGGCGGCGCCGCCACGGCCGCGGCTTCTCGTATCGCGACGCCGACGGGCGTGCCGTCCGCGCACCGCAGACACTGGCGCGCATCCGGGCGCTGGCCATCCCGCCCGCCTGGCGCGACGTCTGGATCTGCGCCGACGAGCGCGGCCACATTCAGGCCACCGGCCGCGACGTGCGGGGACGGAAGCAGTACCGCTACCACCTGCTCTGGCGCGAGCTGCGCGACGAGGCCAAGTACGAGCGCACGATCGCCTTCGCCGAGGCGCTGCCGCGCTTGCGCCGCCGCGTCGCGCGCGACCTGCGCCGGCCGGGACTGCCGCGCGAGAAGGTCCTCGCCGCAATCGTCCGCCTGCTCGAGGCGACGCTGTTGCGCGTCGGCAACGAGGAATACGCGCGGGCCAACCGCTCGTTCGGCTTGACCACGCTGCGCGACCGCCACGCGCGCATCCGTGGCAGCGTCTTCAAGCTGTCCTTCCGCGGCAAGGGCGGCCGCCGTCACGAGGTCGGGCTGCGCGATCGGCGCCTGGCCAGGATCGTGCGAGAGTGCCAGGAGCTGCCCGGCCAGCGTCTCTTCCAGTACGTCGACGAGGAGGCCCTGCCGCAGAGCGTCGACTCGGACGACGTCAACGAGTACCTGCGCCGGGCTATGGGCGACGGGTTCTCGGCGAAGGACTTCCGGACATGGGCCGGCACAGTCCTGGCGGCGCGCGCACTGCGCACGGCGACAGAGGTCGAGGCCGAGTCGAGAGCCGCCCAGAAGATGCTCGTGCAGGCCGTCGAGGAGGTCGCCCGGCAACTCGGCAACACGCCCGCCGTCTGCCGCAGCTGCTACATCCACCCCGCGCTAATCGACGCGCACCTCGGTGGAACGCTGCTCGATCGGCTTTCCGAGCCGGCCAGCGGCGAGCGGGCACGCGGCGCCGTCGGCCTGCGCAGCGAGGAGCGGGCAGTGCTGGCGCTGCTCCGCCGCCAACTTGCCGAGCGACGCCGGTCGGTCACGCGGGCGGCCTGACATCCGTCCAACTGGCATGCGACCGCAGCGCTCATCCACGGGCTGCCATACGAGCGTATCTGTCGACCTGCCAGACTTCGTGCCATGCAGCGCCGAGCAACGCGGCGCCGACGGTTGGGGGTACTCCCGAGCGAAAGGGAGTTCCGTCGCCGCATCCGCCACAATTCAGACGAGTGAATAGAGCCAGACCACGCCGCATCAGGCCGACCAACGGCCATCGCCGCCCCAACGGCAACCTGCGCCGCCTCGCCCTGGCGCGCGTGCGCAGTCGCCCCAAGCCGTCGCGCTCGCCGGCGGGGCTGATCGGGATCATCTCGCTCCTCGTCGTGCTCGTCATGGGCCTCGGCGTCGTCGGCAGCACGGCGGCCGCCGCCGGCGTCGCGCTAGTGACGCTGGACTCGATGGACGACGACCTGCCCGACGTCTCGCGCTTCGAAGACCTCGAGTACGCCCAGCCGTCCGTCGTCTATGACCGCAGCGGAACCGTCGAGCTGGCGCGCTTCCAGAGTGAGCGGCGCCGCGTCGTCCAGTACGAGGAGATCCCGCAGCTGGTGCTCGACGCGACCATCGCCGTCGAGGACCGCACCTTCTGGGAGAACGAGGGCTACGACCCGAACGCGATCATGGCCGCGGTGATGGAGAGCATCGCCGGCATCCGCGACCGCGGCGCCTCGACCATTACCCAGCAGTTCGTCCGCGCGCGGCTACTGCCGGGCGAGGTCCTCCAGGGCGACATCTACGAGCGCAAGATCAAGGAGATCCTGCAGGCGCGCAACCTGACCCTCGCCTTCCCCGGCGAGGAGGGCAAGGAACGGATCATCACCGCCTACCTGAACCAGATTTATTACGGCCACGGCGCCTACGGCATCGCCGCCGCGGCCGAGGTCTACTTCGGCGTCACAGATCTCGACGACCTGACGGCAGCGCAGGCGGCGGTGCTGGCCGGCCTGCCTCAGGCACCCAACACCTACGACCTGTTCAAGTGGGCCGAACCGACCGTCGACGGACGGCTCGTCGTGCCGACCCAGTCGCGCCGCGGCGAGCGCCTGCCGACGCCGGTCGAGCGGCGCAACTTCATCCTGCGCAACCTGGCCGAGGGCCACGGGCGCTGGACGACGCTGACGCCGCAGCAGCTCGAGCAGGCGCTGAACGAGCCGATCGTCCTCGCTCCGGAGCAGCCGCTCGTGTACCAGGCGCCGCACTTCGTCTGGTACATGAAGCCGCAGCTCGACCGGCTGCTGATCGACCGCGCGCCGGCGGAACGGGGCGGCTACCGCGTCATCACGACGCTCGACTGGGAAGCCCAGCAAGCGGCCGAGCGGCAGATCACCGCGGCAACGGTATATACCCAGCTCAGCCGTGCCGAGCTGGAGGAGGTGATCGAGCACGAAGGCCTCGAGGAAGACGCCGACTGGCTGCTATCGCTGCGCGGCAAGGACATCCACAACGGCGCGCTGGTGGCACTCGACGCGCGGACGGGTGACATCCTCGGTTACGTCGGCAGCGCCGGCTACTACCGCGACGACCTGGCATCGTCCAAGCTCGATCCCAAGTTCGACGTGGCGGGCCGCGGTTACCGCCAGCCGGGCTCGGCCTGGAAGCCGATCGTCTACGCAGCGGGCTTCGACAACCACACGCTGACCGCCGGCACGCTACTGCCCGACGTCACCACCGAGTTCGCGCGTGACTGGGTTCCGCGCAACGCAGACCTGCGCGATCGCGGACCGGTGCTGATGCGTGAGGCGCTCAAGTACTCGCTCAACGTGCCCGCCATCCGCGCCCTCGATCGCGTCGGCGTGCAGGACGTGGCGTCGCTTTCGGAGCGCCTCGGGATCACCTTCCCGCGCGGCACGCGGCACCTGCTGCAGGCGGGGCTGGCGGGCGCCATCGGCACCGTCGAGACCAACATGGTCGAGCTGACGTCAGCTTTCGGTGCGCTGGGCAACGGCGGCACGGTAACCATGCCCCGGACGATCCTTGAGATCTACGACAGCGGCGGCCAGCTGATCTACAACGCCGGAGCGCCGGTGCAGGACGAGGGCCTCAGCCCGCAGGCGGCGTGGCTTACGACCGACATCCTGAAGGACAACACGGACCCGTCGGAGAACGTCATCTGGGGCCAGCGCCTGCGCATCCGGAACGGTCCTGACGGCGAGCGGCGCGAGGCGGCGGCCAAGACGGGTACGACCAACGACATGCGCGACCTGTCCGTCTACGGATACCTCGCTCCGCCGGAGGACCCCGGCGACGCGCACCTTGTCGTCGGCGTCTGGATGGGCAACAGCGACAACAGCCCACCGCTCGGCGGCGACGCGCCGGTGCTCGCTGCCGACGCCCCCGGCCGCATCTGGCAGAGCTTCATCCGCGACTACACCACCGGCTGGCCGATGGCCGACTTCCCGGCGCCGCCGGACGGGATTGTGCGCGCGACCATCGACGCCTGGTCGGGCGGAGCGCCCGGGCCGTGGACGCGGGCGACGATCGACGAGTGGTTCCTGCAGGGCACGCAGCCCGGTGGCGAAGACCAGGTCGACGAGCCGGGCATCCTCTACGTCAACATGTGCGACGGCTGGTACGTCGACCTGACCCAGGTCGAGCCGGACGCGCCCGAGCGCTGGCAGCTGGCGCTGGCCGACTGGATGGACCGTGCCCGCCGCGGCCGCAACGTACGCGGCGAGCACGGCACGCGCACCGATTACCTCTTCCGCCGCAGCGACTGGGGTGGCCCGCTCGCGCCGACGAGCTGCCCGACGCCCGCGCCGCCCAGCCCCGAGCCGCCACCTGAGGAGCCGCCCGGCGGCGAGGAACCGCCCGGCGACGGTGGTGGTGGTGGCGGTGGCGGCGGTGGCGACGGCCCGCCCGGCGGAGGAGGCCCGCCCGGTCAGCCCGGTCCGCCCGGCCCACCGGGCGACGACGACGACGATGATGACGACGACGACGACTGAGATCGGCGGAGACCGTCCACGCAGAGGCCAGCCGGCGCCCGACTCCATCGGGGCCGCTCTGGCCGGCGCCTGTAAGATGCCTGCAAGAGGCTCAAAGCCCCGCGTCCGCCTTCACGAGACCGCGCAGCCAGCAGCATGCGCGCCAGCGGGGGAAGGAGGATGAGCATGACCCAGAAGCGGTCGAATCGGACCAACGGCAACGCCGGCGATGGCACTGCCGAGACCGCCAAGCGCAACATCGTCGGCGTGATGGCCGGTGCGCAGGGGGCGGCGCACCGGCTGCGCACCGGCGCCGGCAAGGCGGCCGAGCGCCTGCCCGACGCGATGGCAGGCGCGGAAGTCGCCGCGCGTGAGACTCAGAAGGTGCTCGGCGAGATGCCCAACCAGGCGCTCGTCATCGGCACGAGCTTCTCGCTCGGGCTCGGCGTCGGACTGTTCCTTAGCGGCACGAACCGGCTGCTCGTGCTGGCCGCGCTCGCCCCGGCGGCCGCGATGGCGGCGACGCTGCTCGGCCGCGAGCGCGGCGGCGCCATCGCCGTCGAGGCGGACTGACAGAAGCCGGCCGCCTCACTGCAGAGCCGGCCTCCGCGGGATGACCCGGGTCGCCCGGGGCAGATGACGAGACCCTGAGAGTTGGCCACCCGTGCCGGGCGGCCAAGCGATCAGGCGCGGATGGGCTCCGTCGCCTTCTGCTCGCTCTCTCCCGGCCGCTTGGCGCCGCCCGCCTGCTCGGCTGCGCGCTGGCTGCCGCCCTCGCCCAGGTTGCCCTCCACGTCGAGGACGTAGCCGATGCCCTGGAACGTCTTGATCGGACCGGGCTCCCCCGGCGCGGCGCCCAGCTTACGCCGGACGCGGCTGATCCAGACACGCAGGTACTGCAGGTCGTCGCGGTACTCCGGCCCCCAGACCTTGGTCAGCAGCTCGGTGTGCAGCACGACCTTGCCGGCGTGCGCGGCGAGATGCTGGAGCAGGAGCCACTCCGTCCGGCTCAGCGAGACGAGCTCGCCGCCCTTGGTCAGCAGCCGCCGCTCGAGGTCGATCTCGATGTCGTCGAAGGCGACTATGCCGGCGCCCGGCGAGACGCCGCTGGCGCGGCGCAGCACGGCGCGTACACGCGCGGCCAGCTCGTCGGGGTGGAAGGGCTTGGCGATGTAGTCGTCGGCGCCCAGGTCGAGGCCCTTCGCCTTGTCGCTGGTCGAGCCCTTCGCCGTCAAGAGGATGACCGGCACCGGCCGCCATTCGCGCAGCTGGCGCATGACCTCGATCCCGTCGAGGTCGGGCATCACGATGTCAAGCAGCACGATGTCGGGCCGAACCTCCTCGGCCTTCTTCAGCGCCTCTTCTCCCCCGCCGGCGGTAACGACACGGAAGCCCTCGTCGTGAAGGGTCAGGGCAACGAGCTTGGTGATGCGCGGCTCATCGTCGGCCACGAGGACGAGTGGTTGACTATTCAAGAGCGTTCCTCCTCGGACATACACTCTACAGCCCGACCGTAAGGCCGAGTCCCGGTATCGGGGTTGCGTTCGCATTGCAGTTGTCCGGCAGTCGCCGTTCATCTGTCACGCGCACCGCGGCGCCACCGGCGCCTCCTATACGGGCCATCACCGCCAATGGAGGCGTCAGCAGCCCGCAGCCGGAGCGCCCTTCTCTTGAGGTCCGAAGCATTTCGCTGGTTCGTGCGTGGGATCGGCTTCGTGCTGGGCGGCGCGCTCGTGCTGGCGGTGCTGCAAGGCTTCGCGCTGGCGCTGCAGGTCACGCTGATCGTCTTCCTGGCGCTGCTGCTGGCTGCCGGCCTCGAGCCGATCGTGAACTGGGCCAGGGCGCGCAGCCGCCTTGGCCGTGGCGCGACGGTGCTGCTCGTCTACGCCGGCTTCTTCGTCGCCGTCGTCATGCTCGCGCTGCTGATCATCCCCGCCGCGCTCAACCAGTTCGAGGATCTCAACGTCCGGCTGATCCCGCTGCTCGCTCAGGCGCGCAGCTGGACCGAGGCGATCGAGCCACGGGCGCTGTCGCGCAGCCTGAGTGCGCTGATCGACTCGTTCTACGCGTGGCTCGCCCCACCGGTCGAGGAGCCGCCCGATCCCGACGTCGTCATCGAGGTCGGCACGACCGTCGCCGAGGTCGCCATTTCTCTTGCCGCCCTGCTGGCGCTCGTCTTCTTCTGGATGACCGAGCGAGCGCGTCTGCAGCGCTTCGCGCTGGCGCTGCTGCCCGGTGCCCGCCGCGCCGGGACACGCGACGCGTGGAACGCCATCGAGCTGCGCCTCGGCTCGTGGGTCCGCGGCCAGCTGATCCTGATGGTGACGATCGGCGTGGCGATGACCGTCGCCTACTTCCTGATCGGCCTCGAGGGCGCGCTGCTGCTCGGCTTCATCGCCGGCGTCGCCGAGGTGATCCCGATCGTCGGGCCGCTGATCGGCGCCGTGCCGGCGTTGCTCGTGGCGGCGATGACCGGCCAGGTCGAGACGGTGCTGCTCGTCGCGGTCGTCTACGCCGTTATCCAGACCGTCGAGAGCAACGTCCTCGTGCCGATCGTGATGCGCAACGCGATTGGCATGCCGCCGTTCATAGTGCTCGTCGCCGTCCTTGCCGGCGGCGCGATCGGCGGCGTCCCGGGCGCTCTGCTGGCCGTGCCCGTAACGGCAGCGGTGCTCGTCGTCGTCGAGCGGCTGCAGGTACGCCGAACGCGGGTCGGCCTGGAGCGGGTTCTCGTCGAGGACGACGTGCTCGAGGTCGAGGCGGTCGCAGCGGAGCGCGTCGCCGGCCGGCGATCAGGCGATACGGCGCAGGAGCACGAATGAGCGGCCGCCGACCGCGAGCGTGGCCTCGGCGTCGAGGCTGCTCGGCGGGCCGTCAGCGGGCGCGCTCGTATCGATCTCGACCTGCCAGCGCCGGCCCCAGCGCGCGGCGGGCAGCCTGAACGGCACGTCGGCGCGGTCGGCGTTGAAGATCAGGTAGAAGGAGTCGTCGACGATCGGCCGCCCGTGGTCGTCGACGCCGAGGTCGTGGCCGCCCAGGAACAGGCCTATCGCGCGCGCCGATGCCTCGTCCCAGTGGCTGTCGTTCATGACCTCGCCGGCCGGCGTGAACCAGCCGATGTCGGTCAGCTCCTGGCCGTGGATGCGCCGCCCGTGGAACCAGCGCCGGCGGCGGAAGACCGGGTGCTCGGCGCGCAACGCGATGACGCGCCGGACAAAGGCCAGCAGCTCCTCGTCGGCGGCGGCCCAGTCGTACCACGAGATCTCGTTGTC
>CAYRMQ010000046.1:0-20869 GCA_964425305.1 uncultured Anaerolineaceae bacterium | reverse complement strand
TGCACCACCTCGTGTGGGAGATCGTCGACAACTCGATCGACGAGGCGATGGCCGGCCACGCCACCCGCATCGAGCTGACGCTCAAGGACGACGGTAGTGTCATCAACGTCGACAACGGCCGCGGCGTGCCCGTCGGCAAGCACAAGCAGACCGGTCGCGACGCGCTCGAGGTCGTGCACACCGTCCTCCACGCCGGCGGCAAGTTCGGCGGCGGCGGCTACAAGGTCTCGGGCGGCCTGCATGGCGTGGGTGTCAGCGTGGTCAACGCGCTGTCCGAGTGGTTGCGCGTCGAATCGGCGCGCGACGGCAAGATCTGGCGCCAGGAGTACGAGCGCGGCAAGCCGACGACGCCGGTCAAGGCGACCGGCTCGGCCAACGGGCGGACCGGCACGCTGACCGCCTTCAAGCCCGACCCGCAGGTCTTCGAGACGCTCGACTTCAGCTTCGAGATCATCAGCCAGCGCCTGCGCGAATCGGCGTACCTCAACAAGGGCGTCTGGATCAAGCTCGTCGACGAGCGTGTCACCCCGCCGCGGGAGAAGTCGTTCTACTTCGAGGGCGGCGTGGTCAGCTTCGTGCGCCACCTGAACAAGGGCCGCGACGTGCTCAACCCGCGGCCAATCTACGTCGAGCGGCGCGAGAACGGGACCCAGATCGAGGTCGCGATCCAGTACAACGACGGCTACAGCGAGAGCGTCTACGCCTTCGCCAACAACATCAACACCGTCGACGGCGGCACGCATGTGACCGGCTTCCGGGCGGCGCTGACCAGCTCGCTCAACGACTACGCCCGAAAGGCGGGAATCCTCAAGGACTCCGACGCCAATCTGAGCGGCGAGGACGTGCGCGAGGGCCTGACGGCGATCATCAGCGTCAAGCTGACCGACCCGCAGTTCGAGGGCCAGACGAAGGCCAAGCTGGGCAACGCCGAGGTCAAGGGGCAGGTCCAGGCGGCCGTCAGCGAGGGCATCATCCAGCACCTCGAGGAGAACCCGTCCGACGCCCGCCGCATCATCGAGAAGTCGCTCACCGCGGCGCGCGCCCGCGAGGCAGCGCGGAAGGCACGCGACCTCGTCATCCGCAAGAGCGCGCTCGAGGGCTCGGCGCTGCCGGGCAAGCTGGCCGACTGCCAGGAGCGAGACCCGGCGCGCAGCGAGCTGTTCATCGTCGAGGGCGACTCGGCCGGCGGCTCGGCCAAGCAGGGCCGTGACCGGCGCTTCCAGGCGATCCTGCCGATGTTCGGCAAGATGCTCAACGTCGAGAAGGCGCGCATCGACAAGGTGCTGTCGAGCGAGAAGATCCGGCCGCTGATCATCGCCCTCGGCACAGGCATCGGCGAGACGTTCGACATCGCCAAGCTGCGCTACCACACGATCATCCTGCTCGCCGACGCCGACGTCGACGGCGCGCACATCCGCACGCTGCTGCTGACGTTCTTCTATCGCCACATGCCGCAGGTGATCGAGAACGGCCACCTCTACATCGCCCAGCCGCCGCTCTACCGCGTAAGCACCGGCAAGGTCACGCGCTACGCGCAGGACGACAAGGAGCGCGACCGCATCGTCAAGGAGATGAAGGCGCGCAACCTCAGTATCCAGCGCTTCAAGGGCCTCGGCGAGATGAACGCCGAGCAACTGTGGGAGACGACGATGAACCCGCAGACGCGGACGTTGCTGCGCGCCGACATCGAGGATGCGGCGGAGGCCGACATGATCTTCTCGGCGCTGATGGGCGAGAAGGTCGAGCCACGGCGCGACTTCATCAAGGCCCGCGCACGGCAGGTGCAGAACCTTGACGTCTGATGCCGGCCGGCGCGCGCAGGCGGTCGTCGCCGAGCGCCGGCCCGAGGCGCGCGGCCTGGGCCAGGCGCTGGCCGAGCTCATCGACGACCCGGACTCGTTCGCCGCCGTCCTGCGCGAGGGTCTCGAGCGCCTCGCCGACGACGCCTACGCCGCCGAGCAGGAGCGTGTCGCCCCCGGTTCGGGCATAACGATCGGTGTCCGCTGGCCGCTGGTCGACGCCGTCGCCGCCCAGCTGCGCCGGCCGCTGGACGAGGGATCGGCGGCCTCCGCCCTGTCCCTGGCCCAGCGACTGGCGACGGCCGAGGAGTACGAGGTGCGCCTCTTCAGCCATGTTCCGCTCCGCCGCGCCCTGCCCGACGACCCGGAGCGCAGCTGGCAGCTGATGCGCCGGCTGGGCCACGCCGCCGGCGACTGGATCAGCGTCGACAGCCTGGCCGACCTGTTCGCCGTCGGCATCCTCTACGAGCCGTTCCGCTTCGCCGAGCTCGAGCAGCTGGCCTATTCGCCCGACCGCTGGGAGCGCCGTCTCGTCGGCTCGACGCTGGCGCGGATGCCCTTCCAGCTGCCGCCGCACCGCCGCGGCGAGCTGGCTCCGTTTCCTGCTTTGATGCTCATCGCATCATTGATCGGCGACGCCGACGAGCAGGTCCAGAAGGCGCTGTCGTGGGCGCTGCGCGAGTGGGCCCGCGTCGACGCCGACGGCGTCGCCACGCTGCTGCGCGATGAAGCGCAACAGGCAGCCGGCACCGACGACGGCCACCGGGCGTGGGTCGTGCGCGACGCGCTGCCGGCGCTGCCGGCGCTGGCGCCCGAGCTGCGCGCCACGCTCGAGGGCGTCCGTCGCCGCTCCGACGCGCCGTCGACGAGCACGGCGTCGGCCATCGCCGCCGTCTTCGCCGGGCAGGCCGGCCAGCCTGGGCTCGGAGGCCTCAGCGATCGGGCGGTCGAGATGCAGGGTGAGCACCAGCGCCTGGCACGGAGGGGCGCATGACCAGCGAAATCGGGCGCGTCCGGCCGATCCGCATCGAGGACGAGCTGCGCGGCAGCTACCTCGACTACGCCATGAGCGTCATCGTCAGCCGCGCGCTGCCCGACGTGCGCGACGGCCTCAAGCCCGTCCACCGCCGGATCCTCTACACGATGCACGAGATGGGCCTGACCTCGGGCGCCGGCTACCGCAAGTGCGCGGCCATCGTCGGCGAGGTCATGGGCAAGTACCACCCGCACGGCGACGTGGCGCTGTACGACGCGCTGGTGCGGCTGGCGCAAGACTTCTCGATGCGCTACCCGCTCGTCGACGGCCAGGGCAACTTCGGCTCGGTCGACGGCGACCCGCCGGCGGCGATGCGCTACTGCCTGTCCGGCGACACCCGCGTCGCGACGACCGCGGGCACCGTGCGCATCGACTCGATCGTCCCCGACGCCGAGCCAGAGTCCGACAACGAGATCGAGCTCGAGGTGCTCGATCGCCTCGGCCGCCCGGTCCACGCCTCGAAGTTGTTCCATTCCGGTTCACACCCGACGCTCCGCGTGCGGACGACGCTCGGGCACGAGCTGACGGGCACGCACAACCACCCGCTGCTCTGTCTCGTGGACGTGACGGGTGTGCCGATGCCGCTCTGGAAGCGGCTCGACGAAGTCAGGCCCACAGACCGTGTCCTGATCTCGCGGACCGTCTACGACGTCGGTGGAGAGCTGTCCGAGCGCGAGCGGCAGACGGCGCTGCTGCTCGGTGCCTTCGTATCGGAAGGCTGGGTGAGCAACCCTCGAGCGCGGTTCAACAACATCGACCGCCAATACTTCGACGCCGTCGTCAGTGCCTATGACGGGGTGGTCGGCGGGCCGCGCTACGTCTACAGCCGCCGGATCACCTCGGGCAGCCTGTTGCACGAGCTCGACGTTCAGAACCTGGCGCACCTGCGCGCGAGCCCGCTCGGCGAGGTCGTCGGCCGCAGCGCCGCGAAGTCGGTGCCGGAGGCGGTGTGGCGTTCGTCGCCGGAGTTCAAGCGGGCCTTCCTGCGCTCTCTCTTCACGGGCGACGGATCGTGCTCGGCGCTGCCTCGCTCGACCATCCAGGTCTCCTACTCGACCTACAGCGATGAGCTCGCGCGGGGAGTCCAGCAGCTGTTGCTCGAGAGTGGCGTCGTGGCGCGCATCTGCCGCTACGCCAAGGGTGAGTTCAAGGTCGTCATCAGCAATCGACGCGATGCGCGCCTGTTCGCCGAGCGCATCGGCTTCGTCGGTGCCAAACAGCACAAGCTGGAGAGGCTGCTGGCCGAGGTGCCGCGGCAGAGCCGGGCGCTCAGCCGCGACTTCGTTCCCTACCTTGCCGAGTACGTGCGGGCCGAGTCGGCTTCGGCGTGGAGCGACCGTGACTGGCTGACCCGCCACAACATCGATCGGATCGAGCGCTGGGAGCGCGGCGGCACCGCCATTCTCGAGCGGATCGCGTCGACCGAGGTCAAGCAGGTCATCGCCCCGCTGGTGACCGGCGACTACCTCTACGCCGAGGTCGAGTCGGTGATGGACGCCGGCGTGCAGCCGGTCTACTCGCTGCGCGTCGACACCGACGATCACTCGTTCATCACCAACGGTTTCATCAGCCACAACACCGAAGCGCGCATGACGGCGATCGCCGCCGAGGTCCTCGCCGACATCGACAAGCAGACCGTCGACTTCGTCGAGAACTACGACGGCACGCGCATGCAGCCGTCAGTCCTGCCGGCCAAGCTGCCCAACCTGCTCGTCAACGGCAGCACCGGCATCGCCGTCGGCATGGCCACGAACATCCCGCCGCACCACCTGGGCGAGATCGCCGACGCGACGAAGGCGCTGATCGACGATCCCGAGCTGACCAGCGACGAGCTGTGCAGCTACGTCAACGGCCCCGACTTCCCGACCGGCGCGACGATCTTCCGCTACGAGAGCCGGCGCAACGCGCTGACCGGCCAGCACGAGAAGGTCGACGCCATCCGCGACATGTACGCCCACGGCCGCGGGCGGGTCGTGATGCAGGCCGCCGTCGCCTTCGAGGAGACGCGCTCCGAGCGGATGGCCATCGTCGTCACCGAGCTGCCCTTCCAGGTCAACAAGGCGGCCCTCGCCGAGAAGATCGCCGATCTCGTCCAGCAGAAGAAGATAGACGGCATCGCCGACATGCGCGACGAGTCGGACCGCGACGGCATGCGCCTGGTCATCGAGTGCAAGCGCGACGCGGCGCCGCGGAAGGTGCTCAACAACCTGTTCAAGCACACCCCGCTGAAGCTGGCCTTCAACATGAACATGCTGGCGCTGGTCGACGGCCAGCCGCAGACGCTGCCGCTGAAGCAGGTGCTGCAGCACCACATCGACTGGCGCCGCGAGGTCGTTCGCCGGCGGACCGAGTTCGACCTGGGCAAGGCGCGCGACCGGGCGCACATCCTCGAGGGCCTCAAGATCGCCCTCGATCACCTCGACGCGGTGATCAAGACGATCCGCGAGTCGGCCGACGTCGACACCGCCCGCGCCAACCTGATCAAGCGCTTCAAGCTGACCGAGATCCAGGCCAACGCCATCCTCGAGATGCAGCTGCGCCGGCTGGCCGCGCTCGAGCGCAAGAAGATCGAGGACGAGTACCTCGCCACGATCAAGCTCATTGCCGAGCTGGAGGACATCCTGGCCAACCCGGCGCGCGTGCTGCGCATCATCAAGGACGAGCTGACGGAGGTGGCCGAGAAGTACGCCGGCCCGCGCCGCACGCGCGTCGAGGACGACGCCGACCGCGAGCTGACCGACGAGGACCTGATCGCCGACGAGGACGTCGTGGTCACCGTCTCCGGTCGCGGCTACATCAAGCGCCAGCCGCTGACGACCTACCGTCGCCAGGCGCGCGGCGGCAAGGGCATCATCGGCGCGCGGACGGTCGAGGAGGACGCCGTCAAGCACCTGCTCGTGGCCAATACCCACGACTGGGCGCTGTTCTTCACCAATCGCGGCCGCGTCTTCAGCTCGAAGGTCCACGCCGTCCCCGACGCGACGCGGCAGGCCAAGGGCATCCCGATCATCAACCTCGAGGGCGTGCAGGTCGAGGCCGGCGAAAAAGTCCTCGCCGTGGTCACGATCAGCGACTTCGAGAAGGGCCACAACCTGGTCATGGCCACCCGCCACGGGATCATCAAGAAGACGCCCATCGAGCAGTTCGAGCGCGTGCGCTCGACGGGCATTCGCGCGATCACCGTCGCCGAGGACGACGAGCTGGCGTGGGTCGCCGTCTCGTCGGG
Source organism: uncultured Anaerolineaceae bacterium (assembly GCA_964425305.1). Classification (GTDB taxonomy): domain Bacteria; phylum Chloroflexota; class Limnocylindria; order Limnocylindrales; family CSP1-4; genus JALYGJ01. The sequence continues at coordinate 14,808 of CAYRMQ010000046.1, read as the reverse complement.
CACGCACGACGTCGTGCTGGCCACGCGGCAGGGGCGCATCGCTCGCTTCAACGAGAAGGAGGTCCGGCCGATGGGCCGCGACGCGGCCGGCGTGATCGGCATCCGCCTGGCGCGCGAGGGCGACCAGGTCGTCGGCATGGGCGTCGTCGAGCCTGGCGCCGACATCATCGTCCTGACCGAGACCGGCTACGGCAAGCGCGTCGCGCTGTCCGACTTCCGGACGATGCACCGCGGCAGCCAGGGTGTGCGGCTGATCTCGCTCGAGGGCGCCAAGACGGGCCGCGTCGCCGCCGTCGAGCTGGTCGACGAGGACGACGAGGAGCTGCTGCTGATCAGTTCCGGCGGGCAGGTCGTGCGCACCGACGTCAAGAGCGTCAACCGCTACGGCTCACAGGCGCGCGGCGTGATCGTGATGCGCCTGAACGAGGGCGACGAGGTGGCCGGCATCGCCGTCTTCCGGGCGGGCTTGGCGGAGCAGCGCCAGATCGGCAACAATGACGACCCCGCCGGCGACGGGGGGCAGGCGGAGCCCCGGGAGAACTGAGCGGGAGGCAGCCGTGAACGCCTTCGGAAGTCGTTCGGCCAGCGCAATCAGCGAGCACTTCGACCTGTACACGGGCAACGCCAATCCCGAGCTGGCACGCAAGATCGGGCGCTACCTCGGCCGCGAGCTGGGTCGCGCCGAGGTCTTCGAGTTCGCCAACGAGAACATCTTCGTGCGCATCGAGGACAACGCCCGCGACCGCGACGTGTTCATCATCCAGCCGACCTGCTCGCCGGTGCAGAAGTCGATCATGGAGCTGCTGATCATGATCGACGCCTTCAAGCGCGCCAGCGCCGGGCGGATCACCGCCGTCGTGCCCTACTACGGCTACGGCCGCTCGGACAAGAAGGACCAGCCGCGCGTGCCGATCACGGCGCGCCTGATCGCCGACATGATCAGCGTCGCCGGCGCCGATCGGATGCTGACGATGGACCTGCACCAGGGCCAGATCCAGGGCTTCTTCTCGATCCCCGTCGACGAGCTGACCGCCGTCCACATGCTGTCGAGCCACTTCAAGCAGCAGCAACTGTCCGACCCCGTGGTCGTCACCGACCTCGGCTTCGCCAAGCGCGCGCGCACGTTCGCCGAGATTCTCGACGCGCCGCTGGCGATCATCGAGAAGCGCCGGCCGGGCAACCTCGGCACGGCCGAGCTGCTCAACGTCATCGGCGAGGTCAAGGGCAAGCGGGCGATCATCGTCGACGACGAGATCGACACGGCGAGCACGCTCGAGGAGGTCGTCCGCGCGCTGATGCGTGAGGGCGTCACCGACATCCGCGCCTGCGCCACGCACGGCATCCTGTCCGATCCGGCGACCGACCGCATCCGCCGACTCGAGCTGACCGAGCTGGTCATCACCGACACCGTCCCGCTGCCGCCGGCCAAGCGGCTGCCGGTGATCCGCCAGCTGTCCGTGGCGCCGCTCGTCGGCGAGGCCATCCGCCGCATCCACCGCGGCGAATCCGTCGGCGCGCTGTTCTCGAGCGACCTCCAGCTGGTGCAGGAGATGCTGCTGTGGGGCGAGGAGGCCGACGACGGCAGCGCCGGCAAGGACGTGCCGGCCAAGGGTGCGGCAACATTGAGCGCACGCCGATGAGCCTCAAGCTGTACCGACCCGGCCCGCAGGGCCTCGAGCCGAACCCGGTCGAGCTGCGCACCTGGCGCAGCCGGCTGCGCTCGCGCCGCTGGAACCCGCCGCCGCTGACGAACCCGGAGATGGCGCCGACGACGCCGCGGATGGCAGTCATCTTCTGGCTGAGCCTGGCGCTGCTGACGCTCTTCTCGCTGGTCGTCGGATACGGCGTCGGCGTCTGGGGCTGAGGTCTGCTCCGGTCCGTGCCAGCCGGCCACGCGCCGTGGCAGCCGGACGGAGACCCGTTTACAGGTCTATGCATACGCTCGATGCTTTGTGGGATATGCCCACAAACCGGATGGATCTTCGCGGCTCGGTGCCGCGGCTGGGCCGGAACTCTGCCGTACGTGGGTAGTACCCACGAGCCGGACTTGGAAATCCGCGTGTAAGCGCGCGCCGGCCTGCTTTCCGGGCCTGGTTGTGGGCCTCAGCCTACAAACGGCGCCAACGGGGCTATGGGCGAGCCGAACCGGCACGGTTGCGGTCCAGTGGTGGGATATGCCCACGGCGCTCGAGCGCAGACCAGCTAGGCTCGCCGGCGGACGCCGCGCGATTTCGCCGACGGCTGTTGCGAGGGCGTGGGGCGGACGACGGGGTGGCGGGTCCGCAGTTAAGAGTTCTCCCAGCGCGTAGGGCAGCTTTCGCCAGCGCCGGCCCGCCCCGCACGCGGGTGGCGGCGGGTACCGACCTATACTTTGCGTTCCATGCTCAACATGCTTTCCCGCTTCGTCGACAGCAACGAGCGCAACGTGCGCAAGCTGCAGCCGGCGGTCGACGAGATCAACTCACTCGAACCCGAATACGAGGCGCCGTCCGACGAAGAGATCCGCCAGCGCATGGTAGACCTGCGCGCCGAGATCGCCGCGGAGGCCAAGCCTTCCGAGCCGTCCGAGGACGAGCTCGAGCACCCCAGCTCGGAGCGGCGCCGCGAGCTGCGCCGCGAGCGCGAGAAGGCCGACTTCAAGCATCTGCAGGCCGTCCTCGACGACGCGCTGCCGGAGGTCTTCGCCGCCGCCCGCGAGGTGAGCCGGCGCAAGCTGGCGATGCGCCACTTCGACGTCCAGCTGATGGGCGGCATCGTCCTCCACCAGGGCAAGATCGCCGAGATGAAGACGGGCGAGGGCAAGACCCTCGTCGCGCCGCTGGCGGCGGCGCTCAACGCCATGTCCGGCCGCGGCGTCCACGTCGTCACCGTCAACGACTATCTGGCCAAGCGCGACCCGCAGTGGATGGGCCCGATCTACCACGGCCTCGGCCTGTCGGTCGGCATCATCCAGCACGACGCCGCCTTCGTCTTCGATCCCGAGCACCGCGGCACCGACGAGCGCCTGATCAACCTGCGACCGGTCAGCCGGCGCGAGGCCTATGCCGCCGACGTGACGTACGGCACGAACAACGAGTTCGGCTTCGACTACCTGCGCGACAACATGGTCACCGAGCTCGAGGAGCGCGTCCAGCGCGAGCGCTACTTCGGCATCGTCGACGAGGTCGACAACATTCTCATCGACGAGGCGCGCACGCCGCTGATCATCAGCGGCCAGGCGGCCGAGTCGGAGGACCTCTACTACCAGTTCGCCCGGCTCGCGCCCAGGCTCCAGCCGCGGCCCGAAGCGGCAGAGGAGGGCGGCGACTACTTCGTCGACCTGAAGGACAAGGCCGTCTCACCGACCGAGGAGGGCGTCGCCAAGATCGAGCGGCTGCTGAAGGTCGAGAACCTGTACGACGCCGATCCGCGGCTGGCGCGCCACTTCGAGCAGGCGCTGAAGGCGCACGCGCTGTACAAGCGCGACCGCGACTACATCGTCAAGGACGGCGAGATCGTCATCGTCGACGAGTTCACCGGTCGCCAGATGCCCGGCCGGCGCTGGTCGGAGGGGCTGCACCAGGCGATCGAGGCGAAGGAAGGCCTGCGCGTCCAGCGCGAGTCGGTGACCCTCGCCACGATCACATTCCAGAACTACTTCCGCCTCTACGACAAGCTGTCGGGCATGACCGGCACGGCGATGACCGAGCAGGAGGAGTTCTACAAGATCTACGGCCTCGACGTCGTCTCGATCCCGACCCACCGGCCGATGATCCGCGACGACGACGCCGATCTCGTCTACCGCACCGAGCAGGACAAGTTCAACGCGCTGATCGACGAGATCGAGGAGATGGTCGGTGCGGGCCGGCCGGTGCTGGTCGGCACCACGAGCGTCGAGAAGAGCGAGATCCTGTCCGAGATGCTGCGCCGGCGCGGCATCAAGCACGAGGTGCTCAACGCCAAGTTCCACGAGAAGGAGGCGACCATCGTCGCGCAGGCCGGCCGCAGCGGCGCGGTCACGATCGCGACGAACATGGCCGGCCGCGGCACCGACATCGTCCTCGGCGGCAGTCCGGCCGGCCTCGCCTCGGCCGAGCTGCACCGCGAAGGCACCAACCCCGCCGAGGCGCCGCCGGAGGTCTACGAGGCGGCGCTCGAGAAGGCCCGCCGTGAGTGCGCCGAGGACCACGACCGCGTCGTCGCCGCCGGCGGGCTGCACATCATCGGCACCGAGCGCCACGACGCGCGACGCATCGACAACCAGCTGCGCGGCCGCGCCGGCCGCCAGGGCGACCCGGGGTCGTCACGTTTCTACCTGTCGCTCGAGGACACGCTGATGAAGCGCTTCGCCTCGGATCGGGTGGCCGGCCTGATGGAGCGGATGGGCCTGGAGGGCACCGTCGCCCTCGAGTCGAAGCTGGTGTCGCGCACAATCGAGAACGCCCAGACGCGCGTCGAGGGCTACAACTTCGACATCCGCAAGCGCGTCGTCGAGTACGACGACGTCATCAACAAGCAGCGCGAGACGATCTACACCGAGCGCGACAAGGTCCTCCGCAACGAGGACCTGACCGAGACCGTCACGACCTTCCTCGACGAGGAGCTGGAGGCGATCGCCGACCAGTACCTGCCCGGCGAGCATGTCGACGACTGGGACTTCGACGGCCTCGCCCGGGCGGTCGCCCAGCTTGGTATCGAAGGGCCCGAGCTCGATGCCGACAGCCTGGCCGACATCGGCGTGCGCGAGGACATCCTCGAGCACCTGCGCGAGGCGGTCGACGCGACCCTGCGCGCGCGTGAGGAGGCGTACGGCGAGGACGTCTGGTCGCAGGTCGAGCGGATGGTGCTGCTGCGCACGATCGACACGCTGTGGGTGGAGCACCTGACCGAGCTCGACGACATGCGCCGCGGCATCGGGCTGCGCGGCTACGGCGGCATCGACCCGCTCAACGAGTTCAAGAAGGAGGCCTTCAAGCTCTACGAGGAGCTGCGCGGCTTCATCCGCCACCAGGTCGCCAGCACGATCCTGCGCGTCGCCGTCCAGCAGATCGCGCCGGCATTGAGCGAGACGTCGGCGGCGCCCGTCAGCGCGACGGCACAGACGGGCGACGGGCGCAACGGCGCGGCGGCGCCCGCGCGCCAGCCGGCGGCCGCAGCGGCGGCGCCGGTGCTGCCCGGCATGGCCGCCGCGGCGCGGCGCGGGTCGATCCAGTACCAGCACGGCGAGCAGCCGGCCGCGCCGGCGGGCGGCCGGGCGCAGGACGGCCCCGCCGGTGGCGCGGCCGGTGCGCCGAAACTGGGGCGAAACGAGCCCTGCTGGTGCGGCAGCGGCAAGAAGTTCAAGCGCTGCCACGGCGCGTAGCCGACCGCGACCTCCGGTCGCCGGCGAGCGTCCGTTGATGGAAGACCTCGCCCGCGACTATCTCCTGCTCGCGCTGTCGATCGGCCAGCTTGAAGAAGGCATCGTCGATGCCTACTACGGCCCGCCCGAGCTGCGCGAGGAGGCGGAAGCGCGCGGCGTCAGCGCCGAGCGGCTCGCCGTCGAGGCGGCCGACCTCCGCCGCCGGGCGTCCTCTGAACCGGACGCCCAGCGCGCTCTATGGCTCGACCGCCAGCTCATCGCGCTGGAGACGCTCGCCGCCCGCCTGGCCGGCGCCGAGCCGCCCTACCTCGACGAGGTCGAACGCTGCTTCGACGCTCGCCCGGATGCGACGCCGGCCGGAACGTACGAGGCGGCCCGTGCCGAGCTCGACGAGCTCCTGCCGCCCGGCGCCGACCTGCGCCGGCGGCTCGACGAGCGCAACGAACGGCTGACCGTCCCCGCCGCCAGGCTGCCCGCCGTCATCGACTGGCTGATGGCCGAGGTGCGGCGTGACTGCGCCGCCCGCTTCCCGCTTCCCGCCGGGGAGAGCCTGAGCGTCAGCATGGTCAGGCACAAGCCCTGGTCGGCCTACAACTGGTACGACGGCAACCTGAGCTCACGGATCGAGTTCAACACCGACCTGCCCGCCCGCGCCACGGAGCTGATCTCGCTGATCACGCACGAGGCGTTCCCCGGCCACCACGTCGAGCACGCGTGGAAGGAGACGCGCCTCGTGCGCGAGCAGGGTCGCGCCGAGGCTTCCGTCCAGCTGATCAACACGCCCGAGGCCTACGTCAGCGAGGGGCTGGCCGAGGTCGGCGGCAACTACGTCGTCGACGAGGATCGCTGGCCGGAGCTGCTCGCCGGCATCTGCGCGCGCTCGGGTATCGACGGCGTCGAGGCCGAGCGCGAGTGGCGCATCGGCCGGACGCTGCGCACGCTGCGCGCCGCCAGCGCCGACGCGGCGCTGCTGCTCCACGTCGAACGGCGGCCGCCCGAAGAAGTCCTGCGCTTCCTCGAGGAGGAGTGCCTGCGCAGCCGGCCGCAGGCGGAGAAGAACCTCGAGTTCATCGGCCATCCACTGTGGCGGACCTACGTCTTCTGCTACTCCGGCGGCGAGCGCCTGGTCAGCCGCTGGTGCGAGGCGGCCGGCGACCTGGACGCCCAGCGCCGGCGCTTCTTCCGCCTGCTGACCGAGCAGCTCACGCCATCGGGCATCGCCGCCGAGCTGGCCTGATCAAAAAAGCGTGATTCGTGCACAAAAAGGCCTTCGCACCCCTTGAGCCTGAGCGTGGCCGTCCCTATACTCCACGCAACCCACCCGGAGGCCGTGCCTCCTCCGGCAATCGTCATCGTCTCCGGAGTGCGGGTGGCCCGGGGCTGGAGAGAGGGAGTCTGGCTTGCCGTGAAGTCCAATACGGCGAAAGATGCAGTGGCGGCTGCACCTTTCGTCGATCTAATCGCGTGCGAGCGCGAGTGTCGAACTTGTAGTTACGCCGCCTCACTCGACTGTGACGGGAACTGCGGGATCTGCCCGCACAACGGATACTGTCCCTGTGTCAACCCCGTCGTCGCCCGGAGCAAGACTGCCTTGAGGATCATCGAGCTCCGGCCGATCCTGCTGCAGGACCTACAGGCAAGAAACTGATGGAGCCAGCGCAGCTGCGCGAACTGTCCGAGCGGATCCACGCGACCTCGGGGCGGCTTTGACCTAGCCGCAAAGCAGGAGCGCCTGCGCGAGCTCGAAGAGCAGTCCGCCGCGCCGGATTTCTGGTCGGACCAGCGCCGCGCGCAGCAGGTCCTGCGCCAGGCGGAGAGCCTGCGCGAGGAGATCACCTTCTGGCAGCAGCTGCTCCAGCGGGCCGACGACCTCCTCGAGCTGGGCACGCTCGCGCATGAGTCGGGTGACGGCGAGATGCTCGCCGGGCTCGAGTCCGAGCACGCGGCGCTCGCCGCCGACTACGCCAGGGCGCGCGCCAGCCTGCTCTTCTCGGGCCCCTACGACGAGCGCAGCGCGATCCTCTCGATCAGCGCCGGCGCGGGGGGCACCGAGGCGACCGACTGGGCCGAGATGCTGCTGCGCATGTACCTGCGCTGGGCCGAGCGGCATCGCTTCGCGACCGAGATCCTGGACCAGCTGGAAGGGGAGGAGGCCGGCCTCAAGAGCGCGACCGTCGCCGTCGACGGCCGCTACGCCTACGGCCATCTGCGCGCCGAGCGCGGCGTCCATCGCCTCGTGCGGATCAGCCCCTTCGACTCACAGAAGCGGCGCCACACCACCTTCGCGCTGGTCGAGGTTTTGCCGGAGGTCGAGGAGGACGTCGAGATCGGCGAGATTCCCGAGGACGAGCTCAAGATCGACACCTTCCGCGCGCAGGGTGCCGGCGGCCAGCACGTCAACAAGACCGATTCGGCCGTGCGCATCACGCATCTGCCGACGGGCATCGTCGCCCAGAGCCAGAACGAGCGCTCGCAGCACCAGAACCGGGAGGTGGCCATGAAGGTGCTGCGCGCGCGCATGCTCGAGCGCAGGCTGGAGGAGCGCGAGCGCGAGCTGGCGGCGCTCAAGGGCGAGCACGTCGAGGCTGGCTGGGGTAACCAGATCCGCTCCTACGTCCTGCATCCCTATCAGATGGTCAAGGACCACCGCACCGGCCACGAGACAGGCTCAACCGGTGCGGTCCTCGACGGCGAGCTCGACGCGTTCATGCTCGCTGAACTCGAGCGGCTGGCGACAGCCGGGGCCGCGACGCCCGCCTAGCACGCCTCAGTGCGACTGCGCCAGGTCAGGCCCGGCGATGTGGGCAGCTGCGTCGACGTTTTCTACGCCGCCCAGGACGACCTCTACCGCCGGCTCAACATCGCGCCGCTGCCACGCAACCCGCAGTCGCTCGAGCGCCTGTTCCGGCACGTCCTGGGGGCGGACCCAGACCGCTGCTGGCTGGCCGCGGAAGGCCGCTCGGTCGAGGCCTTCGGCATGGCCGTCCTGCGCGGAGAGCTGCACTTCCTGTCCTTCCTGTTCGTGCGGCCCGAGGCACAGGGCGGCGGACTGGGCACGCGCGTCCTCGAGCGCTGCCTGCCGCCGGATGGCTACCGCGCAACCTGCATCGAGGCGATCCAGCCGGTCTCCGCGGCACTCTATGGCGCCGCCGGCCTCGTGCCGCGCGTGCCCATCTACACGCTCGTCGGCCAGCTGCGCTCGCCACTCCCCGGCCTGCCCGACGGCCTCTCGCTGGAGTCCTTTGGGGAGCCGGGCAGCGACGCTGAGCTGTGGGCGCTCGAGAGCGCCGACGAGCTCGACCGCGCCGTGCTCGGCATCAGCCGGCTGGTGGACCATCGCGCGTGGCTCGGCTGGCAGCGGCGTGGTTTTCTCCTGCGCCGTGCCGCGGCCTCGGGAGACGGAGCGGCGCAGGGCTACGGCTACGCCCACGAGTCGGGGCGCCTCGGCCCGCTGGTCGTCGACGACAGCGCACACCTGTTGCCGTTGCTCGGCGAGCTGACCACCCGCGTCAGACCGCTCGACGCGTGGCAGGTCCTCGTCCCGGGGCCGGCCGCCGGCGCCTTCGCCGGGCTGCTGCGCGCCGGCCTCAGCCTGGAGGGCCCGCCCGCCCTGTTCTGCGCAACCGCCGCCGGCATCGACCACTCGCGCTACCTGCCGGGCACGTTCGCGCTGCCCTGATCACACGCAACCGGCGAACCGGCCGGGGCGTCGCAAGCGTACTTGCGCCCATCGATCCTAGACTGGATGCAGACCTTTCTCCCCGAGGAACCACACCGCACCATGGCTCAACCTGACCACCGATCCCCTCACCCCGATCTCGACTACGAGGTTTCCGAGCTCCGGCCATGGCAGCCTGAGCAGGCGCCGGCCGGCGCTCGCTGGCCGGTCTACGTCGCCGCGCTGCTGGTCGTCGTCCTGGGCGGCGCCGGGCTGTTCGTCTCCGGCTTCACGCTCGGCCGTCTCGACAGCGCGACGCCGGGCACGAGCGAGTCGCGGCAGGAGCTCTTCCGGCCGTTCTGGGACGCGTACAACGACATCACCCTCAACTACGTCGGCGAGTTGGACGAGCGCCGGCTCGTCGAGGGCGCCATCAAGGGCGTCTTCCAGGCGCTCGAGGACCCGTTCTCGGCGTACATGACCGAGGAGGAGTACCGCAACAGCCTGACCGGCCTGTCGGGCGAGTTCGAGGGCATCGGCGCGCACCTGGCGACCTTTGACGAAGAGGGCCAGGGCTGCGGCGAGATCATCACCTCAACCTGCCGCCTCGTCGTCGTCCGCGTCATCCGCGAGTCGCCCGCGCTGCGCGCGGGCCTGCAGGCCGGCGACGTCATCACCGCCGTCGACGGCGAGGCGACCGTCGACTCGACGATCACCGAGGTCGTCGCGCGCATCCGCGGCCCGAAGGGCAGCCGCGTGACGCTGTCGATCGAGCGCGACGGCGCACCGCTGCAGCTGTCGATCGTGCGCGACGTGATCCAGTCGGAGGACGTCCTGAGCGAGGTCCTCGGCGACGGGCGCGTCGGCTACATCAAGGTCCTCGGCTTTCGCTCGGGCACCGCCGCCGACCTGCGCGAGCAGCTGCGCGTGCTCGTCGAGGACGAGGCGGTCGAGGCGCTGATCCTCGACCTGCGCGACGATCCGGGCGGCTACGTCGACGCCGCGCGACGCATCGCCAGCGAGTTCGTCGCGACCTCGCCGCTCTACTGGGAGCAGAGCGCCAACGCCGAGCCGCTGGCGCAGGAGCCCGAGGCAGGCGGCGTCGCGACCGATCCGGCGCTGCGCATGGTCGTGCTCGTCAACGGCGGCACGGCGAGCGCCAGCGAGATCGTCGCCGCCGCGCTGCAGGGGAACGGCCGCGCGCTGCTCGTCGGCGAGACGACGTACGGCAAGGGCACGATCCAGGAGTGGAAGGAGCTCGACGGCGCCGGCGGCTACCGCCTGTCGGTGCGCAAGTGGCTGACGCCCGACCAGACATGGATCCACGGCCAGGGGCTGACGCCCGACGTCCCGATGAGCGCGCCGGACGACCAGCCGCCGGCAGAGGACAACGTCCGCGACCGCGCGGTCGAGCTGCTGCTCGAGCAGCTCGGCGCGCCGGACGATTCCGCGCGCCAGCCGGCCGCACCCGACGCTGCGCTGTTGCCGGGCCTGCCGGCGGCGGCCTGACCATCGGCTGAGGGCAGTTGCCTGCCCGCCGGCTGAGGGCAGCTGCCTGCCCACCGGCTGACCGCCCGCTCCTTGCAGCAAAGCCCAACCTCGGGTATCGTCCGCTGCGAACGAAAGGAGGTGGTGTGCAGTGTTAGATAAGTCTCGCTGCACCGCCTCCCGGGAGACGCTCGCCTGAGCTGACACCGGGAAGTGGTGAACGCAGCCACGTGACGCCGGCCCGCAACGGGGCCGGCGTTCGTGTGTACGGGAGCGCCAATGACCCAGACCGTGGCAGTCAATCGCAAGGCCCGCCACAACTACGTCATCACGGAGACGTTCGAGGCGGGACTCGTCCTGACCGGCACCGAGATCAAGAGCATCCGCGCCGGCAAGGTCAACCTGGCCGACGCCTACGCCCGCGTCGAGAAGGGCGAGGCGTGGTTGATCGGTGCCCACATCGCGCCCTACGAGGCGGGCAACCGCTACAACCACCAGCCGAAGCGCGACCGCAAGCTGCTCCTCCATCGCGGCGAGATCGACGAGCTGATGGGCCGCGCCGCGGCGAAGGGCCTGACCATCGTGCCGCTGCGCCTGTACATCAACGCCAGCGGGCGAGCGAAGGTCGAGCTGGGCCTGGCGCGGGGCAAGCAGCTGCACGACCGGCGCCGCTCCATCGCCGAGCGCGACTCCCGGCGCGACATGGAGCGCGAACTGGCCGACGTCCAGCGCGGCCGGCGCTGAACGGCGGTGAACCGTCACCCAATCGCATCCTGCCCGGCGCTCGACAGGGCGGCGCACATGTGGCACTGTCACGCTTGATGCACGACGCGACTGCGCAGCGGACCCGCTATTGCTCCTGTACCCGGCGAGGCTCGGCCGGCCGGGTCCGCGCGATCGCGACGCAACATCTGACGCGCCGCTAGGCGGGCACCACTCCGACCTCGCGACTCTCCTACTTCGCTTCCGCGCGTTCGCGCGACCTGCTTTCAGCTGATGAGGTCACTATCGTGTCTGCCACTTCAACCGGACATCGCCAGATCGATCCGCGCAGCCACCGCTTCGGTGCGGGACTGTCGGTCGCCGTCCTTGCCGTCGCCTTCGTCGCAGATCAGCCAGCCGGCGTCCTGCTGATCGCGCTTGCGCTCGGTGCCAGCGCCGCCTTCGGTACGCGCTATTCGGTCCTCGGCCGGCCGTGGCCACTCGTCCGGCGCCTGCTCCGCCTCGGTCCGCCGGCCGAGCTCGAATCGGAGTACCCGCCGCGCTTCGCCCAGGCGCTCGGCGCCGCCGGCTTGACGGCGGCCGTGATCGCCTTCGTCGCCGGCCTGCCGCTGGTCGGGTGGCTGCTGGCGGCGGCCGTCGCCGGCCTGCAGGCGCTGCTGGCGCTGACCGGCTACTGCCTCGGCTGCCGGCTGTACTTCCTGCGCTGGTGGCTACCGGCGGCCTTCCAGCGAGCCGTCGGTGCCGAGCCGCGCAGCTGACGGTTGACCGACCGCCCGGTCAGCGTCCGACCGCCCGAGCCGCCGCTGGCCGACGAGCTGGTCCGACTGCGGCCGCTCGAGCCGACCGACGCCGACGACGTCTTCGCCGCCTGCCAGGATCCCGACATCGCGCGCTGGACGACTGTTCCCCAGCCGTACCGGCCAGAGGATGCGCAGACCTTCGTCGACGAGACGCGCCGCGCTTGGAGCGAGGGCCGCGACCCGACGTTCGCCATCGTCGAGCAGGCATCCGGCCGGCTGGCCGGTGCGATCGGGCTGCGCGCTGAGCGCGCCGGCGTGTGGGAGGTCGGCTACTGGATCGCGCCATGGGGGCGCGCTCGGGGCGTCGCGACGGCGGCTCTGCGGCTGATCTCCGGCTGGGCGCTGGCGGAGCTCGGCGCACGGCGCATCGGGCTGCTCTTCTACGTCGGCAACGAGGCCTCGGCGCGCGTGGCCGAGAAGGCCGGCTACCGGCGCGAGGGCGTGCTGCGCCGCTACGCCGACCAGCGCGGCGAGCTGCGCGACGTCATCGTCCACTCGCTGATCCCCGAGGACGTGGGCTGAGGCAGCGGCGCGCCAGGGTAGGGGGTTCCCGAACAGGTGTTCGGATGGTAGGATTATCGGGTCTGGGGATGAGTGGTTTCGACAGGGCCGGATCCCCGGAGAACGCGAGCCGAGGTGCCGTCGGGCCTCGTTAAACAGACGGCAAAACGAAGTAACTGGCAACCGCCAGCCTGCTCTCGCCGCCGCCTAAGAACGGCTAGGTGAGCGTGGAAGCAGCCTCATCCCCGCGGGCTGTGGAAGCGTCATTCAGCGGGGATGCGCGTTCGGTGAGGTCACGTGGCCGAGCGCAAAGCCCGCAAGGGGACGTGAATGGATCGAGCGGGACGCTGCCGATGGCGGCCCGGCCGATCGACGATAAAGCATCGGACACGCTCGTAGCTGGTCTCCGGCTGAAGGTTCTGGACGGGGAGTTCGACCCTCCCCCATCTCCACCAGACTTCTATTCTCTACGCGTGTCTTCGCCCGGGATGCCGCGGGCGGTCAGCGCGGCGGCGAAGGCCTCCATGTCGGCGACGGTGACGTAGAGCGCCGGCACGCGGAAGATCAGCCAGCGAACCGGCTCGCGGAAGTCGAGCCGTACTCCGCCCTCGTGGTTGCCGCCGAAGGTCAGGTCACCGTGGCGGATGCTGCGCCGGACGCCGATGGCGGTGAGCCAGCGCCATGGCCCTTCGGTCCGCCACGACTTGACGTTGGCCAGCGGCGCGCGCAGCCGGAACCAGCCGAAGCGCGCGTCGAGCTCGTGGCCCAGCTCGACGTAGGCATTCTCCTCGGTTACGCCGAAGAGCAGCCGCAGCAGCGGCCTGGAGCGCGCACCGAGCCGGATGGGAAACCGCTGCCGCCCACCGTCCGGCACGGGCTGGGGGGCGCCTCCCGCGCCGTCGAGCGCCGGGTGCTCGCGGATATGCTGGTAGATGTCGGCATGCGAGAGGTAGATCGCGCCGTGGGCATCGGGGAAGCCGACGCCCAGGTCCACCTGGCGGTCGGTGATGGCTGCCTCGGTGGGCCAGACGCGCTGCGCGACGAAGCCGAACAGGTCGCGCCTGTCGTAGATGTTCAGCCACGGCTGGAAGGGCCGGCGTCCTAGGCTGAACAGTCCCCGAGATGTAGCGACAGTCAGTCGCACGGACGCCGTGTAAGAAGCGGCGCCGCCTCGCCATGCTTGTGGTGTTCCACGCCATGAGCAGGAGAGAGGGCGCCGTGGTCGATTCTGACGTTCTGTTCGCATTCCGGCTGCGCCTGCTCGACGTCGCCCGCGAGAAGGGCAACGTCGCCGAGGCCTGCCGCATCTTCGGCATCCACCGCTCGACCTACTACCGCTGGAAGGGCATGGTCGAGCGCTCCGGTCTGGAGATGCTCCGCCCGCGCGAGCGCCGGCCACCGCGCATGCCCAACCAGCTGAGCCCGGTCGTCGAGGGCCGCATCCTGGCCTTTGCCATCGCCCATCCCGGCCTGGGTCCGCGCCGGATCAGCGCGACCCTCGCCCAAGAGCGCTGGGGCGCCATCGCGGTCAGCGCCAACGGCGTCTGGCGGGTGCTCCGTCGGCACGGCCTCAACCGGCGCATCAAGCGGCTGTCGCTGGTCGCCGGCTATGCCGCACCACCTGAACCGGAGAAGGCCACGCCGCTGGCCGCTCGCCACATCGAGGTCAGTCGGCCGGGCGAGCTGGTCGGCTTCGACTGCTTCCACGTCGGTCGCCTGTCAGGCACCCGCGGAAGGGTCTGGCAGTACACCGCCATCGACCTGGCCACCAGCTACGTCTGGGCCGAACTGGCCACGACCCCGCTCAACCCGTCGGCCCGCCAGACGTCGCTGCTGGCTCGCCGGGTGGCCGCCGAGCTGGCCGCCGCCGGCTGGCGGCTCGAGCGGGTGCTGAGCGACAACGGCTCTGAGTTCAGGAGTGACGAGTTCGGCCAGACGCTCTCAGAGCTGGGTGCCCGGCAGACCTTCATCCGCGCCGGCCGACCGGCAACCAACGGCGCCGTCGAGCGCGCCCAGCGGACGATCCTCGAGGAGTGCTGGCGGCCGTCCTTCGCGCGCAGCCTGGTGCCCAAGCTCAATGGCCTGAGCCGTGACCTGGCCGCCTACCTGCGCTACTACAACGAGGAGCGTGCCCACACCGGTCGGCTGACCGCCGGCAGGACGCCGCTCCAGGCGTTGATCGGGGCGCGCAAGATGAGGCCCAGATGAGCGAGATGTGTCGCTACATCTTGGAGGCCGTTCATTCTAAGCCGCGTCGCGCGCGATCTGGTGGATCGGCTCAGGGCCGTGTGAAGGTG
>CAYRMQ010000045.1:15768-21394 GCA_964425305.1 uncultured Anaerolineaceae bacterium | reverse complement strand
GTGACGCGCGAGCGTACCTACCTCATCACGGGCGCGATCGCGCCGGCGGCGGAACCGGTGAGCCGGGCGCTGGGCGAGTGGGTTGAGAGACTGGCTCACCAGCCGCTGCTCAATTTCGACGGGTGGCAGGACTCGGCCGACGAGGCCCGCCGCCGCTTCGCGGCCCTGATCAACGCCGATAGCCGTGCCATCGCGATCACCGACGGCACATCGCGCGGCGCGGACATCGCAACTTCGCTGCTCGCCAATGCCCCAGGCGACATCGTGCTCGTCGATCCGACGACCTATCCGAGCAGCATCGAACCGTGGCTCTGGCGCACGCGCAAACGGGTCGTGCTGAGCGCCGATGAACTCAACGCGGCAGCCGTCGAGCGGCTCGGCGAGGGCAAGCTGGCGGCGGTCGTTGTCTCGCACGTCGCCTGGCAGACTGGCTATCGGCATGACCTTCGCGCGCTGGCCGGAGCGGCTCACGCTGAGGGCGGGCTGCTCGTCGTTGATGCGGCACAGTCAGCCGGCGCCGTGCCAATCGACGTCAGGGCCGAGGACGTCGACGTGCTGATGACGACGGCGATGAAGTGGCTGCTCGGCGTGCCCGGCGTTGGCTTTCTCTACGTGAGCCCCGATGTCCTGAGTCGTCATCGGCCCCGCTCGCGGCCGGGCCAACTCGGACGTCGCCTACCCGACGAGGCGCGCCGTCTCGAGCCGGGCGTTCCCTCGCTGCCGTCGATAGTGGCCACGAACGCCGCGCTCGAGCTGCTCTCGTCGGTCGGACCGGGGCGCATCCTCGCCCACGTCGAGACCCTGGCCGATAGCTGCATCGCCGGCCTCGCCGGCATCGGCCTCGACGTCCTGACGCCGGCCGATCGCGCTCGTCGAGCGAGCGTCATCGTCTTCCGGCACGCGCGTGCAGCAGAGCTCGGCTACGCTCTCCGGGCACGCCGCATCGACGTCATGGGTCGGGATGAATGGGGCTTCGTTCGCGTCGACCCGGCCGGCTTCAACACCGCCGACGAGATCGATCGACTCCTTGACGCTCTCGGCCCGCTGGTGGACGGCTCGCGCTGACGCGTGCGTCCTCCGGATGGTCAGCTGAGGCGGGCGTCACGCTCCAGCCGGAGCCGCAGGTCGTGGCCGTCGGACACGATGGCGTACTCGCCGCGCTCGTTCTCCAGCCCGAGCGTCAGGTGCCAGACGCGGTTGAGCGGCACGCAGCGGCGGATGTAGGAGAGCGCCTCGGCCTCCGTCCTGAACCGGCCGAGCCCGCGCTGGCGGCCGCGGTCGTGCAACTCGTAGGGTGCACGCGGGCGTGCGACCATCCGCTTACCCGCGCCGCTTTCGTTCATTGAGTCACTATCCGTTTTCGCCTCGGGGCCGGTCTACAGACCCATCGGCCCATCCGCCAGTGCCGACCGGCCCCCCGGCGTTGCCCGCGGGCAACGCCGCGAGCGCGCCTCGACCACAATGACGCTGATGCGCGTCGCAACCTGGAACGTCAACTCACTGCACGCGCGGATGGAGCGCGTCATGGGCTGGCTCGACCGTGCCCAGCCCGACGTCCTGCTGATGCAGGAGACAAAGCTGACCGACGACGGCGCTCCCCGCCTGCCCTTCCAGATGCGCGGTTACGAGCTGCTGCATCACGGCGAGGGCCGCTGGAACGGCGTCGCCATCGCGTCGCGGCTGCCCATCGACAGCGCATCCGCCGTGACCAACTTCGGTGACGGGCCGGTGCGCAACAGCGCCGCCGGCGCGGCGAGCGGCTTCGCCGAGGAGGACTTCAACCCGTTCGACGAGGCGCGCATGCTCAGCGCCGTCATCGACGGCATCCGCTTCGTTACGCTGTACGCCCCGAACGGGCGGCTGGTGGGCTCGCCCTTCTACGCCGGCAAGCTGGCCTGGTTCGAGCGCCTGCGGCGCTGGCTGGACGAGGCCTGCTCGCCCGCTGCCCCGCTGATCGTCGCCGGCGACCTCAACGTCGCGCCGGAGGACACCGACGTGTGGGACGCCGCCGCGGCCCACGGTGGGACACACGTCTCCGAGCCGGAACGGGCCCACTTCCGGGCACTGCTCGAGTGGGGCCTCGTCGACGCGTACCGCACGCTGCGCCCCGAGCCGGAGCGCTTCAGCTGGTGGGACTACCGCGCCGGCAACTTCCACAAGAACATGGGCATGCGCATCGACCACCTGCTGGTCAGCCGGCCGCTGGCCGAGCGGCTGGTGTGGGCCGAGATCGATCGCGAGGCGCGCAAGGGGGTGCCCGTCCCGTCCGACCACGCGCCGGTGCTCATCGACCTCGACGAGCGGGGCGCGCCCGTAGATGCCGGCTGGGAGGGGGCGCTCGAGCGCATCGCCGCCCGCACGCGGCCAAGGTCGGCCGCCGCTCGCCGTGGCGGCCGAGCTAGTCAGGTGGGATGTTGTGATTGAGGCGGAACAGGTTCGTCGGGTCGTAGCGACGTTTCAGCTCGACCAGCCGCTCGAGCTTGGCCGGTCCGTACGCCTGTAGCGCGAGCCGCCGTGGATTGGCGCGCGCCCCCTCGTTGCCCAGGAAGTTGACGTACTCACCCGGCCGCGAGTGGGGCTCGATGGCGGCATGGAAGGAGCGCGTCCACGCGATCCGCGCGTCATCCTCGGCCGGCTCGGACCAGAAGCCGTAGATGTTCAGCCAGTAACGCGCCGAGCGGTCGGGGAAGGCGGTCGCGTCCTCGGGCACGCGCGCGAACGCTCCGCCCATGTGGTGGATGTCGGCCGCCGAGCCGGCGCTCAACCGGCCGACGTGGTCGGCGATCGCCTCGATCGTTGCGGTGGAGAGCTCGTCGAAGCCGATGTTCTTCCAGTAGGCCCGACTGCCCCGCGGAAACAGGCCGTCGGCCTGTGACTGCCAGTCGACCCAGCGAGCCGGCTCGACAACCTCGGCGTCGGGCGCGGCGGCCGAGCGCAGGTGGTCTACCAGCGCGGCGCCGGCGGCCTCGTCGGCGTCGGCCCAGGTGAAGCCGACGATCATCAGCGTGTCGTCGCCCAGCTCCCACTCCGGCGGCGGGACGAGAAACGAGATGATCGAGGTGAGCGCGTCGGGCAGATCGCGCGACCAGCCGGCGTAGGCGCGCAGGGCGTCGCGCCAGCGTTGGCGCCTGTAGATCAGGTTGCCGGCATAGACATGCGGCCCCAGCCGATAAGCCCTGTACGTGAAAGAGGTGACGACGCCGAAGTTGCCGCCGCCGCCGCGCAGTCCCCACAGGAGGTCGGGGTTTTCGTCGGCGCTGGCCACCACCGTCCGGCCGTCGGCGGTCACGACTCCGGCGGCGAGCAGGCTGTCGATGGTCAGCCCGAACGGCCGCGTCAGCCAGCCGAAGCCACCGCCCAGCGTCAGGCCGGCCATGCCGGTGCCTGAGACGACGCCGATCGGCACGACAAGGCCGGCCGGCTCGGTCGCCCGGTCGACGTCGGCCAGCGTGACACCCGGCTCGACGCGCACCGTGTTCGTCGCCTCGTCGACGTCGACGCGCTTCAGGCGCCCGAGGTCGAGCACGATGCCGTCGTCGACGGTGCCGTTGCCGGCAACGTTGTGCCCCCCGCCGCGAATTGCCAGCGGCAGGCCGGTCTGGCGGGCGAAGGCGACGACCGGCACGACGTCAGCGACGGTCTCAGCCTCGACGACGGCCAGCGGCCGGCGGCCGATCATGCCGTTCCAGACGCGGCGCGCGCCGTCGTAGTCGGGCTCGTCGCGGGTGACAATGCGGCCCTCGATCTGGCGGCCGAGGTCGGCCAGGGCAGCGTCGGCTGCCGAACGGGTACTGGTCATCGGGTCATCCTAGCGCGCGCAGGAAGCCCCCGAGCAGGTCGGCAAGGAGCTCCGGGCGATCTGCCGGGACGGTGTGGGGCGAATCGATCGCGACGTGTTCGAGGCGCTCACCGAGCTGCACGCGCAGCCCCTCGACGAGCGCGGGCGAGACGTAGCGGCCCTCCTCGGGAGCGGCCTCGATCAGCAGGGTCGGACCGCGGTAGTCGCTTGCGCTGAGCGGCGCGCCCATCTCGTCCCAGGCAGCGACGAGCGCCTCAGGTCGCGCGATCTGACGCAGCCGGCCGTCGCCGTCGCGCTCGAGCGCCACCGCCACGTCGAGTGATAGCGACCACGCGGCGGCCTCGGAACGGCCTGCCGACAGCTGTGCCAGCGCCGCGGCGTGGTTGGGCCAGCGCCGGTCGGTCAGTGCTTCGCGTCGTCCCTCGTCAGCGACGGCCGCCGTGACGCCGATCGCCGGATCGACGAGCACCAGCCCGTCCACGCTCGCCGGCGCCGCGCGCGCCAGCTCCCACGCCACGAGGCCGCCGAAGGAGTGCCCGACCACGACCGGTGGCGAACTCGCGATCTCGAGCAGAGGCAGCAGATCGGCGACGTGCCGGGCGACGCTGAACGGAGGCTCCTTCGGCGAGCGGCCGTGGCCGCGCAGATCGGGGGCCACGACGCGTATGCCGGCGAGTAGCGCGGCCAGGCGGACGAAGCGGAGGCCGTGTGCCGACACCCCGTGGAGTGCCAGCAACCACGGCGCTGCCGGGGCCTGGTCGTTGAAGGACGTGACGGAAAGTGGCGACCGTGCCATGGCGCGATGCTACCGGCCGCCCTGCGGCGCAGGATCGGAGCGGGCGTTACTCGGTTTGCACGGGGATGACGCGCAAGTCGTCGCTCTCTCTGACCGCGCTGATGCGCATCGTCAGCGGCGCCCTCGCCGCCTCGTCCGCGGGCCCTTCCTCTATCACGGCGACCGCCGGCGAGACGCCGCCGGCGGCGGGACCCAGGTCGGCAATCGGGCGCCCGAAGACGGTCACCTCGAAGTGCTCGCCGGCGACGACGCGCGCGAGGTAATGGCGCGAATTGCGCCTCAACTCACGTATCCCCACCCTCTGCAGCATGCGCCGCAAGTTAGCCAGCCCCGGCGGAAGCGGCAATGGCCCAATCTTCTATTGTTGGTGGTTCTGACAGCGGTTCAGCCGTCGATCGGTCTTCCCGCCGCCCACCAGAGGTGCTGCTCGTCGTCCGGCGCCGGCGTCTCGGGCCCGAGCAGCCGGCGCACGCCTGGCAGCCACGACACGCCGACGATGACGTGGACGGCGACCAGCAGCAGGATCAGCACGCCGGGGACGCCGGCGACGAGGCCGGGCACGAACCACAGCTCCGACGAGCCGAGAACGGCGAGCGATGCCATACCGCCACCGAGCGTGGCCACGGCCGGCGCCGATTCGCTCGAGCCGCTCGCCGGAGGGCCGGCCCACGTGCCGGCCGGTGTGGCGGGAGGGCCGCCGACGGCGGCCGGCAGCGATCCGGTCGGGTCGGGCGAGGCGGTCGGCTCCGCGGAAGCGCTCGCGCTCGGTTCGCTCGAGGGCGAGGCGCTCGCTGCCGGCGGGCGGCTGGCCGTCGGCGTCGGGGAGCTCGACGGCTCGGAGGAGGGCGCCGAGGAAGGGCTGGCCGTCGGGTCGGCCGACGGTTGGGCCGTCGGCTGGCTGGATGGCGAAGGTGACGGCGACGCGGAGGGCGACGGCGAGGGGGACGGCGATGGCGAGGCCGTCGAGGCCGTGACGACGATCGGCGTGGCCAGGGCGACCGATCCCAGCAATGAGCTGCTGTCGCTGCAGT
>CAYRMQ010000045.1:0-15668 GCA_964425305.1 uncultured Anaerolineaceae bacterium | reverse complement strand
ACGATCGGCGTGGCCAGGGCGACCGATCCCAGCAATGAGCTGCTGTCGCTGCAGTTGTGGGAAGCCAGCACGTCGGCCTCCCAGGTGTACGTGCCCTCGGCGCTGATATCGACCCAGACTCTGAAGTCGACCCAGCCGAGGGCGTCCAGACGCCCGCTCGACTCCTCGGCCGAGACCTCGACGACCGCGCCACCGTTCTTGATGTTGTAGCGCCAGTCTGCGCCGTTGCTGGTGGCCACTATCTCGGCCTCGCGCGCCCTGAATTCCGGCGGCAGCCTGAGGCGCACGCAGCCGACCGGCGACAGCAGCGAGGCGCTCGTGAAGCGAACGTCGAAGCGCCTGTCGTTGCCCTGTTCGACCGTCAGCGGAGACACGGTCAACGTCCCGAGCTCGGCGGCCCAGCCAAGGCCGTTGAGCAGGCTCGCAAGTACGAGGGCCAGAGTGACGGCGAGGAGCGGGCGCCTCATCTTCAGGCGGCGGCGCTGCTGGGTGTCCACAGCCGTGGCCGCTGCGTCTCGTCGGTCGGCAGCGGCGCGTCGGGTGCGCTGTGCATCGCCCGGATGAACTGGCTGACGAGCTGTTCTTCGAGCTGCGTGCCGGCCGCGTCGCCCATGCGCTTGAGCGCCTCGCTGACGGACAGCGCCTTGCGGTAGGGCCGCGTGGTCGTCATCGCCGAGAACGTGTCGGCGACGGCCAGGATGCGCGCCACGAGCGGAATCTCCTGGCCGGCCAGCCCGTCGAGATAGCCGCCGCCGTCCCACCGTTCGTGGTGGAAGCGCACGCCGGTGCGGACACGCTCCAGATCAGGCACGTCGCGCACGATCAGATCGCCGAGCGCGACATGCTGCTCGACGATGCGTCTCTCGTCGGCCGTCAGCGCGCCCGGCTTGCGCAGGATCGAGTCGGGGATGCCCACCTTGCCCACGTCGTGGAGCAGGCCGGCGACGCGGATCATCTCGAGATCCTCCGGCGGCAGCCCGAGCTGCTGGGCCAGGAAGAGCGCGTAGCGGGCGACGTCCTCCGAATGGCGCTTGGTGTAGCGGTCCTTCGTGTCGACGGCGAAGATCAGCCCCTGCAGGATGCCGAAGCCGCCCACCGGCGCCGCCTGCTCGCCGCGCGCGCCGGCCGTCCGGACGGCGTCGCCGCCGGATATTTTCGCCTCGGTCAGCGCATTGGCGGCGGCCAGCAACAGGTCGGTCACGCCCTTCGCCGCGCCCGGGTAGGTGGCCAGGCCGGCGCTGACGGTGACCGGCAGAGCGTCGCTGCCGTCGATCTCGAGGCGCGTGTCGGCGAGCGCGCCGCGCAGACGCTCGACGAGGCTGCTGACGGCCTCGACGGCCAGCGGCGGACCGACGATGACGAACTCGTCCGGCCCGTAGCGCCCGACGACCGTGCCTGCCGGCGCCAGCTCGGCCAGGCGCTCGCTTACGATCAGCAGCGCCCGATCGCCGACGGCGTAGCCGTGCGTCTCGTTCAACAGCCGGAAGTTATCGACGTCGATCAGCGCCACGGGCAGGTCGGCGCCGGCACGGCCGGCGAGCTCGACGCGCTCGGCGAGGGCGCCTACCGCGGCGCCGTGGTTGAGCAGGCCTGTCAGCGGGTCGCGACGCGTCGTCTCGGCGAGGGCGGCGTTCTGCTCGCTCAGCCGGCGCTGGGCGGCACGGAAGATGAACAGCAGCACGCCCGCCAGCAGGAGGGCGGCCGACGAGGTCAGCAGGAGGACGTCGTTACGTGTCGCCTCCAGCTGGCGGACGATCGGCGACGCGTCGCGCCACACGACGGCGACGGCGGCCACGTCGCCGGCCCCCGTCATCAGCGGCAGAAACTCACGCAGGACGCTGGGCGGAGACGCGGCCAGCAGGTCGGCGTCCGTGCCGGCACCCAGCAACTGGGCCGCTGGCCTTCCGCCCGCGGCCGAGGCGAACTCGGGCCAGGCCGAGCCGGCGGTGGCGGAGGCGTCCGGGCGATCTGCCAGGAAGAGGCTGCCGTCGGCGCGGTGCAGGCGGATGTGCAGCATGCCGCCGCGCTCAACGAGCGTGGCCAACCCGCCCTGCAGCTCGGCAAGCCGTTCGTTCTCGGGCGCGCCGGTGACGTCGTCGAGGCGCAGGTAGGAGTCGGCCCACAGGCGCACCAGCGCCCGGTCGTGGGCCACGCTGGTGTTGAGGATCGCCGCCGAGAAGTGCGCCGTGACGAGCACGGCCAGCGCCGTCGCGAGCGTGCCGATGAGCACCAGGAAGCTGCCGTAGACAAGGGCCAGGAGCATCGGCCGCCGCGCCCCGCGACCGCCTCGAACAGCCGTCGTCGCCACCTTCGTTGCCGGCTCTCCCTCTTCCGATTCGTGCCGTTGCCTGAGCAGGATCGGCCAATCGGCGGTACCGAGGCGATGGGCCGATGGTCCCACCGCTCTTCGTGGAGCCGGGGTTGTGGCGCGCGCTGGCAACGGCTGCGAGGCCCGCGGCACCCACGCTGCCGGTCATCCGACGGCGGCGACAGAAGAGGCCTCCCCGCCTCTGGCGAAGGCGCTGGACCGCGAACCGACCCGCCGCCGACCAGCCGGAAGGCCACCGACCGGCAGCCGCGGCAGGGGTCACGCGGCTCAGGTGGTACCCTGCCTCGCCGGGACGAGGTGCGGAGAAGGGAGGCGCGGAGTGGTCGACGTCAGGCGCAGCGTCGAGGTCAGACGCATCACGGCCGGCGACTGGCGACTCCTGCGCGAGTTGCGCCTGGCCAGCCTGACCGACTCTCCTGAGGCTTTCGGCCAGCGCTTCGAGGAGGCCGGCGTCACCGGCGACCGCGACTGGATGGCGACGGCGCGGGCATCGAGCAGCGGTGAACGGCGGGCATGGTTCATCGCGCGCAGCGCCGGCCGGGCAGTTGGTCTCGTGCAGGGCCGTCGCCGGCCGCCCTCCGACTGCCTACTCTTCTCGATGTGGGTCACGCCGGAGGCGCGCCGGCAGGGCGCCGGCCGAGTCCTCGTCCAGGCCGTCGAGGACTGGGGCCGCGGCTGGGGCGCGGAGCGCGTCGTGCTGTGGGTCATCGACGGCAACGTCGACGCGATCCGCTTCTACGAGCGGATCGGCTTCAGGATGATGCCCGCCGGGCCCGACGCCGAGTCGGGCCGGGTCTACGGCGCGCTGGCGATGGAGCGGCCGATCCCGCGCGCGGGCTGAGCGCGGCCGCCGGCCGCACAACGAGCAGGCGTCACGCTCCAAACACGTCCGGTGTGACCCAGCGCGGATCCATCTCCAGGTGGAGCACCGCCGGTCGGCCGGCGCCCAGCGCGTCGCGCAGCGCCGGCTCGAACTCGGCGTCGCGCGTGATCCGGCCGCCCTGCGCGCCGCACGCGCGCGCCAGCGTCGCGAAGTCGATCGGCCCCAACTCGGTCGCGACGGCGGCCCGGCCTTCGCGCTGCTGGTGCATCGAGATCGTGCCGTAGCGGCGGTTGTCGAAGACGAGCACGACCGGCGTGGCGCCGACGCGAACCGCCGTTTCCAGCTCGGCCATCGTCATCGCGAAGCCGCCGTCGCCGCACATCGCCACGACCTTCCGCTGCGGGGCGCAGAGGCTGGCGGCGATGGCCGCCGGCAGGCCGTAACCCATCGCCCCCGACGTCGGGCCGAGGAACGTCCGCGGCTGGGTGAAGCGGTACCCGCGCGCCGGCCACAGCCCGAAGTTGCCGGCATCGGTCGTCAGCACGGCGTCGCGCGGCAGCACGCGCTGGAGCGTGGCGACCGTCCGCCCAGGGTGGATGCCCGGCCCGCGCCAGTCCTCGCCGACGTCGAGCGTGCTCGCCTCGAGGTACGCGGCACGGTCGGCGGCCAGCTGCTCGGCGCGTACCGACGCACCCGCCGCGGCGCCGCCGGCGACCTCCAGCGCCGCCCCGAGGAACTCGGCGGCGCCGGCGGCAAGCGCCATGTCCGCCGCGGGCAGGCCGGCGCGCTCCTCGACGCGCGGCTCGAGGTCGACGTGCGCCCAGCGTGTGCCGTCGGCCGGCACGCGGTAGCCGAAGCTGGCCGGCTCGCTCAGCCGGCAGCCGAGCACGAGCAGCGCGTCCGCTTCCAGCAGCCGCGGCAGGACCGTCGAAGCGGCGCCGTAGCCGGTCATGCCGAGGTACAGCCGGTGGTCGTTGGGAAAGACGTCGGGCCGGCGCCAGGCCGACATGACGGGCACGCTCAGCCGCTCGGCCAGCCTGACCAGGCTGTTGCTGGCGGCCGCCCGCAACACGCCGCCGCCGGCCAGGATCAGCGGCCGCCGAGCGCCGCCCAGGAGCTCGACGATCTCGGCCACGGCCGCCTCGTCGGGCGGCTGCGGGCTGGCCGGGCTGACGTCGGGAAGCTCGGCGTCGGTCGGCTCGTCGAGCAGGTCCTCGGGCAGGGCCAGGAGCACCGGCCCGGGGCGCCCGCCGGCCATCGTGCGCAGGCCTTCCCCCACCAGCCGCGCAGCGTCGCCGGCCTGGCGCAGCTCGGCCGACCACTTCGCGAGACGCCCGAACGAGCCGGCGAGGTCCACCTCCTGGAAGGCCTCGCGCCCCTGCGACGCGCGCTCGACCTGGCCGATCAGGGCAACGACCGGCGTCGAGTTCTGGCGGGCCGTGTGGATACCGATGGCCAGGTTGGACGCCCCCACGGCGCGCGTCCCGAGACAGGCGGTCGGCCGACCGCTGAACTGGGCGGCCGCCTCGGCCATGAAGGCGGCGCCGCCCTCGTGGCGCGTGGCGACGACGCGGATGCCGGCTTCCGGCAGCGCGTCGAGCAGACCGAGGAAGCTCTCGCCGGGCACGGTGAAGGCGACCTCCACGCCGGCCCGCGCGAGGCTCTGCGCCAGCAGGCTGCTGACCGTCGCCGGCCGGCGTGACTGGTCGTCGGCGCTGGCCACGCTCAGACCGGGAACCGGACCGCGCTCAGGATCAGGCCGAGGATGACGAAGACGACGATGACGATCATCACCGCGCGCACGACGCGGTCGTTGGGCATCATCGGCGCGCCTAGCGGTAGTTGACGAACTGCAGCGCCACCGGATAGCCCTCGCCCTCCTGGCGCAGGCGGCCGATGACCCGCTGCAGCTCGTCCTTGCTCTTGCCGCTGACGCGGACGGCGTCGCCCTGGATCTGCGATTTGGTCTTGGGGAACTCGTCGCGGATCAGCTTGCTGATCTTCCTGGCCAGGTCCTCGGGCAGGCCGCGGCGCAGGCCGACGCGCTGGCGGACGGTGTTGCCGCCGGCTTCCTCGATCGTGCCCCAGTCGAAGATCTTGAGCGACAGGCCGCGCCGGATGGCCTTGCTCTCGAGCAGGTCGCGCACGGCGCGTGCCCGCGCCTCCGTGTCGGCGCGCAGGACGATCTCGTCCTTGCCCAGCTCGAGCTCGGTGCGTGAGCCCTTGAAGTCGTAGCGCGTGGCGATCTCGCGGCGGGCCTGGTCGAGCGCGTTGACCAGCTCCTGGCGATCGAAATCGCTGACCACGTCGAATGAGACGTCACCTGCCATGTGCTGCCCTCACTTCCCGTGCTCCTGTCTCTTCCCGTGCTGCTGTCTGTTCCACTCGGCGGCCTCTCAATCGGCGTCCCGCTCGGGCCGGAACGTCGAGTCGATGCCGACGATCTGCTCCAGTGGCCACTGGCGCAGGCGCCAGACCGACCCGTCGTCGTCGAGCTCGAGCGTCATGAAGCCGCGCAGCCTGACGCGCTGGCCATTGGCCCGGCGGGTGAAGGCGGCATGCCAGCTGGCGAGCACCGTACTGCCGCTGACCCAGATGCGCTCCGGTTCGAAATCGACGTGTGCCTGCGTCGCGGCGATCTCGTTCCAGCGCGCGCGGATGGCGTTGCTGCCCAGCAGCGGCTCCTCGAAGGGATGCGCCCGGTAGTCGGCGTCCTCGCGGAAGAGGCCCACGATTGTGTCCGGATCGCGCGTCTCCCAGCCCCGCTTGAACGTGTCGAGCAGATCCTGCGCATCGCCGTGGCTGAGCGGTGGCATGGGCAGAGTCTAGCGGCGCGGCCACGTGTCGCCCCGCCGCCGGGCGTCCGCCCCATCGCTCTGCCCTGCACGAATCCGCTTGAAGCGAACACCTGCCTCCCGAAACGCCCGGCTCGTCGCCCGAGCCGGGCTCAGGCGCCGGTCATAGCGACGAGAATCCGAATGACACGGAATCGTGCACTCCACGAGCGGCCCCGCGCCGATGGGGAGCGTGTACTTCCCGCACGGGCGCACCGCCGCGACCGGATGTTCACTTCAAACGGCAGGGTTGGAGGGTCGTCTGCCCCAGCCGCTCCGACGGGAGCGCGCCACTAATACCGCAATTGAAAGGCCCGTCTGGCCCGCTCTCCCGCACCGACGAGCCGGCTTCGAGCAACCTCTCGGCATGGCACTCGACAAACGGTGCGTGACGCCGCGCGTGCCGGTGGAGGCCGCTTGACGCGTCTCGGTCGCGCGGCCGGCATCCTCTCGCGCCTCCTGCCCGGCCTGCCGACGCTGACGCCGGCGGGGAGGGTGGCAGTGCTGCGTCTCCACGGTCCGATCCTCGGCGCGGCCAGGATCGCCGAGTGGACCGAGCTCGCCCGGCGCGTGCGTGAGTCCCGTCGCTTCCCGGCGGCGGTGCTCGACGTCGATTCGCCGGGCGGCGCGGCGACGGCGTCGGACCGGCTCTACCTGGCCCTCGAGAGGCTGGCCGCCGAGAAGCCGCTCGTCGCGGCCATCACCGGCACGGGCGCCTCGGGCGCCTATCTCGCGGCCGTGACGGCACGCACCATCGTGGCCAGCCCGATGGCGATCGTCGGCTCGATCGGCGTGATCAACGTCTCGCCGCGGCTGCCAAAGCTCCTCGACAGGCTCGGCATCGACGTCTCCGAGCATACGGCCGGCCGACTAAAGGGCATGGGCGCTCTCTGGCGGCCGGAGTCGGAGGCTGAGGCCGAGAAGGAGCGGGCCATCGTCGACGCCATCTACGAGCAGTTCATCGCACGCATAGCCGACAGGCGACGGCTGGAGCCGGAGCGTGCCCGCGAGCTTGCCACCGGCGAGGTCTGGCTGGGCGGGCAGGCGGCCGAGCTGGGCCTCGTCGACGAGATCGGCGACATCGAGCGCGCCGTCGAGATCGCGGCGCGGCTGGCGCACGTGCCGCCGCGGCCGGCGGTGGTCCAGATGCGCCGGCCTCTGCTCGGGCGGCTGGTCGGTCGCTTCGCCGGCGACGTTGCCGTGTCGCTGGCCGACGAGATCGAGCTGCGCCTGTGGAGTCGCCTCCGCGGCTGACGGCGATGACGCATCGCGCGCGCCTCAGCCGCGCCTGCCTCCGCGCAGCAACTCGACCAGCCGCTCGGCGATGACGTACGAGCGGCCGCCGCCCATGACCAGCACGACGTCGCCCGGCTCGACCTCACGGGCGAGGTGGTCGGCCGTCTGCTCCACACTGCCCGTCGCCAGCGCGCCCGGTCCACCCGCTCGACGAACCGCCTCGGCCAGGGCGGCGGCGCTGGTGACGGTCGTGTCCGGGTCGCGGCCGGCCCAGATGTCGGCGACGGCCACACGATCGGCGCTGGCGAGCACGGTCGCAAACTGGTCGAGCATGTGCGCCGTGCGGTGGTAGGTCAGCGGCTCGTAGACGGCCCACACGCGGCGTCCCGGGTAGCGCTGGCGAACGGCCTCGAGGGTGCGACCGATCGCGGTCGGGTGATGGCCGTAGTCGTCGAGCACGGTCACGCCGCCGGGCTCGCCCTTCAGCTCGAGACGCCGGCCGACGCCGGCGAAGCCGGCCAGGCTGGCGCGCAGGGCATCCTCCGGCACGTCGAGGACGCGCGCCGCTCCGATCACCGCCAGCGCGTTCTCGGCGTTGTGGCGGCCGGCCAGCGCCAGGTCGAAGACGCGCTCCGCATTGCCGCCACCGACGATCAGCCGAGACGCTCCGCCCGGCCCCGACTCCAACCGGCCGGCGACGTCCACCGGCTGGGCGACGTCGAGGCCCACACGCAGCACGGTTCCCGGCCACTCCCCGAGTGATTCGAGTACGGCGCGCACGCCGGCGCTGCCCACGTTGGCGACGAGCGCCGGGCGCCCACCAGCGTCCGCCGCGCGGCGCAGCCAGCCGGCGAACGCGTCGACGACGGCCGCCTCGTCGGCGAAGACGTCGGGATGGTCCCACTCGACGTTGAGCAGCAGCGCCAGCTGCGGCCGGTACGGGTCGAAGTTGCCGGCGTACTCGTCGGCCTCGACGACGAATGCATCGCCGCCGCCCCACCGCGCCGTGGCCGGCACGCCGCCGCTCAACCCGCCCTCCAGCCGCGCGCCGACAAACGCCGACGGATCGCGGCCGCAGGTCACCAGCAGGTGGACCAGCCAGCCCGACGTCGTCGACTTGCCGTGCGTGCCGGCGACCGCCACCAGCCGCTGGCCGGCGGTCGCCGCCGCGTCGGCCACCAGCTGCTGCCATGCCTCGGCCGGGATGCCCCGTTGACGGGCGGCGACGAGCTCGGGATGGTCGGGCGCGACCGCAGTCAGCGCCTTCGTCACGGCCAGCCGCTGCGGTCGTTGGTCGCCGTCTCCCTCGACGTGCTCGGCGGAATGGCGCCACGCCAGAGAGATGCCGGCCGCCTCCAGTGCCGGCGTGTAGGGCGACGGCCCGCCCGCGTCGCAGCCGCTCACCAGCGCGCCGGCGCGATGCGCCAGCAATGCCGCCGCCGACGCGCCCGCGCCGGCAGCGCCCACGACGTGGATGCGCTCGCCGGCGCGGATCGGGCGCGCGCCGCGTGCCGGTTCCAGCCCCCGCCCAACGTCGGCGGCTGCCCGGGTCACGCCGCGCCCAGGCGCTCGACGAGCAGCTCCAGCGCGGCGCGGGCGCTGGCCACCTTGTTGGCGTGGCGGTCGCCGTGCCACAGGTGGCGGCGAACGTCGCTGCCGTCCGCGTCGGCGACGGCGACGTACGTCAGCCCGACCGGCTTGCCGGGCGTGCCGCCGTCCGGGCCGGCGATGCCGGTGATCGCCACCGCCACGTCCGTGCCGTAGCGCCGCCGCGCGCCGGCGGCCATTGCCACGCACGCCTGTGCCGAGACCGCCCCGTGACGGCGCAGGACGTGCCCGCTGACGCCGAGCTCGGCCTCCTTCAGCGCGTCGCTGTAGCTGACGATACCGCCGGCGTAGTGAGGGCTGATGCCGGGGATCTCGGTCAGCACGTGGCCGAGCAGCCCGCCGGTGCATGATTCAGCCGTCGAGATTGTCCGTTGCGGATCGGCCAGCGCCGCCTTGACGCGCCCGGCCAGCGCGACCAGGCCGTCCAGCTCGTCCACCGCGCTCAGCGTGTTTCGGTCGTCCGCTGAGGCTCCATGCCGGGCCGGATGATCCAGTTGGCCACCTCGCCGCGCTGCCCGAGGAAGCCCAGGTCGACGCCGCTGAGCGTCACGCGCAGGACGCCCGCATTCCCCGTCCGCAGCCAGATCTCCTCGGTCGCGGTGACCGTCACACTCGAGCCGCGTCGGAGGGTCGGCCCGCCCCAGCCGCGCATGACGGTGCCATCGGGCACGATGCGCAGCCACGAGTTGCCGCGCGTCGCCTCGAGCACGAGCACCATCGTGTCGGCCTGGCTGACGGTCACCGTCCGCCGCTGGCTGACCGGCTGCAGGCCGCTGCTGTAGGCCGTGACGACGATCTCCCAGTCGCCCGGCGGCAGCGACAGCGTGTGCGAGAAAGCGCCGCCCGGCGGGACGGTCAGCTCGGCCGTCCGGCCGGCGTCGGCGGCCGGCGACGGCGCCGGCGACTCATCGTCGCCTTCGGCCGGCGGCTCCGCGGGCGGCTCCGCCGGCGCGGGCGAGACCGGCGCGCCGGTGGCGTCGAGCGGCGTCGCCGCGATCGAGACACGCGTGCCGCTCGACGTGCCACTGACGGTCACGTCACTGTTCTCGAAGGTCGCTCCGTCGGCCGGCGACGACACGGTCAGGCGCAGCTGGCCGGCGAGCGGACCATCGGGCGAGGGACTCGGCGTGGCGGCGGCGAGCGGGACGGTGATGATGACCTGCAGCGACGGCGAGTCGCGCCGCGTGACCGGATCGTTGGCGACGACCGTGAAGTCGTTCTGGCCGGGCGCCAGCGGAACCTCCTTCGACCAGTTGCCATCGTGATCGGCCGCCGCGGTCAGCAGCATGCCGTCGGGCCCGTGGATGTTGACCATCGCGCCCGGGCCGGCGACACCGGCGAAGAGGATGCTGTCGGCGTTGACCTGGCTGACCAGGCTCGGCGGATCGGTGAGGGTCACCGCCGGAGTCTCGGCGAAGCGCATCAACTGCATGCCGATGTAGGCGACGAAGCCGACCACCGCCAGCATCACCAGCACGGCCATCAGCCAGCCGGCGCTGATCGTCGGGCCGCGGCGGGGGGCGGCGATGGGGCGCGGCGGCGGCGTGACGACGGTGCGCATGGCACGGCGGCCCTGCAGCTGGATCATCTCCTCGCGCCAGCGCTGGAGGACCTCCTCCGGGTCGAGCGCCAGGTAGATCGCGTAGTTGCGCAGGAAGCCCTTGGTGTAGACCGGCGCGGGCAGCTCGTCGAAGTGGCCGTCCTCGAGCGCGGCGAGGTACTTCAGCCGAATCTTGGTGTCGCGCTCGGCGCGGTAGAGGTCGACGCCCTTGCGCTCGCGGGCGAGCTGGAGGACCTCGCCCAGCGGCGGCGCGGGGGTGGCGTCGATCGCCGCGCGCTCGCGACCGAGGCGACGATTACCGATGCGAATATGGTGGCGAGCAGTCATCGCCTCGCTCGAATCCCCAACTCTCGTGCGGCATGGGCCACGCGGTCCCTCACGCGCCTACCGAAGTCTACGCGTTCTCGGCGCGGTCATCCATGCACCAACCTGACTATCTACATCAATCCTCATCGTCTATATCCAAAGGACCGCGCAACCAGTTATCGGGCCCGTAGACCTGCCGCGGAACAGCCGGGTTACGGGGGTCCAGCGGCCCGACGATGCCGAAGCGCTCGAGCTCGTCCATCACTCGCGTCGCGCGGTTGAAGCCGATCTTCAGCTTCGTCTGCATCATCGACGTGCTGGCCTTGCCCGTCTGCAGCACGAGCTCCGCCGCGCGCGGCGTCATGTCGTCTTCGGCCAGCCTGGCCAGCCAGGCGAATTGGCCACCTTCGCCCCCCTCCTCCTGGTCCGCCTCGAGTAGCGCCGCGTCGTAGAAGTCGTGCGGCGCCTGCTCGCGCCAGAAGTCTGTCACGGCGCGGACCTCGGCGTCGCTCACGAAGACACCCTGCAGGCGCACCGGCCGCGGCAGGTCGGCCGGCTGATAGAGCATGTCGCCGCGACCGATGAGGTCTTCCGCACCGGGCGCGTCGAGCACCGTCCGCGAGTCGACGTTGGAGGCCATGGCGAAGGCGATGCGGCTGGGCACGTTGGCCTTGATCAGGCCGGTCACCACGTTGACGCTCGGTCGCTGCGTGGCGAGCACCAGGTGGATGCCCACCGCCCGTGCCTTCTGCGCCAGCTTGACGACCGGGTCCTCGATCTTGCGACCCTCGCGCATCATCAGGTCGGCCAGCTCGTCGATGACTATGACGATGAAGGGCAGGCGCGCGTCGGGCTCTACGCGCGGGCTGGCGTTGAAAGCGGCGATGTTGCGCTCGCCGCGCCTGGCCAGCAGCTTGTAGCGCTCCTCCATCTCGTTGACCGCCCAGCTCAGCGCCGAGCGTGCGTGATTGGCCTCGACGATGACGTTCGTCAGCAGGTGCGGCAGCGCCTGGTAGGCCGACAGCTCGACGCGCTTGAGGTCGATCAGGACCACGCGCAGCTCGTCCGGGCGGGCACGCATCAGCAGGCTGGTGATGAGCGCGTTGACGCAGACGCTCTTGCCCGAGCCGGTCGCGCCGGCGATGAGCAGGTGCGGCATCTTGGCCAGGTCGACGGCATACGCACGGCCCGACACGTCGCGGCCGAGGGCGAAGGTCAGCTTGCTCGTCGCCTCGAGCATGCCCGAGTCCTCGAGCAGGTCGCGGAAGCCGACGATCTCGCTGGCGTGGTTGGGGATCTCGATGCCGACCACGTCGCGGCCCGGTATGGGCGCCTCGATCCGGATCGAGCGCGCGGCGAGCGCCATCGCCAGGTCGTCGGCGAGGGCCTCGATGCGCGACAGCTTGACGCGCGCGTCGGGGCGCACCTCGTACTGCGTCACGACCGGGCCGGTGTTGGTGCCGGTAACGGTGGCCGGGATCTGGAACGAGCGCAGCTTCTCCTCGATGATGCGGACGTTGCGCGCGTGGTCGAGGCGCTGGCCGGGCGCCGGCGGCGCCGACGCCTCGAGCAGGTCGAGCGTGGGCAGCTCCCACGGCTGGTCAGCGGGCGTGGCCGAGGCGTCGGCCTCCTCCTCGTCGGCCGGCGTGGCGACAGCGACGGCCGCCGGGCGGGTCGCCGTCTGGCCGGCCTGGCTCGCCGACCAGACGGTCTGGCTGACCGGCGCCGGGCTGGGTAGCGGCGAGGGCAGCTCGCTGGCCTGGCCGGTGGCCTCGGTGATGACCGGCACGGCCGTCACCTGCCGTCGATCGCCACCGTCGTCACGGCCGCGCGCCTCAGGCCGGCGACCGTCGTCGGCGCGGCGCGCGGCGCTCTCGGCGACTGCCCGGGCGGGCGTGCTGATCGCCGTCGCCAGCAGCCGGCCGCCGCCGGTCACCGGCCGGAGCAGCCCGATGAGGGTGACGTTGAGCAGCAGGATCAGGCCGCCGACGATGAGCCCGAGCAGGACGACGAAGGCACCCGGCGGCGACAGCAGGTCGCTGAGCAGCGCCGATAGGGCGTGACCGAGCGCCCCTCCCCCCTCGCGCAGCTGCGCCGGCGCGCCGCCGCCGCCCCACACGAGGTGGATCATGCCCAGGCCGCCGATGAACACCACCAGCCCGCCGACGGCGGTGATGCTCCAGCCATGGCCGACCTTCGGCGCGCGCTCGACGAAGGCGCCCGCCACGAGCAGCAGGACGGCGAGCAGCCAGGCGCCCTGCCCGAAAGCCGGCCGCAGGACGTCGGTCACGTAGCGGTTGAGGATGCCCGCCTCTGGCAGCAGCAGCGCGATGAGCGTGACGGCGCCGATGACGAGCAGCACGAGCCCGAGCAGCGAGCGGGCGATGTCCGGCGGCAGGCCGATGCCACGTCGCGTGCGCCGCGCCTGCGAGCGCGCGCGGCTGCCGCCGCTGCGGTTGCCGGTGCGGCTGCCGGAGGTCGTGCTGCGCCTGCGCTGGGCCACCGGCTAGACCTCGACCACGACCGGGAAGACCATCGGCCGACGCTTGGTGCGCTCGTAGAGGTAGGCCGACAGGCTGTCCTTGATCTGGGCCTTGAGCAGGCCGATCTCGCTGGTGTGGTCGCCCGGCGTCGTGATCGCCGTTACGACACGGTCACGCGCGCTCTTGAGCAGCGGGTCGTCCTCGCCGGCGATGAAGCCGCGCGTCACGATCTCGGGCTGGCCGATCAACCGGCCGCTCTGCTTGTCGACGGTGACGACGACGAGGAACATGCCGTCGTTGGCCAGCGCCCGCCGGTCGCGGAGCACGATGTCGCCGACCTCGCCGACGGACAGGCCGTCGACGAAGACGTAGCCCGCCTCGACCGGCGCGCCGCGGCGCGCCGAGCCGTCGGGCAGGAACTCGATCGGCTGGCCGTTCTCGATGATGAAGATGTTCTCCGGCGACACGCCCAGCTCGCCGGCCAGCTTGCCGTGCTGGACGAGCATGCGGAACTCGCCGTGCATCGGGATGAAGTAGCGCGGCCGGGTCAGGTTGAGCATCAGCTTCAGCTCCTCCTGGCTGGCGTGGCCCGACACGTGGGCGCGCTTGATGTCGTGGTAGAACACATTGGCGCCGACCTTGAAGAGGTTGTCGATCGTCCGCCCGACAGTTTCCTCGTTGCCGGGGATCGGGCTGGCGCTGACGATGACGGTATCGCCCGGTGCAATCTCTACCCAGCGATGATCGCGGTTGGCCATCCGCGCCAGGCCGGCCATCGGCTCTCCCTGGGCGCCCGTCGTGGCGATGCACAGCTGGGCGTCGGGGATGTCGCGCAGGCGATCCTTCGGCACGAACTGGTCGTCTGGATACGTCAGGTAGCCCAAATCGGTGGCGATGCGGACGTTCTGCTCCATCGAGCGGCCGATGACCGAGACCTTGCGCCTGAACGTGGCGGCGGCGTCGAAGACCTGCTGGATGCGCGCGATGTTGCTGGCGAAGGTGGCCACGATGACGCGCCCGTCGAGGCCCTCCATGATGCCGCGGAACGCCTCGCCCACCGTCCGCTCCGAGGGCGTGTAGCCCGGGCTCTCGGCGCGCGTCGAGTCGGACAGCAGGCAGAGCACGCCCTCGCGCCCGAACTCGGCCAGCGCGTGGATGTCCGACATCTTGCCGTCGACCGGCGTGTGGTCGAACTTGAAGTCGCCAGTGTGGACGACCAGCCCGGCCGGCGTGCGCAGGGCGATGCCCATCGCGTCGGGGATCGAGTGGCCGATGCGGAAGGCGGTCGCGGAGAAGACGCCGAGCTCGACCGTCTGGCCGGCCTCCAGCGCGCGCAGCGGGTTGTTGGTCAGCTTGTGTTCCTTGATCTTGCTGCCCAGCAGGCCGCGCGCCAGCGTCGAGGCGTAGATCGGCACGCCCGGGAAATACGGCAGCACGTAGGGCAGCCCGCCGACGTGGTCCTCGTGGGCATGGGTGATCAGGAACGCCTTGACCTTCTCGCGCCGCTCACGGAGGTAGGTCACGTCGGGCACGACGAGGTCGATGCCGAACATCTCCTCCTCCGGGAACATCAGGCCGGCGTCGATGACGACGATCTCGTCGCCGTACTCGAAGACGTACATGTTCTTGCCGATCTCGCCGACGCCGCCGAGCGGCAGGATGCGCAGGATGTCGGTCGGCTCGGCCGGGCGAGGCTGGCGCTGGCCGGCCATCAGAAGAGCTCCATCTGGTCGTCGGGGTCGCCGGCACCGGCGGCGACGGGCTGTAGATCGCCGACCGGCTGGTCGGTCGGCTGGACCGGTGGCTCGGTCGGCTGGCCGGCGGGGTTGTCGGTCGGCTGGCCTAGGGAGTTATCGGTCGGCTGCCTGGCCACCTCGTCGGTCGCCTGGACGCCGGTGTTGTCGGTCGGCTGCGGCTGGACAGCCTGGGCCCGGCTTTCGCGTGCCTTCAGCAGCGTCTCCGGCAACCCGGCCATGTCGAGCAGCATCGTCTCGCGCAGGCTGTTCTGGCGGAGAGCGGCGGCGGGGTGGTACATCGCGTAGGCCAGCGCGTTGGCAGCGCCGGTCTGCGGGTCGACCGGCCGGAACGTGCCGTGCGCGCCGCCGATCCGCTCGCCGGGCATGAACGTCTGCAGCGAGTGGCGCCCCAGCGTGACCACGACGGCCGGGTCGAGGACGGCCAGCTGGCGGCGCAGGAACGGCGCGCAGGCGGCAATCTCGTCCGGCGCCGGGTCGCGATTGGCCGGCGGGCGGCACTTGACGACGTTGGTGATGAAGACGTCCTCGCGCCGCCAGCCGATGGCGCCGATCAGCTCGTTAAGCAGGTTGCCGGCGGCGCCGACGAACGGCCTGCCCTCGCGGTCCTCGTTGTAGCCCGGCCCCTCGCCCACGAAGACGACCTCCGTGTCGGCGTGACCCTCGCCGGGCACGGCCGTGGTGCGCTGAGCATGGAGGGGGCAGCGGGTGCAGTTTCGTACTTCGGCCGCGAT
>CAYRMQ010000044.1:0-21948 GCA_964425305.1 uncultured Anaerolineaceae bacterium | reverse complement strand
CTGCTCGAGGAGGGGATCGGCGACACCATCCGCGTGTCGCTGACGCCGGCGCCCGGCGGCGATCGGACGGAGGAGGTGCAGGTCGGCCAGCAGATCCTCCAGTCGCTGGGGCTACGCTCGTTCACGCCGCAGGTCTCGGCGTGCCCCGGCTGCGGCCGCACGACGAGCACGTTCTTCCAGGAGATGGCGCAGCAGATCCAGGACTACCTGCGCGCGCAGATGCCGGCCTGGTCCGAGCGCTACCCGGGAGTCGAGGAGATGCGCGTGGCGGTCATGGGCTGCGTCGTCAACGGGCCGGGCGAGTCGAAGCACGCCGACATCGGCATCTCGCTGCCGGGCACCTTCGAAGAGCCCGTCGCACCGGTGTTCGTCGACGGCGCGCTGCGCACCACTCTCCGCGGGGAGGGGCTGGTCCGGGAGTTCATCGAGATCCTCGACGACTACGTCGAGCGGCGCTACGGAGGCGCGGCGGTCAATCGGTGACGCCGGCGGCGATGCGATCACGGCTGCGCGAGTACGCGCTCAGCCTGCCCGAGGCATACGAGGACCACCCGTGGGGCGAGAGCGTGGCCAAGGTCCGCGGCAAGGTGTTCGTGTTCCTCGGCGGCGACGGCTCGGCGGATCCGGGAATGAGCGTCAAGCTGCCCGAGTCGCAACCGCTCGCTCTCGCCCAGGAGGGCGTCACGCCGACCGCCTACGGGCTGGGCCGGTCGGGCTGGGTGACGGTCAGGTTCGGGGCGGGCATGCCCTACGAGGTCCTGCGCGACTGGGTCGTCGAGAGCTATCGGGCGGTCGCGCGACGGCGGCTGGGCGATAGGGTCGCTGGATCCTAGTCGTGCCCCGGGCCGGCTTGCGGGTCGGCTTCCGGCCACAGCGGCGGACGGTCGTCGGCGAGGGGCAGCTCGTCCCAGTCCTCGCGTGGCGGGGCGAACACGTCGATGACGAGCGCGCCTTCGGGCCCGACCTGCAGCTCGTGCGGCACGTCGGCGAGGATGCGCCAGGTCGAGCCGGGGCTGACGTCCATCACCTCGCTGCCCACCCGGAAGCGGCCGCGGCCGTAGAGCACGATGCCCAGCTGCTCGTGCGGGTGACGGTGCTCGGGCACGAGCGCATTGGGCTCCAGCTCCACGACGGCGAACATCGATCGCTCGCCGACCACGCGCCTGGCGCGGATGCCGTCCCAGACGGCCACCGCCGCCAGCTCTTCGAGCCGCCGAAGGCTCCTGTCGTCAACCATTTGACCCTCCTTCGCAGGTGGCTATGATCGGCCACGCATTCGCCAATTGGGAGAAGGAGACGCGATGATCGCGCGCATCTGGCGGGGGGCGACCCGCCTGGAGCACGCCGAGGCGTACGTTGGCTACCTCCAGCGTACCGGCCTGGCCGAATACCGCTCGACGCCCGGCAATGCCGGCGCGTGGGTGCTCTGGCGCGAGGTCGACGGCGAGGCGGAGTTCGTCACGCTCAGCTTCTGGGAGTCGGAGGAGGCGATCCGCGGCTTCGCCGGCGATGACATCTCGCGTGCCGTCTTCTACCCCGAGGACGACCGTTACCTCATCCGCCGCGAGCTGAGCGTCGAGCACTACCGGCTCGTCGGCGCCGACGCTGCGCCAACCTTGGTTGACATCAGGCAGGACTGACCAGGCCCGCGGCCAACCGCCAAAAGTGCCGAATCGGTGACTCGGTGCGCCCGGCGGAGCGCCGGGTGCCCTCAAATGTGCCGAGGGGAGTCCATCTGCGGGAGATTGCCAGCCGTCCGCCGGCACGAAGTGCACATCGTGGCACTTTTGGCAGTAGCCGAGGAGGCGCGTACCGTCGGCGGCCCCGCCTGCCGCAGCCAACAACCAGCGAACCACCGCCCAGCGTGCGCTAGGATTACGGCCCCGTACAGGCCCAGCGCGCCGGAAGCCGTCGTGCCCAGCGAGACCAAGGACGTGTCCACCGAGACCAGCGAGAAGTTCGTCACGTCGATCACGCGCCAGTCGGAGGACTTCCCCGGCTGGTACAACGACGTCGTACTGCGCGCCCAGCTGGCCGATTACTCGCCCGTCCGCGGCTGCATGGTCATCCGCCCCTACGGCTACGCCATCTGGGAGTCGATGCGTGACGAGCTGGACCGGCACATCAAGCGGACCGGCCACAGCAACGTCTACTTCCCGCTCTTCGTGCCGCGCTCACTGCTCGAGAAGGAGGCCGAGCACGTCGAGGGCTTCGACCCGCAGGTGGCGTGGGTCACCCGCGCCGGTGGCGAGGACCTCAACGAGTGGCTCGCCATCCGCCCCACCAGCGAGGCGCTCATCGCCGAGGTCGTCAAGGACTGGATCCAGTCGTACCGCGACCTGCCGCTGCTGCTCAACCTGTGGAACAACGTCGTGCGCTGGGAGCTGCGCACGCGCCTCTTCCTGCGCACCGCCGAGTTCCTGTGGCAGGAGGCGCACACCTTCCACGCCACCGAGGAGGAGGCGGCGGAGGAGGTCGCCACCGGCCTCGAGGCCTACCGCGCGGTCAGCGAGGAGTGGCTGGCCATCCCGGTGATCAAGGGCGTCAAGTCGCGCAACGAGACCTTCCCCGGGGCGGTCTACAGCCATGCCATCGAGGCGATGATGCGCGACACCAGGGCGCTGCAGGCGGGCACCAGCCACATGCTCGGTCAGAACTTCGCGCGCGCCGCCGGCATCAACTTCCTCGACCGCGACAACCAGCAGAAGGCGCCCTACGGCACCTCATGGGGCTTCTCGACGCGGATGGTCGGCGCGACGATCATGGCCCACGGGGACGACTCGGGCCTGGTCCTGCCACCCAACGTCGCGCCGGTACAGGTGGCGATCGTGCCCATCTTCCGCAGGGAGGAGGAGCGCCTGGCGGTGGCCGAGTCCGTCGATCGGCTGGAGCGCTCGCTGTCGGACGTCCAGACCGCCTCTGGCCCGCTCCGTCTGAAGGCCGACTGGCGCGAGGAGTCGCCCGGCTTCAAGTTCAACCACTGGGAGCTGCGCGGCGTGCCCTTCCGGCTGGAGGTCGGTCCGCGCGACGTGGCCGCCGGCCAGGCCGTGCTCGTGCGGCGCGTCGATCGGGTGAAGGAGCCGCTGCCGCTCGACGCACTGGCGCGGGAGCTTCCGCGCCGGCTGGCCGACTATCAGGCTCACCTTTTCCAGCGGGCGGTCGACTTCCGGACGGCGAACACCCACCACGTCGACTCGTACGACAAGTTCAAGCAGACGCTCGACGAGCAGGGTGGTTTCATCATGGCCCACTGGTGCGGCGACGGCACCTGCGAGAAGCAGATCAACGCCGACACCGGCGCGACCATCCGCGTGATCCCGTTCGACTCGCCGGCCGAGGCCGGCAAGTGCCTCGTCGACGGCCGACCGTCGGAGCGGCGCGTCCTCTTCGCCCGCGCCTACTGAGTCAGCAGGCCGGGCACGATCCAGGAGAGCATCACGAGGGCGAGGACGACGGCCAGCCCGGCGGGAAGCAGCCGCCGTGTGATCAACGCGCGGCGAAGGTAGCGGCGGGCGAAGCGGCGCCGGTAGTCTGCATCGTTACGCAGGTGGTCGCCCATGCTGTGCATGCCTCGCGGCTGCCCGTGCGCGCCGGCGCGACCGTCGACCATCAGCCGGTGGTGCTGGTAGGCGTCCGCCACGCTCCGGCTGATCGCCGAAGCGCGAAGCCCCGGCTCGTCGATGTCTTCGCCTACCGGAGACGTCGTCTGGACCACCGAATCATCTGCCAGCCAGGTCTCCAGAGACGTCAGCGGACCAATCTCGCTCACCTCGGCCAGTGTCGTCGCCGGACTGTCGACCATCAGCCAGCTGGTGTACTGGCGCTGCCGCCGCGCGAGTGATCCCACGATGCCAGTGTCGGGAACCGTCAGCTCGACCTCGCCCAGCCGGCGAAACCCGAGCCCCGTCAGGTTGCCCAGAAGCTCTGCAACTGCGCCCGTGGGCTGGCGCTGCTCGGCGGTTACGACGCGCGGCCGTCGCTCCGTCGCCCCCCGATAGACGAGGACGGCGCTCCACGCCTGGATGAGTAACACCACTCCCACCCCGGCGACGATGCCGAGTGCGACGTACAGCATGTGACGTCACAGGTTAGCCCGCAAAAGCGCTGCGAGTTGGACGAAAAGGGGCGCGAGCAGGAGCGCGGGCAGGAAGTTGACGACGCGTACGCGCCTGACGTCGAGCAGGCGCAGGCCGACCCCGACGAGGATCAGCCCGCCGACGGCGCTGGCGGCCCCGATCGACGCCTCATCCAGACCACCGCCGAGCAGCCAGGCGGCCGACGCGATGCCACCCTGAATGACGAAGACCGAGCCGGCGGAAAGGTAGACGCCGGCGCCCAATGCAGCGGCGAAGGCGACGCTGGCCACGCCGAGGCACCCACCAGCACGGCGAATACGTTGAGCAGCGTGCCCGACAGGAACACCGCGCGACTCTACGCGACCGCGTGCATGAGTTGGAGCAGCCCCTCGGCACGCAGCTCGCGGAGGATGGCCGCGGCCTCATCGGTCGCGCTGCGCGTCCACCGGTCACGCTCGGCGAGGCTGAGCGCGAGCTGCAGCGGCATGCGCAGCGCGCGCCATTCGGCGATGGCCGCCTCGTACGTCGCTGCTGCCGCCGCGTCCCCGGCCAGCGCGGCGGCGCCTGCTTCGAGCGTGTGCCGAGCGGCCTCGGCCACGCGGCCGGGAGCATCGAGGTCGCGCAGGGCAGCGAGCGCATCGGTCAGGCCGGCGCCGTCGCCCAGCCACAGCGCGGCACGGCCGGCGAGCAGCCACGCGTCGACGCGGTCGGCCCACAGCAGGCGGTTCGCCGCGGCTCTTGCCCGCCGTTGGGCCTCGCCGAAGTCGCCGCGCGCGAAGCAGATCCACGCTCGTGCGCGCTCGAGACCGGCAACAATCTGCGGATCGATGCCCGCGTCGATCGGCTCCAGCCCGTCGGCGAGGGTGGCGGCCTGCTCGACGTCGCCGCGCAGCGCGCGCAGGATCGCTTCGGTCGTCACGAACTGGATCCGGTGCGCCGGTGCCTGCGGCCACTCGCGCACGTCGTCGAGGATGCTCAGCGCGAGATCCCACTCGCCGGTCTCGACCGCCACCGCCGAGGTGACCTCCGACAACTGCACGGCCATTGATGTGAAGCCCATCTCGGTTGCCCGCTCCAG
The DNA here is from genome assembly GCA_964425305.1 of uncultured Anaerolineaceae bacterium. Taxonomy (GTDB): domain Bacteria; phylum Chloroflexota; class Limnocylindria; order Limnocylindrales; family CSP1-4; genus JALYGJ01. The sequence goes on along the minus strand of CAYRMQ010000044.1, from coordinate 16,794 downwards.
CCCGGCGCGCGCCGTCTCCATCGTGGCGTGCGGGTCGTCGAGGACGAGCATCCATGCCAGGTTGTTGCGGGCACGCAGCTCGGCCCCGACCAGGCCGAGCCCGGTGGCCTCGGCGACGGCCTCGCGCAGATCGCTCAGGCCGGCCTCCGCCCGGCCGAGATGCACCCTCGCCGTGCCCTGCGTGATCAGCGCGTCGACGGCCACGCCTGGCCATCCGAGGCGTCGCGCCGCAGCCAGCGTCCGCCGTGCCCACTCGAGGCCCTGCGCGTCGTCGCCGATGAGCATCCGCCCGCGAGCCAGTTGACCGGCGAGCTCGACACCGACCGGGTCCTGTTCGAGGTCGGCGATATCGCCGAGCGCCGCCTCGAGGTCGGCGACGGCCGATGCGTGACGCTCGGTGGTCAGCAGCAGGCTGGCCAGCTGCGCCCTGGCTCGCGCGGCGTCCCGCTTCCGGCCATGCGTGGCGTGCCAGCCGACCTGCCGCCGGAGCAGCATCTCGGCCAGCTCGAAGCGCGCCGCCGCCAGGGCCGTGGCTGCCGTCTCCGGCCAGAGCTCGGCACGCGTCTCGTCGTCGGGCGCCACCTCCAACGCCCGCTCGAGATGGGTCAGCGCACGCTCGGCAGAGTGCAGCGAGTTGGCGCGGGCGGCGGCCTGCCGCAACGCCGGCAATGCCCGCGCCGCGATTGCCGCGGCACCGGGATGGCCGGGCAGCGCCTGGTGAGCCCGGAAGAGGTGTTCGGCGACCGGCTCGACGAGGACCTCGCTGGGCTGGCGCGCCAGGAGGTCGGCGGCGACGAGGTGCAGCTCCCGCCGCTGGCGGCGGGACAGCGTGCGGTAGGCAATGTCGCGCACCACCTGCTGGACGAACGTCAGCTGGCCGTAATTCGGCGACGCAGGCTCATCGTCAACCGCCAACAGCTCACGGCGAACGAGCAGCTCGACCCCGTCGCGCACCGCATCCGGACCGAGCCCTGCGACTGCCGCCAGCGATCGCTGCGAGAAGCGCTGGCCGAGCGCCGCGGAAGCCAGCAGGACGCGCCGCGCCAACGCCGGCAGGGCATCTATCCGGGCCGAGACGAGCGAGTGCAGGGACTCCGGGATCAACTCTGCAACAGGGCCGCGGCCGGCCATCTCGTCGCCACCGGCCAGCATGCGCGCGACCTCGACGCCGTAGAGCGGGACGCCGCCCGAGCGATCGACGATCTCGGCCAGCGCCGGCGGCGGCAGCGACGGTGCGAGCGACGTCAGCAGCTCGGTCATTGCCTGGCGCGGCAGCGGCCCGAGGTGGATGGCCGTGAACCGGGGTTGGTCGGCGCCCCACGTCGGATGCGCGTCCAGAAGCTCGGGCCGGGCGAGGGTGATCACAAGCAGGGGGTGGTCGCGCGCCCAGATCGCGAGGTGGTCGATGAAGTCGAGCAGCGCGGCGTCGGCCCACTGCATGTCCTCGAAGACGAGCACGACGGGCGTCTTCGTCGAGACACGCTCGAAGAGCCGGCGCCAAGCCGCGAACAGCTCCTCGCGCTCGAACGACGCGCCGGCCTGGTGCTGCAGGAGCGCCGCGACGCGCGGCTCCAGCCAATCACGTTCGCGCTCGTCGGCCAGGTAATCCTTCAGCGCCGACGAGAGCCGGCGCCGGACGAGCCGCGCGCGGCCGCCCTGCTCGATGCCGGCGAAGCGAGCGACGACCTCGGCCAGTGGCGCAAAGGTCAGGCCCTCGCCGTATGGCGGCGCGTGCCCGGTCAGCACGATCGGTTGCGGAGTGGCCTCCTCCAGGCGTCGGGCGAGCTCCCACGTCAACCGACTCTTGCCGATCCCGGCGATGCCCATGATCGAGACGAGCCGGCTGCGCCGGTCGGCAATCGCACGGCGGTACAGGTCGACCAGCTCGTCGAGCTCGCGCAGGCGACCGACGAATGGCCCCGGATGCCCGGCCGAACGTCCTCTGTCTCCGGGCTGATGGCCCGGGCGCACGCGCCAGACGGTGAGCGCGCCGGTCTTGCCCTTTAGGACCGCCTTCCCGGCCGGATCGAACGCGACCGTCTCAGCCAGCAGTCGCCTGGTTGTGTCATCGACGAGCACACTGCCGGTGGGCGCTGCCTGCTGCAGCCGGGCCGCGGTGTTGACCAGGTCGCCCGCGAGCATCCCCTGACCCGAGGCGCCGAGCGTGACGGCCGCCTCGCCGGTCATCACCGCGGCGCGTGCTTTCAGGCGCCGCCTGCCGACGTGCAGCCGGCCGACGCCGCCGACGACGTCGAGTGCCGCCTTGACCGCCCGTTCGGCGTCGTCCTCGTGGGCCCGCGGCGCGCCCCAGAAGGCCATCACCGCGTCGCCGATGAACTTCTCGAGCGTTCCGCCGTAGCGATCGACGACGGCGCGCGCGACGCCGAAGTACTGCTCCTGCAGCCCGCGCACCTCCTCGGCGTCCATCGCCTCGGCGATCCTCGTGAAGCCAGCAAGGTCGACGAACATGACGGACACGAGGCGGCGCTCAGACGGCTGGCCCGGACTGCCCTCCAAGCCGTCGGCGACGGCCTCGGAGACGCGGCTCAGCGGCTGGCCGCAGCTGGCGCAGTAACGCTGGTCGCGGCCGACCTCGGCCGCGCAGGCCGGGCAGTTGCCCGTCAGCCGCGCGCCGCAGGCGGCGCAGAAGCGGCTTGTCTCCGGATTGACGGAGTCACACTGCGGGCAACGCATCAATCGGCGACAGCGGCGCGACTACGTGCTGCTGTCCTCCTCCTTGTAGACGAGCAGCCCTGCGTCGCCATCGTCGTCGACGGCAGCCATCGTCTTGATGCTGTGGTGAGCCAGCGTCACATCGTGGTTCATGACCAGCGTCTGGACGCGCTTGATCTCCGGGCGGCCCGAGCGCTCGATGTCGGACGCGTCGATCTCATCGACTGCTTCGTGGGTCATGGCGTCGACCGGCGAGTGAATGAAGAACTCGCTGCCGACGTGGCTGCTCTTGAACTGCGCGAAGTAGTAGTTGATTCCGCCGTACAGGAACTCTTCGAGCGCCCGGCGCTTGTTGCCCGCGACGTTTTCGCCGATCTTGATCAGGTCGGGGTCGTTGATCCATACCCACGTGTCGAATCCGGCATCCCGGCCATGCCCGGCGTCGGAGCGGTACTCCCGGTACGTCGCGGCCGGATCGAAGGGTCGGCCGTGGTCCTTGTCCCTCTTCTCGCCGTGAAGCTTCTTGGGCCCCTTCCGGCCAGCGTCTCTCTGGTCAGGCTCGTCCTGGTTGGGCCCGTTGCCGCCGTGTGCCTTCATCTCGCCCTCCTCCTGCTTCGTAGGGCGATCATAGGGCCGCCGCCAAGGGTCACCGCGAGGCCCGGCCGAGGCGCTCGGCCGGCGCCACCTCCGCTTGAGGCTCCCCACGCTCGGGTGTATACTCCGCCCAGCATCAACCGGCCGCCTGTGAACGTGGGTGACCCCCACGTTTTCTTGTGAGCGGCACAGCCAAAAACCTGGAAAGCGAGGGAGGCGCAACGTGAACCGTGACTTCATCGGCGCCCTCTTGCAGCTGAACGCCGAGAAGAACATCCCGCGCGAGCAGCTCGTGCGCACGGTGGCGGAAGCCATCCAATCTGCATACCGCCGGACCACGCCGGGCAACGAGAACGTCTGCGTCGACGTCGACCCCGAGACCGGCCGCATCCGCGTCTACCGCGCGATGTACGCCGTCGAGGAGGTCGAGGACCCGACCATCGAGTTCACGCTCGAGGAGGCACGCAGGCACGATGCCGACGCCAAGCTGGGCGACCTGGTCGAGATCGAGGAGCTGGACAGCGCCAGCTTCGGACGCATCCACGCCCAGACGGCCAAGCAGCTCGTGCTGCAGCGCCTGCGCGAGGTCGAGCGGGAGCAGGTCTTCGGCCAGTACGCGCAGCGTGAGGGCGAGATCATCACCGGCACCGTCAGCCGGGTCGAGCCGCGCGGCGTCATCCTCGATGTCGGGCGGGCCGAGGCCATCCTGGCCACGACCGACCAGTCGGCGATGGAGCACTACCGCATCGGCCAGCACGTCAAGGGCTACGTGCTGGAGGTTCGGCGCACGACGAAGGGCCCGCTGATCTACGTCAGCCGGACGCACAAGAACTTCCTGCGCCGGCTCTTCGAGCTGGAGGTGCCCGAGATCCACGCCGGCACGGTCGAGATCAAGGCCATCGCGCGCGAGGCGGGCAGCCGCAGCAAGGTCGCCGTCGCCAGCCGGCAGGAGGGCCTCGATCCCGTCGGCGCGACCGTCGGCCAGCGTGGCGGGCGCGTGCAGGCGGTCGTCGCCGAGCTCGGCGGCGAGAAGATCGACGTCATCCCGTGGGACGAGGACCCTGCCGTCTTCGTCGCCAACGCGCTCAGCCCGGCGCAGGTGGTCAGCGTCAACATCGACGAGGAGAACCGCATCGCCAGCGTGACGGTGCCCGAGCGGATGCTCTCGCTGGCCATCGGCCGCGAGGGCCAGAACGCCCGCCTGGCGGCCAAGCTGACCGGCTGGCGCATCGACATCAGGAGCGACCAGCCGGCAGCGCCGAAGCCCGAGCCGAAGGCCACCGCCCCCGCCGAGCCGGCAGCCGAGGCCGAGCCGGCAGCCGCGGCCGAGCCGGTAGCCGAGCCGAAGCCGGCAGCCGAGCCGAAGCCGGCAGCCGAGCCGAAGCCGGCAGCCGCCGAGGCAAAGGAGCCGGTCGCCGCCGGTCGGACGCGACGCAGCCGCAAGGCGACCACCGAGGAGGCGGCCGAGTGACCAGGCGCTACCCCGTGCGCACCTGCGTCGCCTGCCGCACCGAGCGGCAGAAGCGCGACCTTGTGCGCATTGTGCGGGCGCCCGACGGCTCGGTCGCGCTCGACCCCACCGGTCGCGCGGCCGGCCGCGGCGCCTACCTGTGCGCGGATGGCTCGTGCTGGCCCGCCGCACTCAAGAAGTCATCCATCGAACGCGCCCTGTCGGCGCCGTTGCCCGCTGAGCTGCGGGCCCGGCTGGAGCAGGGGGATGCGCTCCTGGCTGGAGGTGTACATGGCACGAAGTAGAAGTGGCACACGCAACCTGCGCGGGCCGCGCAAGCAGCAGCGGCGAACCGAGCAGGCCGGCGAAAGCGCCGTCCAGACGATCGATCCCGCGGCGCAGGGCCCGATTGAGATCCCGGCCTCGATCACCGTCAAGGAGCTGGCCGACCTGCTGCGCGTCAACCCCGCCGACGTCATCCGCGAGCTGATCAAGAGCGGCATCTTCGCCAGCATCAACCAGCCGCTCGACCGCGACACGGCCTCCCTCGTCACGGGCGAGCTGGGCTACGAGGTCGCCGATGCGCGCGTTCCCGAGCAGGTCGAGGGCAACGGCGAGGCGCCCACCGCCGAGGCCGTCAAGGAGGTCCTCTTCGAAGAGGACGATCCGAGCGTGCTCGTCGAGCGCGCGCCCATCGTCACTGTCATGGGCCACGTCGACCACGGCAAGACGAGCCTGCTCGACGCCATCCGTGCCACCGACGTCGTCAGCGGCGAGCGCGGCGGGATCACCCAGCACATCGGCGCCAGCGAGGTCGTCAAGGACGGCCGCCGCGTCGTCTTCCTCGACACGCCCGGCCACGAGGCGTTCACCCAGATGCGCGCTCGCGGCGCGAAGGTGACCGACATCGCCGTGCTCGTCGTCGCCGCCGACGACGGCGTCATGCCCCAGACGCTGGAGGCGATCGACCATGCCAAGGCGGCGAAGGTGCCGATCGTCGTGGCGCTTAACAAGATCGACAAGCCGGACTCCAACCCGGAGCGCGTCAAGACCGAGCTGTCCGAGCATGGCGTGATCATCGAGGAGTACGGCGGCGACGTGCCGCTGGTGCCGGTCAGCGCCAAGCAGCGCAGCGGCATCGACGACCTCATCGACACCGTCCTGATCGTCGCCGAGGTGCAGGAGCTCAAGGCCAATCCGAAGCGGGCGGCGGTCGGCACCGTCGTCGAGGCCGAGCTCGACAAGGGCCGTGGGCCGGTCGCCACCATCCTCGTCCAGACGGGCACCCTCAAGGTCGGCGATGTCGTCGTCGTCGGCGAAACCTACGGCCGCGTACGTGCCCTCGAGAACGACCGCGGCGACCGCGTCAAGAAGGCCGGTCCGTCGTCTGCCGTCGTAGTCCTCGGCCTCGGCCAGGTGCCGGCGGCGGGCGACATCCTGCGCGCCGTGCCTGACGAGAAGACGGCGCGCACGATGGTCGAGAACCGCCAGCAGCAGGCGCGGCCGGAGGCCGGCGGCAAGGCCACCCTGGAGGACCTCTACCGCCAGATCCAGGCCGGCCAGACGAAGGAGCTGCGCATCATCCTGAAGGCCGACGTGCAGGGCTCGCTCGGCGCCATCCGCCACGCGCTGGAGCAGATCCAGAGCGAAGAGGTGCGCATCAACATCCTGCACGAGGGTGCGGGCGACATCAGCGACAACGACATCCTGCTCGCGTCGGCGTCCGACGCCATCGTCGTCGGCTTCAACACGCGCCTCGACCCGCAGGCGCGCCGGACGGCCGAGGCGGAGGGCGTCGACGTCAGGCTGTACGACATCATCTACAAGCTGACCGACGAGATGGACGCCGCGCTGAAGGGCCTGCTCGAGCCGGAGGAGATCGAGGTCGTCGAGGGTCGGGCGGAGGTGCGCCAGCTGTTCCGCGCCGGGCGCAACGTCATCGCCGGCTGCTACGTGACCGACGGTCGCATCATCCGCGGCGGGGCGCGTGTCTACCGCGGCGGGAAGGTCGTCGCGACCGACCGGATCGAATCGCTGCGCCGCTTCCGCGACGACGTCCGCGAGGTGGCCACCGGCTTCGAATGCGGCATCGGCCTGGCCGGCTTCAATGACATCGCCGAGGGCGACATCATCGAGTGCTTCAGCCGCCAGACGGTGTCGCGCATCGCGTCGGCCTGAGCCCGGGATGCCTTCCTCCGCAGATGCCTCCGGCACTGCTGCGCACTTCCAGCGTGAGTCGCTGCATGGCAGCGCCTCACGCCTTCGCTTGCGATGACGCAGCGCACCGCGCGCATCGACGAGCTGCTGCGCGAGGAGATCAGCGGCATCCTGCGCCGCGAGGTGGACGATCCACGGATCGGCTTCGTCACGATCACCGACGTGGAGGTCACGCCCGACCTGCGCCATGCCAACGTGTGGGTCTCGCTGATAGGCGAGGGCGCCGCCCGGCGTGATCAGCTGCGTGCGCTGTCGGGGGCGCTGCCCTTCGTCCGCCGCCGGCTGGGCAAGCTGCGCCTCAAGCGCATCCCCGAGCTGCACCTGAAGGAGGACCGCACGGCAGAGCGCGGGACGCGCGTGCTGCGCATCCTGGAGGGCCTCGAGGAGGGCCGTGCCGTCGACGAGATCGATGCGCCCGAAGCGCTGCCGCTGCCCGGCGGTGCGGCGGCGCTCGAGGGGGAAGAGGGCGAATCGGAGGGCGAGTCTGAGTGACCGTCGCGAACAGGGCGACGACCGCGCTGACATCGATCACGCCTTCCGACGTGGCGGCCGTCCCGCGTGCCGTCGTCGAGCGCATCCGTGCTGCCCGCGAAGTGCTGACCGTCTGCCACGAGAACCCCGAGGCCGACGCGCTCGGCTCGGCGCTGGCCCTGGCGCTCGCCGTCGAGCAGCTCGGCGGGCGGGCGGCGCCGGTCTGCTCGGATCCGGTGCCCGCGATGTACGACTTCATCCCCGGCATGGAGCGCTTCCGGCAGGATCCCGAGCCGGGACGTGAGTACGACCTCATCGTCGTCGGCGACTGCGGCGATCTGGAGCGGGTCGGGCCGGTGCTCGGCCGCAATCGCGAGCTGTTCGAGCGTGTGGCCATCGTTAACATCGACCACCACGTCTCGAACACCGGTTTCGGCGAGATCGACTGGATCGATGCGGGGGCGGCCGCGACGTGCGAGATGGCGACGCTGCTGATGCCGGCGCTGGGAGTGCCGCTCTCCGCCGCCGACGGAGCGATCGCAGCCAACCTGATCGCCGGGCTGGTCATCGACACGGCCAACTTCCAGCACCCCAACACGACGCCGCGCACGCTGCGCGTGGCGGCCGAGTTGGTCGCCGCCGGTGCCCCGCTGTTCGAGACCGCCCGCCGCCTGTACCGCACCAAGCCGAACCGCCAGCTCAAGCTGTTCGGGCTGGTCTTGGCCCGACTCGAGAGCGACCTCGACGGGCGGCTGGTCTGGACCTCGCTGCGCCAGGCCGACTTTCAGGCGACGGGCAGCAGCGCCGAGGACGCCGAGGGGCTGAGCGACCTGCTCAGCCAGTCGGCCAGCGGCGAGCTCATGATCCTCTTCAAGGAGAACGGCGGCGGCCAGACGCGTCTCAGCGTGCGGACGCGCGAGGGCGGTTTCGACGCGACCCGGCTTACCGGCGAGTTCGGCGGCGGCGGGCACGCTCGGGCGGCCGGCGCGACGGTCCGCGCGCCCCTCGAGCAGGCTAACGCGCAGGTCCTTGCCGTCGCCCGACGCCTGCTCGCCGACGACGGTGGCCGCTAAGCCCACAGCCGCCGCCCGACCGGCGCTGAGCGGCGTGCTCGTCGTGGCCAAGGAGCCGGGGCCGACCTCGCACGACATCGTCGCCCTCGTCCGCCGGCTGTCCGGCGTCAAGCGCGTCGGCCACGGCGGAACGCTCGATCCCTTCGCCGCCGGCGTGCTGCCCGTCTTCATTGGCCATGCCACGCGCCTCGTCGAGTACCACATCGCCGACGAGAAGGAGTACCGCGCGCTGGTCTGCCTCGGTGCCCGCTCGACCACCGACGATCTCGACGGCGAGCTGACGCCGAGCGACGCGCCGGCGCCCTCGCGCGCGCAGGTTGAGGAGGCGCTGGCCGCGTTTCGTGGCGAGATCGAACAGGTACCACCCGACTACTCGGCGGTGCGCGTTGCCGGCCGGCGCGCCTACGAGCTGGCCCGTCACGGACGCAAGCCGGAGCTGCGCCCACGCAGGGTGACCGTTCACCGCCTCGAGCTCGCCGAGTGGGACGCGACCGACCCGGCACGGCCGGTGGCGACGCTCGAGCTGCGCTGCTCGGCCGGCACGTACGTCCGTGCGCTGGCGCGTGACCTGGGCGAGGCGCTGGGCAGCGGCGCCTATCTGGGCGCGCTGACACGGACGGCCAGCGGGCCTTTCCGCCTCGAGAACGCGCATGCTCTCGAGCGCATCCGCAAGTTGCTCGTCGGCGGCCGGATCGAGGAGGTGCTGCTGCCGCCGGATGCGGGGCTCGAGGCGCTGCCGCGCGTCACGCTCGAGCCGCGCGACCTCGACAGCCTGGCGCAGGGTCAGATCATCCGCTTCCGCCCACTGCCGGACGCTGGCCAGCCGCCGACAGACGGGCTGCTGCGCGTCGTCGACGACGCCGGCCGACTGGCCGCCATCGTGCGCAACCGCGACGGCCTGCTCCACCCCGAGAAGGTCTTTCGCCCGGCGCGCGCGTGAGCGGCCGGTCCCGCGCTGCCGTGAAGGTCTTGCACAGCATCGACGAGCTGTCCCGAGGCGCCGCGATGGCCGTCACGCTGGGCATCTTCGACGGTGTCCACCGCGGCCACCAGCACGTCCTGCGGCGCACCGTCGAGACCGCCGCCGAGCTCCGCGCGGAACCGGTGGTGCTGACGTTTACGCCGCACCCGGCGGCCGTCCTGCGCGGGTCGGCTCCGCCGCTGCTCTCCGACCCCGCCGAGCGCCTCGCCAGGCTGGCCGCCGCGGGCGTCGCCACGACCGTGGTGCAGCCCTTCGACCGTGGCTTCGCCGACCAGTCGCCGGAGCAGTTCCTTGTCCGGCTGGGGCGTGGCCGCGACCTGCGCGCGCTGCTGATGAGCGCCGAGTCGGCCTTCGGGCGTGACCGGGCGGGCACCCTCGCCGAGGTCCGCCGGCTGGCCGACAGTCTCGGCTTCCGAGCGGTCGAGGTCGACCAGCTCGTCGTCGGTGGTACGGCGGTCTCGAGCAGCAGGATTCGCGATCTCCTCGCCGCCGGTCGCCTGCACCATGCGGAGCGCCTGCTGGGGCGACCGTACGCAGTCGTCGGCGAGATCGTGCACGGCGACGGGCGCGGCCGGGAGCTGGGCTACCCGACGGCCAACTTCGGCTTTGCCGAGCCGGTCGCCCTGCCGCCGGACGGCATCTACGCCGTGCGCTTGGCGTGGGGCGGCGAGCTGCTGACGCCGCGGCGGCGCGCCGACGGCGTCGCCTCGCTCGGCGTGCGGCCGATGTTCGGCGGCGGCCAGCGCGTGCTGGAGGCCTACCTCTTCGACATCGACGAGGATCTCTACGGCGAACGCATGCGGCTCGAGTTCGTGCGCCGCCAGCGCGGGGAGAAGCGCTTCGCGTCTGTCGGGCAGCTCGTCGCGCAGATGGATCGGGATGCCGATCGGGCGCGCCGGATCCTGGCTCGTTCCTCTTCCCCGTGGGCACTGACGACGACTTTTCTCATAGAGGGATAACCGAGTGCCACCCAAGTGCGGCCCGGCGCACGGATGAGAAACCGAACGCCTGTGTTAGACTCCCGCCGAACTGTAGAGAGACAGACAAAAGCAAGAACGTTGGAGGATCGGGTGCCGCTTGCGCGGGAGACCAAGGAAGGCATCGTGGCCGAGTACGCCACGACGGAGACAGACACCGGCTCGCCAGAAGTCCAGATTGCCCTCTTGACGGAGCGCATCAAGGGGCTGACCGAGCATCTGCGCCGCTTTCCCAAGGACAACCACTCGCGCCGCGGCCTCCTGAAGCTCGTCGGGCAGCGTCGCCGGCTCCTTGCGTACCTGATGCGCAAGGACAATTCCCGCTATCGCGCCGTCATCAGCCGGCTCGGTCTGCGCCGCTAGGCGCGGGCTCTCGGCGGGGGCCCATCCCCGCCTGATCAGCGACAACCGGAAACGCTACCCGTACCGCTCCCGCAGGGCGCGGTCCAGTCGACCGGGCCATCCTCCAGCCGAATGGAGGACCATGCCAGTCACGACCCTGTCAACCGAGTTCGGTGGTCGAACGCTGACCATCGAGACGGGCCGCATGGCGCTGCTCGCCGGCGGCTCGGTCACCGTCCAGTACGGTGACACCATCATCCTCGGCACGGCCAATCGCTCCGATCCGCGGCCGGGCCTCGACTTCTTCCCCCTCACCGTCGACTTCGAGGAGCGCATGTACGCCGCCGGCAAGATCCCCGGCGGCTTCATCAAGCGCGAATCGCGGCCGTCGGAGGGCGCGATCCTCGCCGCCCGCCTGACCGACCGGCCCATCCGGCCGCTCTTCCCGGAGGGCTACAAGGACGACGTGCAGGTCGTGCTGACGGTCCTCTCGACCGACCAGGAGAACGACCCCGACATCATCGGCACGATCGCCGCCTCGGCGGCGCTGACGATCAGCGAGATCCCGTTCCTCGGCCCGGTCGGCGCGGTGCGCGTGGGCCGCGTCAACGGCGAGTTCATCCTTAATCCGACGATCAGCCAGCTGGAGGAGTCGGAGCTCGATTTGGTCGTCTCGGGCACGCGCGACGCGATCATGATGGTCGAGGCCGGCGCGAAGATCCTGCCCGAGGACGTGATGGCCGAGGCGATCATGTTCGGCCACCGCTCCCTCGCGGCGCTGTGCGACGTGCAGGACGAGCTGCGCGAGAAGGTCGGTAAGGCCAAGCGCATCCCGTTCCTCGAGCCCGGTCCCGAGTCGATCCTCGCGTTCGTCGAGGCCGCCCAAGGCGACCGCCCGTTCGTCGTCTTCGACGTCGAGACGACGAGTCGCGACGTCAAGCAGGGCGCGATCGTCGAGCTCGGCGCCGTCCGCGTCAACCACGGCCGCATCGAGGATCGCTGGTCGACGCTGGTCAACCCGGGCATGCCGATCGTCGGCCGCCAGCTGCACGGCATCACCGACAGCGACGTCAGGGACGCGCCGTCGCCGGCCGAGGCCGCCCAGCAATTCGTGGACTGGGCGGGTGAAGCGCTCCTCGTCGGCCACAACGTCGGCTTCGACATCGGCTTCCTCGAGAGCGCGCTCGGCGAGGGCCAGCGCATCGAGGCCGGCCGCTACCTCGACACGCTGGTGCTGGCCAAGGAGGCCTATCCCGACGCCGACCTGAAGCTCAACGAGCTGGCCCGCTTCTTCGAGCTCGAGGTCGAGCCCAATCACCGGGCACTCCCCGACGCCGAGGCCACGGCCGAGCTGCTCATTCGCCTGGCGGCGGACCTGCCCGAGCGCATCCGCGTCTACCGCGAGCAGGTCGCCGAGGCGATCCGCGCGCGGCGCAGCGGCGCCACCGAGGACGACACCGATCGCGCCATCGCCGACGCCCGCCGCACGGCGCGCTTCTCGAAGGGGCTGGCCAGCCTGCTGCACAAGAAGGTCGTCCGCGAGCTGGTGCTCAACGAGAACGTCCGCATGGACGGTCGCGACCCCGACACGATCCGGCCCATCTCGGTCGAGGTCGGACTGCTCCCGCGGGCGCACGGCTCGGCGCTGTTCACGCGCGGCCAGACACAGGCGCTGACCGTTGCCACGCTCGGGCCGTCGTCAGACGTCCAGCGCATCGACACGATCAGCCCCGAGGAGGAGAAGCGCTACCTCCACCACTACAACTTCCCGCCCTACAGCACCGGCGAGAACAAGATCATGCGCGGACCGAGCCGGCGCGACATCGGCCACGGCGCGCTCGCCGAGCGGGCACTCGTGCCGGTTCTGCCGGAGAACGACGAGTTCCCCTACGTCATCCGGCTGGTGTCGGAGGTGGTTACCTCCAACGGCTCGACCTCGATGGCCTCGACGTGTGGCTCGACACTGGCGCTGATGGACGCCGGCGTGCCGATCAAGGCGCCGGTGGCCGGTGCGGCGATGGGCCTGGTCAGTGAGCCGGACGGCCGCTTCGTCGTCCTCGCCGACATCCTCGGCAAGGAGGACGCCTTCGGCGACATGGACTTCAAGGTCACCGGCACCTCCGAGGGCGTGACCGCGCTCCAGATGGACATCAAGGTCAAGGGCATCAACGAGCAGATCATCCGCGCCGGCCTGGCCAAGGCGAAGGCCTCGCGGCTGTTCATCCTCGAGCGCATGCTCGAGGTCATGCCCGCCAGCCGGACCGAGATGAGCGCCTACGCGCCGCGCATCATCACGATCAAGATCAACCCCGAGAAGATCCGCGACATCATCGGCAAGGGTGGCGCGACGATCCGCAAGATCCAGGAAGACACGGGCACCGAGATCAACGTCGAGGACGACGGCACGGTCGAGATTGCGGCCGTCAACGCCGACAACTCGCGCCGTGCGATCACCTGGATCGAGAGCCTCACCCGCGAGGTTGAGGTCGGCTCGCTGTACCTCGGCAAGGTGACGCGGATCATGGGCTTCGGCGCCTTCGTCGAGATCCTGCCCGGCAAGGAGGGCCTGGTGCGCATCGGCGAGCTGGCCGACTACCACGTCCCGACCGTCGAGGACGTCGTCTCGGTCGGCGACGAGATCATGGTCGTCGTGACCGAGATCGACCGCCAGGGCCGGGTCAACCTGTCGCGCAAGGCGGCGATGCAGCGCCACCTGGCCAAGACGCCGGCCTAGGTTCCGCGGCTCGAACCAGTCACTCAAGCGACCCGCCGTTCCGGCGGGCCGCTTTCTTCAGCCAAGGCGCGTCGAGCCCTCGACGTCGGTGAACAGGAAGGTGACCGTCCCGGAGGTCAGTGTGCATCGGGCTAGCTGATCATTGCCGACCAGCGTCCTCCTGGACGGCTTCACCAAGTGCCAGCTCGATGGCCTCGTCGGGGCCCAGCACGGCCGCCTGCCTTGACGCCTCGGCGAATGCCGCGTCATCCAGTTGCCGGCGGATCAGTTCGACTGTCTGGCTGCGCTCCTCGGCCATCCACGGTTCGGGCGACGCACCGAGCTCGGCCCATAAGCGGTCCGAGCGCGCGACGAGGCGTGCCGCGGCCTGCGCCTGACCTCTGGCCAGAAGGATGGCTGCGAAGCGCACCAGGTCGACGGCGATGAACATCGGGTTGGCCAGCTCGCGATCGATGCTGTATGACGCCATCAGCTGCTCCAGGGCAAAGTCGAGCTGCCCCTCATGCAGAGTCTCGATGGCCAAAGCGCCCAGCGCCCTGGCCTCGATGCGCCGGTCGCCCACGCGCCGTGCGTGTTCGAGGTTCTCCTGCGTCAGCTGCCTGTAGCGCTCCATGTCGCCCAGCTGCGCCGAGGCATGGGCCACGCCACGGCGGGCAACAAGAGTCCAGTGCTCATCGCCGAGTCGCGCAAACGCCTCGAGGCACTCCAGCCACATGTCACGGGCGGCAACCCAATCATCGTCTGCGGCCGCGAGGCCACCCATGAAGTGGCGGGCAAGGGCGATGCCGCGGGCGTCGCCCAATTGCGTATTGAGGTGCAGAGCCTCCGTGCCGCGGAGCCTGGCCAGCTCGCGCTGACCGATGATGTCGGCGAAGTGCGCGGCCGTGTGCAGCGCGGCTGCCCGTGCAGGAGTTGACCGTACATCGGCCGCCAGTGCCGCCTCGGCTCGGCGTGAGCCTTCGACGAAGTGCCCGTGCACCATCCAGAAGTCGTACAGGAGACCGACCAGCCGCTGCGCCGCCGCCGCGTCCTCATCGGCAAGCAGTGAGTCGAAGGCCGCGCGCAGGTTGTCGTGCTCGGCTTCAAGCCGGTCGAGCCACTCCTTGGCACCGCCGCTTACGTACCGCGCGGCGACTTCCGCCAGCCGCAGGAAGTGCTCGGCGTGGCGGCGCCGTAGCTCGGCCGCGTCGCGCGATGCCTCCAGGCGCTCGGCCGCGAACTCGCGAATCGTCTCCAGCATCCAAAAGCGGTCATCGCGGATGCGCACGAGGCTCTTGTCGACCAGCGACTGGAGCACGTCGAGATCCGCGTCGCAGATCTGCTCGCCGGCCTCGAGCGTCCAGCCGCCACGGAAGACGGCCAGGCGGGCGAAGAGGCGCTGCTCGCCGTCGTCGAGCAGATCGTGGCTCCATTCGATCGTGGCGCGCAACGTCTGCTGGCGGTCGTCGACACCGCGCCCGCCCTTGAGCAGGTCGAGCCGCTGGCCGAGGCGCTGCAGCAGCTGCTCCGGCGAGAGCATGCGAACACGCGCGGCAGCGAGCTCGAGGGCGAGGGGTAGGTTGTCCAGCCGCGCGCAGAGCTCGTCGACCGTGCCGTCGCCGGCGAAGTCGGGCGTGACCGCGCGGGCGCGGGTGACGAACAGCTCGTGACCCTGCTCGGGCTCGAGCGGTGGCACGGCATAGACATGTTCACCGGGCAGCTGGAGCAGCTCGCGGCTGGTCACAAGCGCACGCAGGTTTGGGCACCGCCCGAGCAGCCCGCCCACTTCGGATGCCGCCTCGACAAGGTGCTCGAAGTTGTCGAACAGGAGCAACAGGCGCCGGTTGCCGATGTGGTCGGCCAGCTCACCGCTCGCCGCCAGGGCTGCGGCGGCGACGGGCAGCACGAGGGCCGGGTCGCGCAGCGGCGCGAGAGAGACCCACCAGACGCCGTCGGGGAAGCGCTCGGCCGCTGCGCCGGCAGCCTGCAATGCGAGGCGCGTCTTGCCCGTCCCGCCAGGGCCAGTGAGCGTGATCAGCCGTACGTCGTCGCGGCCGAGCAGCGCGGCAAGTTCAGCCAGTTCGCGGTCTCGGCCGAGGAACGAGGTCGTCGGCACGGGCAGGTTTGTCTGGTATAGCGTCCTGAGCGGCGGGAACTCGCCGGCGCCCATCTGGTAGATCCGCACGGGCGCTGACAGATCCTTCAGGCGGTGCTCGCCCAGATCGTGGAGACGACGGTCGGGCACGAGCCCGGCGCTGGCCGACGACAGCAGCACCTGGCCACCATGGCCGGCGGCGGCGATGCGCGCCGCGCGGTGCACGTCCGGACCGACGTAGCCCTCGGCGGTCAGCAGCGGCGTGCCGGTGTGGATGCCCATCCGCACACGGATCGGGCCGTCAGCCAGGGCAGCCTGTGCTTCAAGAGCGGCGGCGGCCGCGCCGTCGGCAGTCGGGAAGGCGACGAAGAAGGCATCGCCCTGGGTGTCGACCTCGACCCCGCCGTGGCCGGCGAAGGCGGCGCGCAGGAGTCGGCGGTGGTCGGCCAGTGCCTTGGCGTAGGCGCCGGCGCCCAACTTGTCGAGCAGGCGCGTCGAGCCCTCGACGTCGGTGAATAGGAAGGTGACGGTGCCGGATGGGAGGTCAGCGCGCATCGGTGGAGCTGATCATGCCAGCAAGCAGGGTCGACGCAAGCCGGTGAGGCCCTGGCTGGAGCACCAGGATCAGGCTAGGACGGGCCCGCAACCGGGCCCGTACCACTGCACGTGCTACGCCACGCTCATGGCAAGGGACAAGGGCGCCGATGGCTGCCATGGAGGGCGGTTGCCGGAGGTGCGGCACGCCGCGGGTGTTCCATGACGGCGTGGGCGCAGGCTCGGCGGCTGCTCGAAGGGCGGCCGGCACGCGGGCAGTGGAACGGAGGTGTCCAGTCCGCCGTCCACGCCCGTGGAAGTCGCGTCACCCGCCCGCGGCCGACGTCGGCGGCGAGCCTCGCTCACCCCTCGCAAGCGGTATCATCCCGCCGTGCCCCGTTGGATACCCGCCTGAGCGTCGCCATGCCTAGCGAAGCAGAGACAAGACCACTGACCGTCGCCGTCGTGGGTGCCACCGGGCTCGTGGGCGAGACGATGATCCGCCTGCTCGAGGAGCGCGAGTTCCCGGTCGCCGCGCTGCGCCCGCTGGCGTCGCGCGCCGACGGCCGCCAGATCGACTTCGCCGGCCGCCGCGACCCCGTGGCAGAGTCCAGCCCGGACGCCTTCGACGGCGTCGACCTGGCCCTCTTCTCGGCCGGCGCCGACGTGTCGG
>CAYRMQ010000043.1:0-22350 GCA_964425305.1 uncultured Anaerolineaceae bacterium | reverse complement strand
GCAGCTGGCGCTGGAGCCGGTGGCGATGAGACGGGTGACCGTCGCGCGGCCTTAGACAGGCGCTGTAACGTCCATGACAGCGGGGGTTACAAGTCGCGACCCGGAAGTTACGGAATATTAACTATGCAGACTGCATAACCCCTTGAGCAGGGCGCGCCCCGAAGGTAAACTGTCACGCAGATGCTGCTTCGACGGCATCGACTGCCCCAGGCGCAAGGTCATGGGTAGGCTGGGTTAGGGTAGCCGGTGCAGCCGGCGTGATAGATGCCCTTGTGACGTGGCAGAGGTCTGGTGACACCTTGTGACGCCAGTTCGGCCGGGACAGTGCGGCGGCCCCTCTTCGGAGGGGCCGCCTCGTTTTGTCCGGCCCCCAGCGCGCGGCGAGAGCCGGCCGACCGACCGATGATACTCTTGCTGCCAGCGTTGCGCCCGTAGCTCAGCGGATAGAGCGTCTGCCTCCGGAGCAGAAGGCCGTGGGTTCGAGTCCCGCCGGGCGCGCCATTCCATGCCCTCAGGCGCGCAGCGTCCCCTGCCGCAGCACGGCCAGGATGCCGCTTGCGCCGAGCGGCTTGGAGAAGAAGTAGCCCTGCCCGTAACGACAGCCGAGCTCGGCCAGCCGCCACGCCTGCTCGCGTGACTCGATGCCCTTGGCGACAACCTCGATGCTGCGCGCGTCGGCCAGGCTGAGCAGGCTCAGCGCGAAGGCCGCCTCGTCGGGCGGGCCGTCGACGCCGGCGACGAACTCGCGATCGAGCTTGACCAGGTCGACCGCCAGGCGCTTGACATCGTGCAGCGAGGTGGCGCTGCCGAAGTCATCGAGCGCGAAGCGGACGCCGGCCTCGCGCAGGGTCTCGAGCGACTGCGAGATCGCCTCCATCGACGTGCCGGCGCCACCGGTCATCTCGAGGATGAGGGCGGCGGGATCGATGCCGGCCTGACCGACGACGCTCAGCACGCGCGCGCTCCACGCCGGATCGGCGATCTGCTGGGGCACGATGTTGACGCTGATGAAGGCCGTCCGATCGCCCGGCCGCGGCCAGCCGGCAGCCGTGCGGCAGGCCTCCTCGAGTACGAAGTCGCCGATGCGCCCGATCAGGCCGGCCGACTCGGCCAGCGGGATGAAGTCGTTCGGCGGGATGGTCCCACGCCGCGGATGGCGCCAGCGGACGAGCGCCTCGGCGCCGGCCAGCGCGCCGCTGCCGAGCCGGACGATGGGCTGGTACTCGAGCCGAAACTCACCGCGCTCGATGGCCTGCGCGAGCTCGGCGCCGATGTCTCCCTCGTCGCGGCTCCTGTTCCCTCTCGGCATTCTCCTCCGTCCCAGCGGCTGACGGCCCACGGCGCGGCACGGCCGGGCGGCTGCATCCGCACACGATACCGCGCCAAGGCGCATCAGGAACGCTGGGCGCGGAGCATCCAGGCGTGCTTTTCGACGCGCTCGCCGATCTCGATCAGGATGCCTTCGCTGATCGGGTCTGGCTCAGCAATCCGGGCGATCCTCTCGCGCAACCTGTGCGCTAGCTCGTCGAGCAGCGCGCCGATGCGCCCGACGGCGTCGTCGGTGCCGATGAAGCCGGCCGGAAACGCGTCGAACGGGCGGCGCTCAGCGACCGTCGCCGAGCGGCCGTCAGGCGCCACGCGGAGGGCGGCGAGGCGCTCGGCCACCTCGTCGGTCGCCCAGCGGGCGGTCTCGACGATCTCGTCGAGCTCGAGGTGAACCGAGCGGAAGAGCGGCCCCTGGACATTCCAGTGAGCCTGCTTGCCCTGAAGCGCGAGCTCGATGAGCTCGACGACCGTCGCCTGCAGCTCGTCGTCGACGGATACGTCGGCGCCCGCGCGGGGACGGGTCAGCGTGTCGGTGGCCATGTCGTACCTCCTGCCGGGTGACTGCCACCGAACTGTCAACCGCGTCGCACCACAGCGCAAGTGCCGAACGGCTCCGCCGACTTTCGAAAGCCGTTCAGGATTGGCCCGGCGGCGCGTGCGGATCAGGGTGGTGGCAGGCCGGCGACCAGGCGCGCCCGGCGCAGCACGTTCTCGAGCATCGGCTGCGTCAGCCGGCCGGTGAAGGTGTTCTGCTGGCTCGGGTGGTAGGTGCCGAGCAACGTGTACGCGCCGACGGCGGTCTCGACGGCATGGCCAAAACGCGGCGCCGGCCGCGCAGTGTGACCCAGCGCGGCGAGCGCGCGCAGCGCGCCGTCCCAGGCGAACGCACCGAGGCAGACGATGGCGCGCACCTCGGACAGGGCGGCCAGCTCGCGGACCAGGTAGGGCAGGCAGTTGTCGCGCTCGGCTGGCGTCGGCCGGTTGGCCGGCGGGCAGCAGCGGTTGACGGCACAGATGTACATGCCCCCGAGCTCGAGCCCGTCGTCGCGCGAGACCGACTGCGGCTGGCTGGCGAAGCCGGTCGCGTACAACGCAGCGAACAGGAAGTCACCGGAGCGGTCGCCGGTGAAGATGCGGCCGGTCCGGTTGCCGCCGTGCGCCGCCGGCGCCAGGCCAACGGTGAGCACGCGGGCGGCAGGGTCGCCGAAACCGGGCAGCGGCCGTGCCCAGTATTCCGCGCCGGCATACCGCCGTGGACGCCGGCGGGGCGCCTCCTCGCGCCACCACACCAGGCGCGGGCAGCGGGTGC
Source organism: uncultured Anaerolineaceae bacterium (assembly GCA_964425305.1). Classification (GTDB taxonomy): domain Bacteria; phylum Chloroflexota; class Limnocylindria; order Limnocylindrales; family CSP1-4; genus JALYGJ01. The sequence goes on along the minus strand of CAYRMQ010000043.1, from coordinate 19,715 downwards.
ACTCGACGACGTCGGCGGCTATGTCGGCCAGCGCCCGGCGGCTTTCCTCCCCGCCCGCCGGCGGGCAGCTCACCGGACGGCGCCGCCGGTCAGGTTCCGGAGCAGGCTGTCCAGGTGCTTGCGGTTGTCGGCCGTCCTGAACTCGTGCAGCGGGTGGCCGGTGAGAAGGGTCTCGGCGGCCGGCTTATCGGCCTCCCGGACATAGACGGCGGGATGGATATCGCCCTTGTCGTCCGTCTCGACGGTAATCGCGACGGCGACCGGACCGGCCTCATCGACGAAATGGGCGAGCGGCACGAAGCCTTCGTCGCGCATGCCCTCATCGGGATCGAGCGACACCGCCCGCGCCAGGTACGACTTCTGGTTCCATAGCTCCGGCGCCAGCGTCGCCTCCTCGAGCAGGAAGTCGACAAGCCGAGCAGGTTCAACGACCGGCCGTGGCGCCTCGACGCCGAAGTGCTTGCGCAGCATGTACTCGACCATCACGCGGACGTTGTAGCGCGCGCCGTGGACGGCCCCCGAGTTACTCGGGATGCCGTACTTCTTCATGCCGGGTACGCCCTGTCCGATCGTGCCGGCGAAGAAGATGCCCGGCACGCCGGCGCTCTCCCAGTAGTTGGTCATCGCCGGCAGCAGGCTGCGTCCGAAGACCTCTACGCCCAGCTGCGGCAGGTCGAGCAGGGGACAGGCGAAGCCCGTCGCAGCGATGACCTCGTCAGCCTCGACGCGCAGCTCGCCGCCTCCTTCCGAGCGTTGGCAATGGACACGAAAACCATCGGCCGCGCGCTCCACACGAGCAATCGAGGCATTGAGCAGGAAGACGCCGTTACCCAGGGCTTCGTCCTCGAAGGGCTGGACGTAGCGCGCTCGAACGCCGAGCAGCGAATGGGTGTTGACCGACAGGCGCGCCGGCCGCGGCGAGGCCAGCACCAGGCGCTGTGCCCACTGGAGCAGGCCCGAGGCGAGCTCGAAGGCGGAGTTCTCCTTGCCCACGATGAACAGGCGCTTGCCGGCGTAGGTCTTCGGCGAACGGGTCTCGGCGTAGTGTGCGACGTGCTCGAAGCCGGGCGTGTCCGGCTTCCACGGTTGAGCCACGCCGACGGCGAAGACGAGCACGTTTGCGCGGTAGTCGCCGTCGCTGGTCGTCAGCACGAAGCCGTCCTTCTCGCGGCGCGTCTGTTCCCAGCGGCAGCCGTGCCGGACGCGCAGGCCGGTGCGCTCGACGAAGGTCGCCAGGTTGGCCTCCATCTCGGGGCGCGACGGGAACGAAGACGTGCCGTCCATCAGCTCGGCCATGATCGCCCGGTTCTCGGGCTCCTCGGCCAGCAGGCTGTTCCAGTCGTACCACTCGTAGGCGCGGTCATGGCGCGAGACGTGGCCGTAGGGCTTGGTCCAGCTGAGCAGGCGCTGGAAGAAGGGGAACTGGCGAAACATGCCGCCGGGCCGATCATCGGCCGAGATCAGGGCGTGCTCGATCCCGGCGCGCTTGAGGAAGTAGCTGGTCTGCAGGCCGCCCGGTCCGCTGCCGACCACCACGATCGGGTAGTCACCGGGAGGAAAGGGCCGCTGGTCTAGCTCCGCCACCGGCTCGCGTTCCGCAGGCGCATGGCGAGGGTCTTGAGCATCCGGAACATGACCGATGGGTGCTCGCGCAGGAAGCCCTCGAGCTCCGGGCCACCGAGGTGGAGCACGTGCAGCTGGCGCAGCGCCACGACGTCGGCGACGGGCGGCTCGCCGAGGAGGACGGACATCTCGCCGAAGAAGTCGCCCTTGGCCAGGCGGGCGACGTCCTTGCCGTCGATGCGGATCGCCACCTCGCCGTCGAGGATGACGTAGAAGCCGGTCCCGCTGAAACCCTGGCGCAGGATGCGCTGGCCCTCGGGAAACGACTCCTCGCTCATCTTGTGCGCGACCTGTTCCAGCTGCGGGCGCGACAGGTCGGCGAAGAGCGACAGCCCGCCGAGGGTGTCGACCAGTTCCTGCTGGCTGAGCGCCATGACCCTTCCTTTCGCCCCCGTCAGTGGCGGTGGTGCTCGGTCACCGACCGCAGGCGCGTGGCCAGCGCTCGGATCAGGTTGAGCGCCAGCGCCGAGTCGCTCTTCAGCAGCTCGAGCAGGTCCCACGAGGCGAGCGCCAGGCAGACCGTGTCCTCGACGGCCTGCACGCTGGCCAGCCGCGGCTGCTGGTCGATGACGGCCAGCTCGCCGATGAAGTCGCCCTCGCCCAGGCGGGCGAGCTCGTGGCTCCCGCTCAGGACGACTGCCGCACCCGACACGATGCAGTACAGCCCACTGCCGACCTGTCCCTGGCGGACGATGAACTGGCCGGCGCTGAAGCTGACCTCGCCGGTGACGGCGCTCAGCCGCTCCATCGATGCCGAACTCACACCGGCGAACAGCGGCACACGCGTCAGAGCCGCTGTCTTCTCCTCGCTGCTGATGGCCATACGACGAAGATAGCACCGCGGTCAGTCGCCGCGGTGAGCGCCTACTCGGATCTCGAAGCGGTCGTAACCGCCACTCGCCGGCGCGCGGACGGCGTCGACGCGCTCGACGTGCGCCCCGCTCGGCCCGGCGGCGAGGAGCGGCAGCAGGCTGTCCAGCTCGGCCGGCGGGCCCTCGGCGACGACGCGGACCGATCCGTCGGGCGCGTTGGCGACCCACCCGCTGAGGCCGAGCTGCTCGGCGTGGCGCCTGACGAACCAGCGGAAGCCGACGCCCTGCACGTCACCGTGGACGGACGCGTCGAGGCGCTCCCGCGCACTCACGCCGCCGTCCGCGCCGCCGGCCACTCGAGCAGCAGCGAGTCGATGACCAGGTCTGGATTGGCGTATGCGTCGACGGCCCGGCCGAGGCCGTCCAGGCGGCGCAGGAAGCGGCTCATGGCCCTGACGTCGACCCGTCTGCCGGCAGCCGACACCTCGTCGACCAGCTCGCGCAGCTGCAGCTCCCGGCCGCCGTCGCGGGCGGCAAGCGCGAGGTCGCGCGCCACGTCACGCCAGACCGAGATGACCTGCGCTGCGGCCGCCCGTCGCTGCGCCGGCGTAGCGCGACCGGCGGAGACGTCATCCGCGTCGCTCTCGGCGCCGGATGCGGCGTCCGCCGAGCTGCTGACGGCCGCCGCCAGCAGCGCGCCGTCGTCGAGCAGCTCACGCTGCACAGCCAGCCGCCGGCGGCGGTCGGCGTCGAGGAGTGAGAGCAGAGTCCGGCCCATCCTCGAGCGGGCAAGGACCGCCTCCGGCTGCGCTGCTGCGGCGGCGGCGGCGCCCGGACGGCCACCGGCCAGGCGCGCCAGCGCCTCGGCCTGAGCGCGATCGGCCAGGCCGGCCTCGTCGAGCACATCGGCGATGACGCCCGGCGCGACCGGCCCGAGGCGCAGCCGCGCGCAGCGGCTGACGACCGTCGGCAGCAGGCCGGCGACGTCGTCCGCGGCAAGCACGATGACAACCTCCGGCGGCGGCTCCTCGAGCGTCTTGAGCAGCGCGTTCTGGGCATCCACGTTCAGCCGCTGGGCCTGTTGCACGATCGCGATCCGAAAGCGGCCTTCGAGCGGCAGCAGCGCCAGCTCGCCGCTGAGCGCCTGCGCCTGACCGACCCGGATCTGCTGTCCGGCGCCCTGCGGCGCGACGATGTGCAGGTCGGGATGATTGGCATGGTCGACCTTGCGGCACGCGGCGCACTCGCCGCAGGGCCTGGCGAACGGGTCGGCGGCGAGGCAGAGCAGGCCGCGCGCAAGGTCCAGGCCGAGGGTCGTCTTGCCGATTCCCTGTGGGCCAACGAGGAGCAGCGCGTGCGGCGGCTGCTCGCTCTGGACGGCACGCTCAACGAGGGCGAGCGCCCGTGCGTGACCGCGCGTACGAAAGCGCGGCATGGCCGTGCTAGCCCTCCCCGGACTCTTCCTCGGCTGACGCCTTGGTCGACCGGCGGCGGGTGGTCCGCTTGGGAGCCTCGGGCTCAGCCTCGGCCTCGGCCGACGCCCTGGTCGACCGCCGGCGGGTGGTCCGCTTGGGAGCCTCAGGCTCAGCTTCGGCCGTCGCCGGCTGGGCGGCGTCGCCAGCGTCCCCCTCGGCAGAGGCCTTGGGCGACCGGCGGCGGGTGGTCCGCTTGGGAGCCTCAGGCTCAGCTTCGGCCTCGGCTGGCGCCGGCTGGGCGGCGTCGCCGGACCCGCCGTCGCCTGCCGCCTTCGTCGACCGGCGGCGGGTCCGCTTGGGAGCCTCGGCTGGCGCTTCGGTGGCGGCCTCGGCCTCGGCCTCGGCTGCAGGCTCGGCCGCAGCCTCTGCCGCGGACGGCGACTTGCGTGCCAGTTCGGCACGAAGCAGCTCCTCGAGCTCGGGCGGGACCTCTGACCACGGAGCTTCTGACCGGGCGCCGGCCGGCCGACCCGCTGTCGCAGGCCGTTCCTGTTGCCGCTGCGGCCGGTCGCCGCGACCCGGTCGCTGCTGCTGGCGGCCACGCTGCCGCTCTCCGCGCTGGCGCTCAGTAACGCGTGCGCCCCCGAAACCGCTGCTGGCGCCACGCCCGTAGCGCTCGCGGTCGAGCGCGGCCTGGTAACCCTGTCGGCGGCCCGTCCGGCCGCGCCCACGCTGGCCGCGCTGGCGCCGCTCGGCGAGCAGGTACTCGGGGATCTCGGGCTCCTCGAGGTCTTCTTCCTCCTGGTCCTCCTCCGGCACCTCGGGCACGGGGGTCAGCGGCGCGCTCGGCACGCCCAGTTGCGAGTCCCACACGGAACCGAAGGTGTGATGCGGCAACGGCGCCGGCACCACGTCTTCGAACTCCTCCTCCTCGTCACCGGCCGGCTCGCCGCCGGCCAGCACGTCGACCTCGGCGCGCCGGCCGCGTCCGCGGCCGCGCCCGCCACGCCGGCGCCGGCGCCGACGCCCGTCCTCGGTAGCGTCGGCCGGCTCTGCCTCGTCTGCGGCAGCAGGCACGACCTCGAGCTCGTCGGCCTCGCCGGCGGCCTCCGGCGCTCCCTCCTCGCCGGCGCGCGAGAGACGCTCACCGGGCAGCACGATGAGGTTGTCCGCTGCGCCGGCCGCGGCCGCCGGCTGGCGCTCGCTGCGCCGGCCGCGCTGCCTGCGCGGCACGCCCTCGGTCTCCTTCTCGGGCACTTCGGTCATCGACAGATCGCCTTCGGCGGCGATGCGCCGGCCGCTGCGCGCCGAGCCCTTCTCGATGCGGGCGATCTGGGCGATGTCGGTGAAGCCGTCGGCGACCTCGATCAGGTCCGAGCTGGTGTTGCCGCGGAAGCTGATCACCTCGACGCGAACGCCCATCTGCTGAACGGCCCGGATCGCCGGCGCGAAGTCGCCGTCGCCCGACACGACGACGGCGATGTCGAGATTGCGCGCAAGGCGCATCAGATCGACGACGAGCTCGATGTCGAGGTTGGCCTTGATGCGGCCGTCACCGTACTTGCGAATGTCCTTGCTGACGACCTTGTAGCCGTTGCGCGCCAGGAACGAGTGGAACTGGCGCTGGTTCTCGTTGTCGGGATCGAGCCCGGTATAGGCATAGGCGCGCACGAAATCGCGGCCCGCGATTGCCGACTTCAGCAACGTGACGTAGTCGATGTCGGCGCCGGCCGCCTTGGCGGCATAGAAGATGTTCGCCACGTCCACGAAGACGGCGACGTTCTTGCTCACAGAGTTCTCCTGTCGTTCAGGCCCGCTGGTCGCGGGCGGTTGTCGCGGGCGGCCGTCAGCGCGTGCCTGCCCGCAGTGCGGCCAGCGGCAGGCCGAAACGAGTGCCGGTATCGGTGAAGCCGAGCGCCTCCAGGCGCGCGAGCGCCGCCGGCTCCGCTGGCGATTGAGCCTCGAGGAGCACGCAACCCTTGTTGCGTGCTGACCGGGCCAGTTCCTTGATCAGTTCCTCGCCCACCGCGCTCAGCTCGTTGCCGGGCTCGATGGCCAGCAGGTCGAGCGCGCCGACGAGGCCGGCGGCGGCGACCGACGGCCGCATCGAGAGCACCGCCACGCCGAGCAGCTGACGACCGTCGACCGCGACGAAGACCGCCGCGTTGGGCAGGTAGACCAGCTGGCGCAGCAGGTCGGCAGCCCCGCTGAGGGCAGCCGAATCCCACTGCGCGAAAGTTCTCTCGAGAAGACCGGTGATGCGGTCGATGTCCGTCAGTCGGGCTTCGCGGACCTGTAGTTGCACGCTCGCGCTATCCCCAATGGGCAGTTCGCGCCGCTTCAAAACGATGCGGCTCAGCGGCCCGTCTCCGCCGCAAATCCCGAGCGCGCCGCACCGGCCGGTCCGTGATCCTTAACGGATCAGCGGTTGCACGCGCACCGGGGCGCTCGGCACGTCCTGTTGCAAACGGGCCGCTGCTGGCTATGATACGGCATCGCGTCGGCGGCGCTTGTTTGCCGCACATTAGGTTCGTCCGGAGCAAGGCGTGGTCGCTGGCAGGGTCGGCGGCCCCCATCGCGCACAGCGCAGGAGATGACGGACTCACCCGACGCGAACGCGCCGCCGCACAGGCGGCGTGAGGAGGAGACGCATGGAGGAGACCAGATGAAGCTGACAAAGCTGGCCGGCCTCGCCGCGGCAGCGCTGTTCGTTGCGGCGGCGTGCCAGCCGGGCGCGGTAATTACTCCGACCCCAGGCGCGCCGGGCGCGACGCCGCCGAGCGATCCACTCGGCGTCGTCCAGATCCCCGCTGGCGAGCCGATCCACATCGCGTTCTGGGGCGTGCTGTCGGGCGCCGACGCGATCCTCGGCGAGGATGCTCGTCGGGGTGTCGAGATTGCCATCAACGACAGGGACGGGCAGCTGCTTGGGCGTGAGATCCGCCTGAGCACGCAGGATGGCTTGTGCACGCCGGAGGGCGGTGCGACGGCGGCCACAGCGCTGGCGGCGGACGCGACGATCGTCGGCCTGATTGGCTCCAGCTGCTCGGATGAGACTGCCGGCGGCATCGCCACGATCACCAACGCCGGCCTGACGACGATCTCGCCGTCCAACACGCGACCGGCCTTCACGGACCCGGCGGCACGGGACGACTCGTTCGCTGGTTACCTGCGCACGGCGCACTCGGACGCGGTGCAGGGCGTCGTCGTCGCCGAGTTCGCCACCGACCAGGACTGGACGACGGCGGCCACGATCCACGACGGCAGCGCCTATGCCGAGGCGCTGGTTGGCGTCTTCGAGGACAGCTTCCAGGAGCTGGGCGGCACGATCACCGTCGCCGAGGCGGTCGAGAAGGGGCAGCAGGACATGACGCCGGTCTTGACGCGCATCGCCGCCGACAGCCCGGACGTGATCTTCTACCCGCTGTTCACGGCCGAGGCCGGTTTCGTCACCGCACAGGCGGGTGACATCCCCGGCCTCGAGAACACGGCCCTCATCGGCGCCGACGCGGGCTTCTCGGCCGACATGGTCAACGCCGCCGGGCCGAATGCCGTCGGCAAGTACCTCTCCAGCCCCGACTTCGGCGCCTTCGGGGCGGCCTACACCGACGACTTCCTGCCGAAGTACCGCGAGCAGTGGGGCGAGCCCGGCCAGGTCTTCCACGCGCACGGCTACGACGCGACCAACATCCTGTTGAACGCGATCGAGCAGGTCGCCGTCGAGATCGACGGCACGCTGTACGTGCCCAAGGGTGCGCTGCGCGAGGCGATCTACGCGACGAGCAACCATCAGGGCCTGACCGGCACGCTCAATTGCAATGAGAACGGCGACTGCAGCGCCCCGGTCATCGCGATCTACCAGCTGACCGAGGAGAACGTCGCCGATCCGGCAACCAACTGGCCACCGCCGGTTGTCTGGCGGCCTGGCGACTGATTCGCCAGCGGCAATAGACCTGCCATATTGAGAACCTGATCCAGGGACTGAGCCGGGCGGCCAACCGCCCGGCTCATCCACAATCCCCCCACGGAGCACCCAGTTGTACGGACGCTACGTCGAGCGCCTAACAGATCTGGCGATCGCAACGTTCATGTGGTCGTTCCGCATCGCGGTGCTGCTCGTCGTAGTGATCGGTTCGTACGCCACCATCGTCAGCGCCCGCTACGCCGACGAAACCTGGCTACGCCTCTTCATCACCGGCCTGACGCTGGGCAGCATCTATGCCCTGATCGCCCTCGGCTACACGATGGTCTACGGCATCCTGCGCATGATCAATTTCGCGCACGGTGAGATCTTCATGGCCGGCGCCTTCGGCGGCTACTTCACGGCGACGTTCCTGGCCGGCGCAGGCTTCCTCAATCTCAACCCCGCCGCGTCGCTGATCTCCATCGGCCTGATGATCCTGGTTGCCATGGCGGTGTCCGTCACGCTGGCCGTAATCGTCGAGAGGCTGGCCTACCGGCCGTTGCGTAATGCGCCGCGGCTGGTGCCGCTCATCGCCGCCATCGGCGCATCGTTCTTCCTGCAGTACTCCTTCCGGGGGTTCCTCGGGCCGGGCATCTTCGCCTACCCGTCGGTGACCGTTCTCCGGCAGGACGTGGGGCTGGGCTTCATTCCTCTTCGCTGGGTCGAGGTGCTGGTGGTCATCTCGGCGCTGGTGATGATGACCATCCTGTACCTCTTCGTGATGCGCACGAAGATCGGCACCGCCATCCGCGCCGTCTCCGAGGACAAGGCAACGGCCGCGCTGATGGGCATCAACGTCGACCGCTCGATCGTTACCACTTTCGCTCTCGGCGCGGCCATGGCCGGCGCAGCCGGTGTGCTGTTCGGACTCAGCTTCCGGCAGGTGTTCTACTTCACCGGCTTCCTGCCCGGCATCAAGGCCTTCGCCGCGGCCGTCCTCGGCGGTATCGGCAACATCCCGGGCGCCATGCTCGGCGGCATGTTCCTGGGGCAGGTCGAGTCGATCGGCCCGACGCTCCTCTTCGACGGGATCGGCGTACCCTCCGCAAACCAGCTGAAGGACGTGATCGCGTTCACGATGCTCGTGCTGACGCTGATCTTCCGGCCCTCGGGCATCCTCGGTGAGCGCCTGGCGAGGCAGCGCGCATGACCGCCACGACGCTGTCCAGACCGACTACGCGCCGCGGCTGGGGGCGGATCGTTGCCATCGGCGCGCTCGGCGGCGCTGCCGCCATCTACCTGGCTCTCGTCGGCATCGTGCCCGTCTTCAACCAGCGCCCCCTCATCGCGGGCATCATCTCCCTCGGCCAGGCAGCCCTGCTCGGCGTGCCGATCGTCGCCGGCTACGTCGCCGCTCGGCGAGCGCGCAACCGCACTGAGATCGTCCTCTTCGCCACGCTTGCCGGCACGGTCACCGGACTGATACTCAGCCTGCTCGTGCTGCTCGGACCGCCGGTCGGCCTGCGCCTCATCTCTCAGCACGCGACGCCGACGCTGTGGAGACTGCTCACCTTCGACTTCTATCCGGACCCTGTCGGGCTGATCATCCCGGCGCTGGTCGGAGCGGTGCTCGGCGCCGCTGCAGCGGGCATCGCACTGCTCTCCCGCCAGGTGCGCGACGCGCTCCTTGTGGCGGTGATGTCGCTGGCCGTGCTGGGGCTCTTCGCCGGCGTGCTGCGCACGCCCATGTTGGCCAGCCCGCTGGCCTGGCTCGGCCGGCAGCTGTTCGCCGTCGACGGACTGACGCTGTACGGCGCGGCCATCACGCTGTCCGGCGCGCTCGGGTCCGGCATCGGCGGGGCAATCGCCGAGCGGCGCGGCTATCGCACAGGCGGAGTCATCGGTGGCGTCATCGGCGGTGCGCTGCTCGCCTTCCTCGGCGGGCAGGTGCTGGCGACGATCGCCGGACAGCCACTCGGCGGGCCACAGGCGCTGGCTATCGGCGGTGCCATCGGCGGTGCCATCGGCATCGTCGCCGGCGGCTTCGCCGGCTGGCTCGTCCATCGCCAGCTCCATGCCTCGCGCGCGGACGAGCGCTTCGCGGCGCTGCCCGCGAGCCAGCGGCGCCTGGCGCTGGCGCCGGTCTTCCTGTTCATGCTGCTCATCATCATCGTGCTGCCCCACGCGCTGGGTGGGTTCTTTGCGCAGGTCGTGGCGCTGGTCGCGCTGTTCATGCTGATGGCGTGGGGCCTCAACGTGACGCTCGGCATGGCCGGCCTGCTCGACCTCGGCTTCGTCGCCTTCTTCGCCGTCGGCGCCTACACCGTGGGCCTGCTCACTTCATCCGGCGCGCAGGGGCTCGACATCTATCCCTTCACCATACCCGGCTGGGGCTGGTGGCTGGCCGTCCCGATCGCCGTCGCCTTCGCCTTCGTGTTCGGCGCCTTCCTGGGTCTGCCCGTGCTCGGCATCCGCGGCGATTACCTGGCCATCGCCACGCTCGGCTTTGGTGAGATCGTGCGCATCCTGACCGGCTCGGACCTGCTCAAGCCGCTGCTCGGCGGCCCGCAAGGCGTAACCCAGATCCCGCGCCCGATCGACGTCGCCATCGGCGACCCGCTGCACGGTCCGGCGCAGATCTACTACATCGCGCTGCTGGCAGGCGTGCTGATCGCCTTCCTCTCCTACAGGCTGCGCGATTCGCGGCTCGGCCGGGCGTGGCTTGCGATCCGCGAGGACGAGGACGTCGCCGAGGCGCTGGGCATCAACCTCGTCCAGACCAAGCTGCTCGCCTACTCCCTCGGCGCGGCGTTCGCCGGCCTGGGCGGCGCCGTCTTCGCCGGCCTCGTCGGCGCGATCTTCCCGACCAGCATCAACCTGCTCGTCTCGATCAACGTCGCGGCCATCGTCATCATCGGCGGCATGGGCAGCATTCCGGGCGTCGCGGTGGGCGGCATATTTCTGATCGGACTGCCCGAGCTGTTCCGCGAGTTCTCCGAGTACCGCCTGCTCTTCTACGGTGCCGCGCTGGTGCTGGTCATGCGCTTCCGGCCCGAGGGCATGTTGCCGTCGAGAGTGACCGCCCGCGAGCTGCACGTCGAGGAGCAGAACGTCGGCCCCGCAGGCGCCACCGTCGGCGAGGCGATCGGCGCCCCCGGCCACAGCGAGTACCCGCCGGAGCGCGCCGGCGCCCCGCAGGGGGAAAAGTAATGGCGCTCCTCGTAGCCAACCAGGTGACCAAGAACTTCGGCGGCCTGGTGGCGGTCAACAACCTCGACTTCACGCTCGAGCAGGGCGCGATCGTCAGCGTCATCGGACCGAACGGTGCGGGCAAGACGACCTTCTTCAACTGCATCGCCGGCTTCTTCCAGATTGACGGCGGCGAAATAGTCTTCGATGGCTTGCCGATTCAGGGGGAGCGCCGCGGACGTCTCGGGAGGACGGGCCGGTTCGCGCTGCGCCCGGACAAGATCGCCCAGCTGGGTATCAACCGCACGTACCAGAACATCCGCCTCTTCGCCAACATGAGCGCGCTCGAGAACCTGCTCGTCGGGCAGCACTACCACGTGCCCGGAACGTGGATGGGCGCGATGCTCAAGACGGGTACCATCCGCACCGCCGAGCAGGAGGCCCACGAGGAAGCGCTGCGCCTGCTGCGCTTCGTCGGCCTGCAGGGCCGGGGCGACTGGCTAGCCAAGAACTTGCCCTACGGCGACCAGCGCCGGCTCGAGATCGGACGAGCGCTGGCGACGCGCCCGCGGTTGCTGCTGCTCGACGAGCCGACTGCCGGCATGAACCCCGCCGAGACCGCCGACATGACCGGCTTCATTCGTCGCCTGCGCGACGAGCTGGGCATAACGATCCTGCTCATCGAGCACGAGATGCGGGTGGTGATGGACATCTCCGAGCGGATCACCGTGCTCGACTACGGCGAGAAGATCTTCGAGGGAACGCCGGTCGAGTGCCAGCGTGACCGGCGCGTCATCGAGGCCTACCTCGGGCGCGGCGCAGCGGCCGAGCTCGACGAGGAGGGCGGCCCCACCACCAGCCCGGCGCCGGCGGAGAGCTGACCATGGCGCTGCTCGAAATCCGCGACCTGCATACCTACTACGGCAACATCCACGCCCTGCGCGGCATATCGATCACCGTCGACGAGGGCGAGATCGTGTCGCTCATCGGCGCCAATGGCGCAGGCAAGACGACCACCCTCCACTCGATCAGCGGCCTCGTCCGGCCACGGACCGGCGAGATCGTCTTCGACGGCGTCGACCTGACTAAAACCCCCGCCCACGAGATCGTGCCGATGGGCGTCATCCAGGTGCCCGAGGGCCGGCGCATGTTCGCCCGCTTGACCGTCGAGGAGAACCTCCAGATGGGCGGCTTCACGCTCAAGAGCAAGGCCGAGGTCCAAGAAGGCGTGGAGCGCGCCTATGCGATGTTCCCGCGCCTGCGTGAACGGCGTAACCAGGTCTCGGGCACGCTCTCCGGCGGCGAGCAGCAGATGCTGGCGATGGGACGGGCGCTGATGGCCAGGCCCCGGATACTGCTGCTCGATGAGCCGTCGATGGGGCTCGCGCCGACTCTCGTCGAGCAGATCTTCGCGACCATCGAACGCATCCACAAGGAGGGCACATCGGTCCTGCTCGTCGAGCAGAACGCGCACATGGCGCTGGAGGTGGCTGACCGCGGTTACATCCTCCAGACGGGCGAGATCGTGCTGGCCGACACGTCGGACAACCTGCGCGACAACGACGAGGTTAGGCGGGCCTACCTCGGCGTGTAGGCGGCCCCCCTGGCGGCGCGACCAGGACGCTCAATCGGGATCGTCGCGGCCGTCTGCTTCGTGCCTGGGGCGGCCATCTCCGTGCGTCGGCTCCTGGTCATGGCCGGGCACCGACCCTACTTCCAGGAAGCGGCGCAAGAACTGCTTCGTGCGCGGGTCCTGCGGAGCGTTGAGCACCCGCTCCGGCGGACCCTGCTCGACGATTCGCCCGTCCTCGATGAATACGATTCGGTCGGCGGCCTCGCGCGCGAAGTGCATCTCATGCGTCACGACGACCATCGTCGTGCCCTCGTGGGCGAGGTCTTCCATCACACGCAGCACCTCGCCGATCAACTCCGGATCCAGCGCGCTGGTCGGCTCATCGAACATGAGCACCTTCGGCTCCATGCACAGCGCCCGCGCGATCGCGGCGCGCTGCTTCTGGCCGCCGGACAGCCGTGATGGGTACTCGTCGCGCTTGTCCATCAAGCCGACCTTGTCGAGGTACTTCTCGGCCGTCGCGACAGCCTCGTCGCGGCGCTGCTTCTTGACGCGCCTCGGCGCCTCGATGCAGTTCTGCAGCACGGTCATGTGCGGGAACAGGTTGAAGTCCTGGAAGAGCATCCCCGCGCGCAGCCGAATCTGGCGGATCTCCTCGCGGTGGCGGCGGCCGCGCTGGGCGAGCGGATCGGCCTCGACGCGCAACCCGTCAACCTCGATCGTGCCGATGGTGGGCTCCTCGAGGAAGTTGACGCAGCGCAGCAGTGTCGTCTTGCCGCTGCCCGATCGGCCGATGACCATCACCGCCTCGCGCTGCCAGATGTCCATGTCGATGCCGCGCAGGACGTGCAGCTCGCCGAAGTACTTCTCCAGGCCGCGTACGCGAACGATGGCGTCACCAACGTGGCCGGGCAGGCGGCCGGCCGGGTAGGACTCGCGACGGAGCTCGTCGTCGGTGTTCATCGGTCGCTGCGCGCGAGGCGCCGTTCGAGGCGCTCCTGAAAGTAAGAGAAGACAATCGTCAGTACCCAGTAGACGAGCGCTGCCAGCAAGAAGGCGGGCAGTGTCTGGAATGCGCTCGTGCCCGCCCGCCTGGCGCGCCACAGTAGCTCGGTCACCGCAATGACCGAGATCAGCGCGCTGTCCTTGATCATGGCGATGAACTCGTTGCCGATGGCCGGTACGACGATGCGGATGGCCTGTGGCAGAACGATGCGGCGCATGATCAGCCGCTCGGGCATCCCAAGGGCTTCGGCCGCCTCGCGCTGGCCACGCGGCACCGCCTGGATGCCGGCCCTGAAAATCTCGGTCATGTAGGCACCGTAGTTGAAGCCAAGCGCGAGAATGCCGGCGGTCAGGGCGTCGAGAACTATGCCAACCTCCGGCAGGGCAAGGTAGACGAAGTAGATCTGGACGAGCAGCGGCGTACCGCGTACGAGCGAGACATAGAGCGTCGCTATCGAGTAGATGACGGCGCTCTTCGAGAGCCGCGCCATGGCCCCCACGATCGCGAGTGCGGTCGCCAGCACGATCGAGCTCACGCAAACGATCAGCGTCGTCCACGTGCCCTCGAGGATGAACGGGGCCCACCGCTCGTAGAACTGTGGGTTGATGTTGCCGCTGGCGGCAAGCAGCAGTACTAGACCGCCGATCAGCACCAGCCAGACGACGGCGAACTTACCTCTGAACCAGCGCCGCCTGGCCCGCTGCTCTTGCTCGATCCGGGCCAGGATGTCGGGGCGCCCGAGCGCCTGTTCTGAAATCACGGTCAGCCTCGGGGTCCTACAGAGAAGGGGACGCGCTTGGCGTCCCCTTCTGCGAACGGTGCGAGCGGATTGGACGACCGGTCGAGATCAGTTGGCCGTCGGATCCTGAGTGATGTCCTCGCCGTACCACTCCATGCTCAGCGCCGACAGCGTGCCGTCTTCGTGCATCTCGCCGATGATGCGATCGATCTCGTAGAGCAGCGCCGCATGCGGCGGACCGCTCTTGTCGATCGACACCGCGAGGCCCTCGAAGAAGATCGGGTCCTCGACCACAACGAGGTCGATGCCCTGCGCGATCGCCTCGTCGATCGTTGGACGCGCGCTGATCCACAGCTCGAAGTCACCACGACCGGCGCGGATGGCCTCGGCACAGTTGGCGTCCGTTGGCAGGGTCGTTGCGGTCACCTCGTCGGGAATGGTGAACGGCAGATCATCGAGGCTGGTCACGCCCGAGCGCCCGCTGGCAGCCAGTGCCGCCGGGGTGAAGTAGTACGGGCGAGTAAAGGAGAGAACCTCCTTGCGCGGCGTGGTGATCGTCATCGAACCGACGCTGACGTCCCAGCGCTGGGCCCAGCTGCCGGCAGTGATGAGGTCCCAATCGACGTGCTGGTACTCGATCTCGACACCAAGGCGGCTGGCGATCTCGGCGGCAACGTCGATGTCGAAGCCGGCCCACGTGCCGTCGGGCTGGATCGAGGACTGCGGCGCGTAGTCGGAGTCACTCGACACCCGCAGAGCGCCGCGCTCGCGCACCATCTCGAGCAGATCGCCGCTGGTGTCGCTCGGCTGCTCGATGGGATCGGGATCATCGACCAGCAGCTCGCCCTCCAGCCAGTCGAGGTAAGTGGTCGCTTCGCCGACGCATACGACGGCCGGGATGTCGGCTGAGGGCGACTGGGTAACGGCGGGCGTGCCTGTGGCCGGCGCGCCTGGCGTGGCAGTGCCCGCTGGCGGTGTACCAGTCGCCGGGGGTTCAGCGGTCGGTGAGGCGCCGGGCGCCGCGCAGGCGCTCACGGCCATGACTCCGGCGAACAGCAGAGCTGCCCGCGTGCGAACGCTCATCGTCATCCTCCTCGTACATCGACTGCCCGGTCGGTGGCGCAGCACGACCGCCGGGTCACACTGGCCGGCATCACGCGCCGCCAGCCTGCCTACACTGTAGTAGATGACCGACATTGTCCACGCTGGCGCAAATTCGGCCGCCACGGCAGGGCTCGGCGACCTGCCCCGCGCCTCGACGCTGCCCGCCCGCTACTACCTCGACGCGGGCGTCTTCGAGGCCGAGAAGGAGCGCATCTTCGGGCGCGCCTGGCAGCTCGTCGCGCGCCTCGACGATCTCGCTCGGCCGGGCGACTTCGTGCCGGCGGCGATCCTCGACGAGCCGATCGTCATCACCCATGGCACGGACGGCGAGCTGCGCGGCTTCTACAACGTCTGCCGCCACCGCGCCGGCCAGGTGGCGCTGGCGAAGGGCAACCGCAAGAGCCTGCAGTGCCGCTATCACGGCTGGACCTACGGACTCGACGGCGCCCTGCGCGCCTGTCCCGAGATGGACGAGACGGAGGACTTCCGTAAGGAGGACTTCGGGCTCGTGTCAGTGCGCGTCGACCGCTGGGGGCCCTTCGTCTTCGCCAACCTCGACCCTGGCGCTCAGCCGCTGGTCGACGTGATGGGCGCCATCCCGGCCGAGGTCGCACGGGCCGGCTACGACGCCGAGCACATGCGCCTGGTTGAGCGCCGCGAGTACCTCGTCGAGTGCAACTGGAAAGTCTACGTCGACAACTACCTCGAGGGCTATCACCTGCCCATCGCCCACCCGCAGCTGTTCAAGGAGCTCGACTACGACGCTTACCGGGTGGAGACCTTCCGCTACTACTCGAAGCAGCATGCCCCGATCCGTGAGCTGAAGCCGGGTGAGGAACTTGGCCGCGACCGGCGCTATGTGCGCGCGCCCGACGGCGAGGGCGACGCCCTCTACTACTGGCTCTTTCCCAACACGATGTTCAACATCTACCAGGACAACATGAGCTCGAACGTCATCCTGCCGCTGGGCGTGGACAGGACGATGACCATCTTCGAGTGGTTCTTCGCCGAGCCCGGCTCAGGCGCCGGCTGGGAGTCGATGCAGCAGACGATCGCCTTCTCCGACGAGATCCAGCAGGAGGACATCGTCATCTGCGAGCAGGTCCAGCGCGGGCTGCGCTCGCGGGCCTACGACAGCGGCCGCTTCAGCGCCAAGCGCGAGAACGGCGTCTACCACTTCCAGCAGCTGGTGCGCGAGTTCCTGGCCGAGTGACGAGCGGGTCAGATCAACGGTCCGCATGGGCCCACTCGACAGCCATTGGGGAAATCGACGGACTGAGCTGAAAGGTGAGAGTGTGACTGCCCGGCTACCACGCGTCGCTCGGCCGCTCGGTCAGCAGCTCGGCCACACCCCACGCGATGACGGCCAGCCCGGCGCCCGACAGCCACAGTCCCGGTGCCCGGTCGGGCAGGGCGAGCACGCCGAGGTCGACGATCTGCCACACGCGGACGGCGAAGCCGCCGATGCCCAGCATCGCCAGCAGGACGTAGCTCAGCGGGCGGTCGAGCGCAGACCCCCCTTCGCGCCGCGTGAACGGCAACACGACCAGCGCGAGCAGCCCGATGGCAGCGACGAAGACGGCAATGCCGGCGCCCTCGAAGGCATTGCCTGAGAAGGCCGGCGTGACGAGGCCGCCGACGGTCCACCAGGGAGGGACGGTGCCGGCCAGCGTGACGATCGCACCGAGCGAGATCAGCAGGCGGCCGCGGCCCAGCGCGCGCCGCGTCACCTGCGCTCGTAGACCTCCGCCTTGAGCACGCCGATGAAGGGCAGGTTGCGGTAGAACTCGCCGTAGTCCAGCCCGTATCCGACGACGAACTGGTCGGGGATGGTGAAGCCGAGATAGTCGATCGGGATCTCGACCAGCCGGCGGGCGGGCTTATCGAGGAGGGCGCAGATGCGCAGGCTGCGCGGGTTCTTCCCGCGCAGGTAGCGCAGCAGGTAGTTGAGCGTCAAGCCGGTGTCGATGATGTCCTCGACGATGAGCACATCCTTGGCGGCGATCGACGAGCTGAGGTCCTTCAGGATGCGAACCAGGCCAGACGTCTCTGTCGTCGCGCCGCCGTACGAGCTGACCTCCATCAGGTCGATCTGGACGGGCACCTCGATAGCGCGCATCAGATCGGCCATGAACGGCAGTGAGCCCTTGAGGACGCTGACCAGCGTCACCTGCTGGTCGGCGTAGTCGGTGCTGAGCCGGCGTCCCAGCTCGCGCACCTTCTCCTGGATCTGCTCCTCGGTGATCAGGATCTCGGCGACGTCGGCGACGAGGTCGGGATTGCGCACGGTCTGTTGCACGGAAGGGGTCTCTCCTCCTCGGTCGTGGAGTCTTCAGTTTGAGGCTTCGCGGCTCGGGCTGCGACCCTTACCGTCCGCTCGACGTGACGTAGTTGCGCCGGCCGCGACGGCGGCGCGACCCGCGCGACGGTCGGCGACGACGGCGCGCTCCGCCGGTCGGCGCGGCGGCATCGACCGGCGCGCCACCGACTGAAGCGCCGTCGCCCGGCGCGAGCGGTGTCACGGCGCCGGGCAGGGCCATCGGCGTGGCACCGTCCCTACCGGCCAGCACCTCTCTGTCGAATCCGGCCAGCAGGCTCGCGTCGGCGGCCAGCGTCTGGCCCTCGAGGCCGGTCAGCGAGGCGGCCAGGTCAAAGCGGCCGTACTTGAGCATCAGCGCCTTGAAGTCCTTGCCGTAGAAGAGCTTGGCGCGGATGTCGGGGTACAGCTCGCGCAGGCGGCGCAGCTTGCGGTTCTTGCGCCGGACGAGGCTCTGGCGCAGCGTCGTCAGCTCGACGTAAAGGTCGAGCTCGGGCAGGTAGAAATCGGGTGAGAAGCTCTCGACGACAGTTCCCTCGAGGTTCCACTGGATCGGGAACGTGCGCGGCTCGTACTCCCAGCGGACGGCGTAGTAGTCGAGGATGCGAGCCAGTTCCGCTTCGCTGGCGTGGGCGAACTTGGGCTGCTCGCTGGCCAACTGCTAGGCGCCGCGGAAACGGCGCGCAGCGGCCCGGAAGAGGCTGTCCACGTCGCCGTGAAAGTGGCTCAGGAACTCGTGCATCTCGAGGACGTCGTCGGCTGTCACCAGTGCCGCCGCCGGCGGCAGTGCCTCGCCGAGGTGCTCCTCCTGGTCGCTGACGAGGAGCTCGGCCGTGCCCGGCACGGCGTCGGGATCGACGGTCACGATCGCCACCGTATGGCTGCCGCACTGGGCGCAGTCAAGATCGACGAAGTAGAGCCCGTCGCGCTCGGCCAGCAGGTGGATGCGACTGCTCCCGTAACGCCTGCCGCACGCCGAACAGGTGAACGAGGTGAGCTGGAATCGAAGCCAGTCCGACCCATCCATCGTGGTTTGAGTCTAGCCGGTGGACGCGCCTCGGCGCGTGGCGCGGGGGCCGATCTGCTTGCGAAGTGATGACGGGTCGCCGCCGGCGGCCGGCACGCTATACTCCCACCCAGTATGACGACCGAGAAGCAGTCGACGGCCGATCGCTCGCGCTCGGCAGCCAGCCACGGCGATCAGGGTCCGTCGCGCCACAGCTATACCAAGGACCGCGCCCAGCTCCTGCGGCGCCTGTCGCGGATGGAGGGCCAGGTGCGCGGCATCGCGCGCATGATCGAGCGCGACGAGTACTGCATCGACATACTCCAGCAGACGGCCGCCCTCCGCGCGGCGGTCGACGCAGTGTCGCTGCTGCTGATGGAGGACCACGTGGCGGGCTGCCTGGCGACGGCGGTCAAGACCGGCCAGGCCGAGGCCTATACCGAGGAGGTCATGGAGGTCGTCCGGCGGAGCATGGGCCGGCCGATCCGCTCGCGCAGCAGCGACTGACCACTCGCGCGCAGCCTGCCGGCAGCGGGCAATCCACATTCCGCCCGGCGCGGCCGCCTTCGCCGACGGCTTGTCCACAAAGGCCGGGCGCGCCGCAAAGTCGTGGATAAGCGTATTGATTCGCCCGCGGACGGCCCCGAGACTACGCCACCTGCACCACTGCCGCGCCCACGGGAGGGGCCCAGTCCGAGTACGGTAACCTCGCCCGTCCCGGTGGCCCGCGAGAGCGAGCCTGAAGTCCGCCGGGCGGGGGAAAACCGAAAGGTCGGTGGTGCCAGAACAGTCACGCCGCACGGAGCGGGGACCGCGCAAGGACGCGGAGCCAAGGTCCGTCCGAGGAGGGGCCCGCGATCCGTCCTCGCTCCGGCGGCAAAGCCCTCCCCGCCGTCCACATCCCGACTCGGCCGCCGGCCTGCCCGCCCTCGACGCCGCCTTCTGGCGAATCGTCGACGCCGGCCTGGCCGATCTCGATCTTGAGCTAACTCCCGGCGTCCGAGCGGCGCTTGACGCCCACGCGCGG
>CAYRMQ010000042.1:12156-22659 GCA_964425305.1 uncultured Anaerolineaceae bacterium | reverse complement strand
ATTCGATGTGCCCGACTCGTGGCGCGACCGCCGCGTGGAGATCGTGTTCGACGGCGGCGTCGTCCGCGGCGTCGGCGGCTACGGCAACTGCGTCGGCGTGCCGACCGTCGGCGGCGAGCTGACCTTCGACGCCTCGTACGCCGACAACCCGCTCGTCAACGTGATGTGCGTCGGGCTCGTCGGCGAGGATCGAATCGCCCGCGCCGCGGCCGCCGGCCCGGGCAACCTGGCCGTCCTCTACGGCTCACCGACCGGCCGCGACGGCATCGGCGGGGCGTCGGTACTGGCCAGCGCCAGCTTCGACGAGGGCGCGGCGGGTATGCGCCCGAGCGTCCAGATCGGCGACCCCTTCGCCGGCAAGCTGCTCATCGAGGCCAGCCTCGAGCTGGTCGAGCGCGGTCTGGTCGCGGGCCTGCAGGACCTCGGCGCGGCCGGCCTGACCTGCGCCGCGTCGGAGATGGCCGACCGCGCCGGCACGGGCATGCGCATCGAGCTGGCCGCCGTCCCGCGGCGGGAGGAGGGCATGGCGCCGTTCGAGGTGATGATCAGCGAGTCGCAGGAACGGATGCTGGCCGTCGTCCGGCCCGAGCTGCTCGACGACGTGCTCGCCGTCTGCCGCCGCTGGGAGCTGCCGGCGGCTGTCGTCGGCACGGTCACCGGCGACGGCGACGTGACGGTCGTCGACGACGACGGCAGCGAGCTGGCGCGCATCCCGGCGCGCGCGCTGGCCAGCGAGGCGATCGTCATCGAACGAGTGGCCCATCCGCCGGTGCGCAGCCGGCCGGCGCCGGCGCCCGGCGCACCCGTCCTGGCGCAGGACGGCCTGCCCGAGCGGGGCATGGATCCCGGTGCCGTCTTGCAGGCGCTGCTCGGCCATCCCAACGTGGGCAGCCGGGCATGGGTGACGACGCAGTACGACGAGACGGTCGGCGCCGACACGATCGCGGCCGGCGAGCAGGCGGCGGCCGTCATGCGCATCAAGGGCACGCCCAAGGCGATCGTGATGGCGACCGACTCTCAGCCGCGCCTCGCCGCAACGCATCCGCGGCTGGCGGCGGCGCTCGCCGTCGCCGAGTGCGCGCGCAACGTGGCCGTCACCGGCGCGCGCCCGTTAGGCCTGACGAACTGCCTCAACTTCGGTGACCCGGGCGTGCCCGAGGCGTTCTGGCAGCTCGCCGAATCGGTCCACGGCCTGGCCGAGGCGGCGCGCGCGCTGGCGCTGCCCGTGACCGGCGGCAACGTCAGCCTGTACAACGAGTCGGGCGCCGGCCGTATCGCGCCGACCGCCCAGATCGGCGTCGTGGGCCTGCTCGACGACGTGCAGCTGCTGGTGGGGCCGGCCTTCGGCGGCGAAGGTGACTTCGTCGTGATGCTCGGCGAGTTCGGCTCGGGGCTGACCGGCTCGCAGTACGAGGAGCTGGCCGGTGCGGCACCCGACGATCGGCCGCCGCAGCTCGACCTCGCGCGCGAGGCGGCGCTCATCGAGCTGCTCCAGCGGGCGGCGGCGGCGCGCCTGCTGCGCTCGGCGCAGGATGTCAGCCGCGGCGGGCTGGCCGTCGCCGCCGCGGAGTGCGCGATCTGGGGCGGCCTCGGCGCAGACCTGGCCGTGCCCGTCGGCCTGGCGCCGGCCGCCGTCCTCTTCGGCGAGAGCCCCGGTCGCGTGCTGGTCACGCTCGAGCCGGCGCGCTGGCCCGAGCTGGCCCGCCTGGCTGCCGGCGTGCGCGTGCCGTCCCGCCGCGTGGGAGTGGTCGGCGGCGAACGCCTGCGCATGCGCCTCGTCGGTGTCGGGGCGACGGGCGCGGCGGAGGAGCGCGGGGCGGGTGTCGCCGACGAGCTCGACGAGCCGCTCGACGGGCTGCGCCGGGCCTGGACGCAGGCCCTGCCGCGGGCGCTGGGCGAGGCCGCCTGACGATGTGCGGGGTCGTCGGCGTTCACGCTCCCGGGCAGGACGCGGCAGCCCTTGCCGCACTGGGCATCTTCGCGCTCCAGCACCGCGGCCAGGAGTCGGCCGGCGTCGCCGTCAGCGACGGCACCGGCGTGATGGTCTACAAGGACCTTGGGCTCGTCGACCAGGTCCTCGACGAGCGGCGCCTGCAGTCGCTGCGTGGCGGGCTGGCCATCGCCCACTGCCGCTACTCGACGACGGGCTCGACGATCTGGGAGAATAGCCAGCCGCAGTTCAGGCTGGGACCGCAGCGGACGGTGGCGGTCGGCCACAACGGCAACCTCGTCAACACCCGCGCGCTGCTCGACGAGCTGCCCGGCGGCCGCGGCCGGCTCGTCGGCACGACCGACACCGAGCTGCTGACGGCGCTGCTCGCCAGCCAACCGGCGGCGAGCCTCGTCGAGGCGCTGCTGGCGCTGCTGCCGCGCATCTCTGGCGCCTACTCGCTGGTCGTGATGGACGAGCAGCGGGTCGTCGGCGTGCGCGACCCGTACGGCTTCCGCCCGCTCGTTCTCGGCCGCCTATCCACCGACGGCGGCCCGGCGTGGTGCTTCAGCTCCGAGACGGCCGGGCTCGACGCGCTCGGCGCCGACTACGTGCGCGACGTCGAGCCGGGCGAGATGGTCGTGCTCGGCGAGACCGACGGACCGCGCTCGGTGCGCTTCGCCGACGGCCGCGAGCAGCTGTGCGTCTTCGAGCTGATCTACTTCGCGCGGCCCGACTCGTACATGCTCGGGCGCAACCTGTACGAGGTGCGGCGGCGGATGGGCGAGGCGCTGGCGCGCGAGGCGCCGGCCGACGCCGACCTGGTCATGCCCGTGCCCGACACCGGCGCGCCGGCCGCCGCCGGCTACGCCGAACGGAGCGGCATCCCGTATCGCGAAGGCATGGTCCGCAACCGCTACGCCGGCCGGACGTTCATCCAGCCCAGCCAGGGCATGCGCCAGCGCGGCGTGACGGTCAAGCTCAGCGCGCTGCGCGAGCAGGTCCGTGGCCGGCGGCTGATCGTGGTCGATGATTCGATCGTGCGCGGCACGACCACCCGCCAGATCGTCAGCCTGCTCCGCCGCGCCGGCGCGGCGGAGATCCACCTGCGCATCAGCGCGCCGCCGATCTTCCATCCCTGCTTCTACGGCATCGACACGCAGATCGAGACCGAGCTCATCGCGGCGACGCGCTCGCTCGACGAGATCCGCGAGTTCACCGGCGCCGATTCGCTGGCCTACCTGTCGATCGGTGGAGTGCTCGAGGCGATCGACCTTCCGCGCGAGCGCTTCTGCTTCGCCTGCTTCGACGGGCGCTACCCGCTGCCCGTGCCGTACGACCCGGGCAACCGCAAGTTCGTCCTCGAGCAGGAGCCGCAGGCCGTTGGCTGACGCCGTCACGCGCCCGCCACGGCGGGCGGCGTATGCCGGCGCCGGGGTGGACGTCGCCGCCGGCGAGCGTGCGGTGGAGCTGCTGCGGGCCCGGCTGGCGGCGGCGGGGGAGGACCTTCTCGGCGGCATTGGAGGCTTCGGCGCCGCGCTCGCCATACCAGACGGCTACCGCCGGCCGGTGCTGGTGACGGCGACCGACGGCGTCGGCACCAAGACCGACATCGCGCGGGCGCTCGACCGGCTCGAGACGATCGGGCGAGACGTGGTCGCGATGTGCGCCGACGACATCGTCTGCCACGGCGCTCGGCCGGTGTGGTTCCTCGACTATCTCTGTGTCGGTAAGGTCGAGGCGGAGCGGGTGGCACGGCTCATCGACGGGATCGCCGAGGCCTGCGCGGAGATCGGCTGCACGCTGGTCGGCGGCGAGACGGCCGAGCACCCCGGCCTGATGGAGGCCGACGCCTTCGACCTGGCCGGCTTCTGCATCGGCTTCGTCGAGCGCGAGCTGCTTCTCGACGGCTCGGCCTGCCGCGCCGGCGACGTCGTGATCGGGCTGGCCAGCTCGGGCGCCCACGCCAACGGCTTCTCGCTGGTGCGCGCGCTCGTCGAGCGTCACCGCCTCGGCCTGCGCGAGCCATACGCCGACGTCCTCGCCCGCTACGGCGTCCCGGTGACCGCCGGCGACGAGGGCCGGACGCTGGGCGAGGAGCTGTTGACGCCGACGCGGCTGTACGCGCCGGCCGTGCTTGGGCTGCGCGACGAGCTGCTGCGCCGCGGCCTGCGCCTCGGCGCCATGGCCCACGTCACCGGCGGCGGCCTGGCCGGCAACGTCGCGCGCGGGCTGCCGGCCGAGTTGGGCATCCGGCTGCAAGTCGGCTCCTGGCGCGTGCCGGGCGTCTTCGGCCTGCTCGCCGCGCTGGGCGACATCGACCCCGCCGAGATGCGCGCGACGTTCAACTGCGGGCTGGGCATGACCGCCGTCGTCGAGCCGACGGCCGTCGACATCGCCCTGGCCGCGCTCCAGCAGAGTGGGATCGCGGCATGGGTCGTGGGCGAGGTGCGGCCGCTCGCCGAGCTCGGCGGAGAGCGCTACCGGGAGGCGGTGTGAGGGTGCTGCCGTGAGCGGACGTATTGCGGTCTGCGTTTCGGGCGAGGGCAGCAACCTGCGCACGCTGCGCCGCCACGAGAAGCGCGGCACGCTCGGCGGCTCGATCGTACTCGTCCTCGCCGATCGGCCCTGCGCGGCGCTGGGCTTCGCCGTCGACGAGGGCATCCCGACCGCCCTCGTCGCGCCAGACGTCCACCGCGACCGGGCCGCGTGGGACGCCGCCGTCAAGCAGGCCCTGCACGTCGCCGCGCCCGACTGGGTGGTCCTGGCCGGCTTCATGCGCCTGCTCGGCAAGCAGACGCTCGACGCCCACGCCGGCCGCATCCTGAACGTCCATCCCAGCCTGCTGCCAGCGTATCCCGGCGCCACGCCGGTGGCCGACACGCTGCGCGGCGGGGCGAGGGTGACCGGCGTGACGGTCCACTTCGTCGACGCTACCCTCGATGGCGGGCCGATCGTCGCGCAGGAAGCCATCACCGTTCTGCCGACAGACGACGAGGAGGCGCTGCACCGGCGGCTCCACGCCGTCGAGCACCGGCTGCTGCCGCGCGTAGTGCAGATGGCGCTGTGTGGCGCCGTGCGCCTCGTCGACGGCCGCGTCCAGCTCGACGGGGAGCGGTTGGCCGCGCTGCCCCGGACGCGGCGCGCGCTGCTGTCAGTGTCGGACAAGAGCGGCTTGGTCGACTTCGCGCGCCGGCTCGACGAGCTGGGCTACGAGCTGGTCTCGACGGGCGGAACGGCGCGTGCCCTGCGCGGCGAGGACCTGCCCGTCACCGAGGTTGCCGACGTGACCGGCTTCCCAGAGATGCTCGACGGGCGCATCAAGACGCTCCACCCGCGTGTCGCCGCCGGCGTGCTGGCCGACCTGCGCCGCGACGAGCACCGCGCCCAGCTGGCGGCGGCGGCGATCGAGCCGTTCGAGCTGGTCGTCGTCAACCTCTACCCGTTCGTGCGGGCCGCGGCGCGCTCGAGCACGACGCTCGACGAGCTGATCGAGGAGATCGACATCGGCGGACCGACGCTGGTGCGCGCGGCGGCCAAGAACCACGCCAGCGTCGGCATCGTCACCGACCCGGCGCAGTACGACGCCGTGCTGGCCGAGCTGCAGGGCGGCCGCGGGCTGAGCGAGGAGCTGCGCCGCGAGCTCGCCGCCGCCGCCTTCCGGCTGACGTCCTCCTACGATACTCACATTGCCGAGCAGCTCAGCGCGCGCTGGTGGCCGGCGCAGGGCAACGGCGCTTCCGACGACGACTTGCCGGCGACGATCAACCTGCGCCTGCGCCGGCTGCAGGGGTTGCGCTACGGCGAGAACCCGCACCAGGCGGCGGCGCTGTACGGCGTCTCCGGCGTCGACCTCGCCGACGGACCGTTCGCCGACGGCGCGACCTTGCTGCAGGGTAAGCCGCTCAGCTACAACAACATCCTCGACGCGTCGGCCGCCGCCGGCCTGGCACGTGAGCTGCGCGGGCACGGCTGCGTCATCGTCAAGCACGCCAATCCGTGCGGCGCGGCGGAGGCGGGAAACCCGCTGGCGGCGTGGGAGGCGTCGCTCGCCACAGACCCGCTCAGCGCCTTCGGCGGCGTGGTGGCGATGACCTCGCCGCTGGGCGCCGAGCTGGCCGAGCGGCTGGCCGGCATCTTCCTGGAGGTCGTCGTCGTACCCGCCTGCGAGCCCGACGCGCTGGCCGTGCTCAAGCGCAAGCAGAACCTGCGCGTTCTGATCGACCCCGGCCTGGGCCGCCCCCCGACGGCGGGCATGGAGCTGCACAGCGCCGGCGGCGCGCTGCTGCTGGCCGACGCCGACGTCGCCCCCGACGACCCCGGCTCGTGGCGGGTCGTCACGCAGCGCTCACCGACGGCCACCGAGCGGAGCGCGCTGGGGCTTGCCTGGCGCGTCTGCCGGCACGTGAAGTCGAACGCGATCGTGCTCGTCCGTGACTCGGCGGTCGTCGGCGTGGGGGCGGGCCAGATGAGCCGTCTTGACAGCGCGCGGCTGGCGGTGGCCAAGGCCGGCGCCGAGCGGGCTGCCGGTGCCGTCTGCGCCTCGGATGCCTTCTACCCCTTCCCGGATGCGCTCGATGTCTGCGCCGAGGCCGGCGTGACCGCGTTCATTCAGCCCGGCGGCTCTCAACGTGACGCCGAGGTCGTCGCCGCCGCCGACGCCGCCGGCGCGGCCATGCTGTTCACGGGCACGCGCCACTTCCGCCACTAGAATCGGCTGATGAGAAGGCACGGAGTAAAGACATGAGCACGCACGAAGACGCAGGCCATCCGGTCGGTCCCGAGATCGACGACAGCCAGAACCCGACCGCCGCCACGCCCGAGGGCGACGCGGGCGAGCAGCCCGCCGGCGAGCAGGCGACCGGAGAGCAGGCCGCCCGCGAGAGCCGGCAGTCGCGCGACATGCTCGTCCAGTTGCAGCAGATGATCGACTCGGTCGCCGCGCAGGCCGGCCCGGTCATGCGCGACGTGGCGGCCAAGGCGGCCGAGCTGGCGGCACTCGCCGCCGAGCGCGCCGGTCCCATCGCCCACCGCGCCGCCGACGCCACCGAACGGGTCGGCGGGAGAGTGGCCGTTCGATCGAAGGAGATGGCAGCCGAGCTTCGCCGCCAGCGCCAGGCCGAATCGGCCTCCACCGGGACCGAAGGCGAGGCCGATGGCCAAGGTGAGCCGCCACCCTCCGAGCCGGCGGACACCTCCCGCGCCGACTGACAGCCACGCGGTTGCCGCTATCGTCCACCTGCCGGGCGGAACGTCGCACCCAGCGCAACGGACCACCGCGGCGTTGCATGGGCTGCAACCAACCGCCGGGCGGCGTCCGCGTGATCAGGGCGGCAACCATCGTGAAGCGGACGGCCCCACCCGCCGTCCGCTGTTGCGTTCTGCGTCGCCGGGCGTCAGACCCGGCGCCCGGAGCCGCGGCGGCTAGCGCCGGTTGGGACGTGCCTCCTTCTGGCGCTGGCGCTCGCGCGCCTCGCGCTCGATGTCGGCCGAGCGGCCCTGCGCCAGCGCTCGCGCCGTGCCCGGGTCGTTGGGCAGGAACATGTGCCCCTCGGCGTCCTGCTCTTCGTCGGCGGCGTCGCGCGGGGCTGCCGGACGCGGGTCCAGCTGCTCGTCGTCGTTGTTGCGTGGCTGCGGCATGGCATGGTCTCCCTGATGGTTTGGCCCCAGCATCGGGCCGAGCGTGCCGGACGTCAATGCTCGACCCGACTGCGCGGCTGTAAAGTGGCCGACACGCCGGCGGGCTGATCGGCGACAGACTGAGGGGCGATGGGCGTCATCGCGGCATATCGGCGCGTGCTGCGCAACCAGGCGCTGGCGCGCCTGCTCTTCGGCGAGTTCGTGTCGTCGGTGGGCGACTGGCTGTACCTTGTCGCGCTGCTCGTCGTCATCTACGCCGAGGCCAACGACGCGCTGGCGCTGGGCATCATCGGCGCCGCCCGTGTCGTGCCCTACATCGTCCTTTCCGTGCCTGCTGGCATCGCCGCCGACCGCTTCGACCGGCGCATGATCCTGATCGTCACCGACGTCATCCGCGGTGCGCTGATGATCGTCATCGCGGGGGCCGTCATCGCCGGCGCGCCGACCCTCGTCATCGTCGCGCTGGCCATCACCGCCACCTGCTTCGCGACGTTCTTCTCGCCGGCCATCGGCGCCTTCCTGCCCACGCTCGTGCAGGATGAGTCCGAGCTCGGCCCGGCGAACAGCGCGTGGGCCAGCCTCGACAACCTGGCGTTCTTCGTCGGCCCGGCGATCGCCGCCGTGCTGCTCGCCGCCGGCGGCCTCGTCATCGCCTTCCTGGTCAACGCCGCCACGTTCGCCGTCGTGGCCGTCGTGCTATGGGGGCTGCGGCCGCCGCCAAAGCAGACGCGGCCATCGGTCCAGCCGACCGACGAGGACGCTGGTGCGCCGGCTGCCGCGCCGTCGCTCCGCGCGCAGGTTGCACCGATCGCCCGCCCGCTGATCGGCCTGGGCATCATCAACGTCACCGGCGGCTTCCTCTTCGGCGGCATCGGTGTGATGACCGTCGTCCTCGCCGTCGACGTGCTCGGCGCGGGCGAGGCCGGTACCGGCCTGCTCAACTCGGCCATCGGCGTTGGTGGGCTGGTCGGCGCCGTCGCGGCGGGCATGCTCGTGCTGCGCCGGCGGCTCGGCCCGCCGCTGCTGGCCGGCGCGTTCGTCTTCGGCCTGGCCGTTGCCGCCCTCGGCCTGACCGGCGACCTGGCGCCGGCTCTGATCGTGATCGGCGCCGGCGCCATCGGCGCGCTGCTCGTCGAGATCGTCGCCACGACGCTCTTCCAGCGCATCGTGCCGGACGAGGTCCGCGGGCGGGCGCTGGGCATCATGGAGACCCTGTCGGTCATCGCTTACGCGGCCGGCTCGTTCGTGATGCCGGTTGTCGGCGCCACCGACCCGGCGCCGATCCTAGCCGCGTCGGGCGCGGCGATGGCCATCGGCGGGCTCGTCGGGGTTGTGCTGCTCGGCCGCCACGCCGTGCAGGAGGCCGCGATCGACGACGCCCGCCGTAACCTGGCCGACGTGCCGCTGTTCGCCGGCCTGCCGCCGGCCCGGCTGGAGGCGGCGATGCGCGCCGCCACGCTGATGCCGATGCGCGCCGGCGAGACCATCATCCGCCAGGGCGACCAGGCCGACCGCTTCTACGTCATCGCCGCCGGCGAGGTGCAGGTCACCCAGGCGCCGGCCGGCGCCGGCGAGGAGAGCTTGCTGCGCCGGATGGGGAAGACAGAGTTCTTCGGCGAGATCGGCCTGCTGTCGGGCGTGCCGCGGACGGCGACGGTCACTGCCGTCACTGACGGCGAGCTCGTCGCGCTCGAGCGCGAGCCGTTCCACGAGCTGGTCAGCGCCGGGCCGGGCTTGACGTACCGCCTGCTCGACCTCCATCGTGGCACGAGCGCCGCAGCGGGATAGCTGGGAGAGGCACACGTGGACGACTCCTTCGCGGTACAGGCACTCGCCCGATGCCCGCTGTTCAAGCACGCTGACGAGGCGATGCTGCACAGCGTCGCGGATGGCATGCGCCGACGCCGCTTCCGGCGCAACGAGGTCATCTTCCACCAGGGCGACCCGGGCGACTCGCTTCACGTCGTGGCCAGCGGCGCGGTCAAGATCGTGCTGCCCTCGGCGGAGGGCGAGGAGGCGATCATCGCGACGCTCCGCCCGGGTGACTTCTTCGGTGAGCTGTCGCTGGTCGACGGCGCGCCGCGCTCGGCCACGGCGACGGCGCTGGAGCCGTCGGAGACGCTGGTCCTGCCGCGGACGGCCTTCTACGAGGTGCTCGACACGGATGTCGGCCTGCGAGATGCACTGTTGATCGGCCTGGCCCGTGAGCTGCGCCGCCTGACCGGCCATGTCGAGGAGCTGCACTTCCTCGATCTGGCCGGCCGCCTGGCGATGCGCCTGACGCGGCTCGCCCGCGAAGCCGTGCCCGACGCGCAGGACGAGGTCGAGCTCGACTGGCCCTTCACGCAGTCGGACCTGGCGGCGATGATCGGCGGCACGCGCCAGAGCGTCAACAAGCTCCTCAGCGACCTCGTCGAGGACGGCCTGATCCGGATCGAGCGCGACACCCTGATCATCACCGACGTGTCCGAGCTCGCGAGCCGCGCCGAGCGCTGACCGCCGCCGGCGCGGCGACCGTGGATGCCACCCTGACGCGTGGCTGACCGCCCGGCTGTCGGGCAGGTGACAGCGCAGTTGTCGGGCAGCGGCTAGCGCGGGCTTGCGCGGGCGCTTAACCTGCACGAAGGCCCGCAGTACAGGTCTACGCAGGGAGGTCAGTCATGGGTATCAACCAGCGGCCCGGCCCGGGTGAGTCTGTCTACCGCACCAAGCTCGGTGGAGAGGCCGCGGGCGAGGACGATGTGGAGGGCCACGGCTTCCGCATGGCGGCCTCGGACGACGCGAACGATACGAACGATACGGAGGAACTTGCAATGCCTAACCGCGCACCGCGTGCCGGCGACGAAGACGACGTCGAGGGCCACGGCTTCAAGGCCAGCGCCTCTCGCCGTGCCGGCGCCGCCGACGACGAGGACACCGAGGGCCACGGCTTC
>CAYRMQ010000042.1:0-12056 GCA_964425305.1 uncultured Anaerolineaceae bacterium | reverse complement strand
CGGGCCAGCGCCCAGCCGCGTGCCGACGACGACGAGGACACCGAGGGCCACGGCTTCCGGGCCAGCGCCCAGCCGCGTGCCGACGACGACGAGGACACCGAGGGCCACGGCTACAGCCGCTCGTAGCACCTCAGCCGGCCACTGAATGGCCGATTCACAAGAGGCCGCCGCGCTTCAGGCACTGCGACTGATAGCGCGGCGGTCTGCTGCTGCGCGACGCCTGCAGGGTGACGCCGAGCAGACTCTCTTGCAGACGATCGTCGAGGCGACCGTCACGCTGTTCGAGGCCGAGGCCTCGTCGATTGCCCTGTTCGAGCGCGATCCTGACCGGCTCGAGTTCAGGGTTGCCGCGGGCGAGCAGGGCGCCGGCGCCATCGGCCTGTCGGTGCCGCCGTCGCGTGGCATCGTCGGCTTCGTCTTCTCGACCGGCCAGCCGCTGGCGCTATCGGATGTCCTGAGCGATCCACGCTTCGACCGTGCGACCGCCGAGCGCACGGGTTACGTGCCGCGCTCCATCGCGGCCGTGCCGCTGATTGACGAGGAGCACACCGTCGGCGTGCTGCAGGTCCTCGACAAGCACACCTCGCCGACATTCTCGCTGCGCGACATGGAGCTGCTCGCCGTATTCGCGCGCCAGGCGGCGGCGGCCATCCGCGCGGCCCGCGTTCAGCGCGACAGCGCCGAGCTGCTGCGCGCCGTCCTGCGCCAGGTAGGCGACGGCCAGCTGACTGACGCCGACATCGAGGCGACGGTGGCGGTCGCCAGCGCGGAGCTGGACCGCGATCCGGAGACGCCCTTCTGGCGCCTGGTCGACCAGGTCGCGCGGCTGCGCGAGCTTAGCGATCGCGAGCAGCGCCTCGTCGCCGACATCCTGGAGGTGGTGGCGGCGCACGCCTCGCGCGGCCGGCGCAGCGTCTGACTCACCCGTGGCCGAGCTCGACCTGCCCGCCTGGACGGACCCGTTCCGCGACGAGGCGCGCTCGCGGTTGGTCCGTGCTGCTGTCCTCGGCCAGCTCGACCGCCAGTGGGCGTGGGCTGGCGCGACGGGCACGGGCGTGACCGTCGCGATTCTCGACAGCGGGGTCGAGGCCGGCCATCCTGCGGTGCGCGGGCGGGTCGTCGAGAGCGTGGCGGTCGAGATCGTCGACGACGAGGCGCGGGTGGTGCCCGACGACGGCGTCGACCTGTACGGCCACGGTACGGCCTGTGCCGGCATCGTCGTCGGCCTAGCGCCGGAGGTCGAGATCGTATCGGTGCGCGTGCTCGGCGCGGACCTGCGCGGGAAGGGCGTCGCCTTCCTGGCCGGGCTCGAGTGGGCCGTCGAACGCGGCGCGCAGGCGATGAACCTGAGCCTGTCGTCGAAGAGCGAACGGCTGCTCCCGTACTTCCACGATGTCGTCGACCAGGCCTACTTTCACAACGTGGCGCTGGTCAGCGCGGTCAACAACCTGCCCGGCCTGTCGTATCCATCGACGTTCTCGTCGGTCTTCTCCGTCGCCGCCCACGCCGTGCCGGACGCGGAGACGTTCTTCTACAACCCGGCGCCGCCCGTCGAGTGGGGCGCGTGGGGCGTGGACGTCCCGATCGCGTGGAAGGACGGTGGCTCGACGGTGGCCACCGGCAACAGCTTCGCCGCGCCGCACATCTGCGGGCTGGTCGCGCGGGTGCTGTCGAAGCACCGGGGGCTGACACCGTTCGAGCTCAAAGCCATTCTCGCCTCGATCGCCGACAACCCGCGTGTGTGAGCGGAGACCCCTAGAAGAGGACCGCCGCGACGAGGATGACGAGCGCGGCAACCCCGGCCGAGTGGACGACCATCTTCGCGCGCGACCAGCCGGGCTCCTCCTTGGCGCCAGCCCGGAAGCGGCGGGCGAGGCGCGCCTGCGCGGCGTCGCGCTCGAACTCGGCGTGCCTGGCGCGGGCCATCTCGTGGAGGACCAGCGGATGCATTGCTTGTTCCCTTTCGCTTGGCGGTCGACCGCTTGGGCGACCAGGGGTGGATCATCGGGCGCCGGCCGGGCAGCGACGATCATGCGGCCGACGGCGGGCGCGTCGATGTAACGACGGAGCGCCTGTCGTGCGCCGCGGCGCGCAGCAGTCGGGTGGCTTACACACCTCCGTTAGCTTGCCCTCTCGCCGAGATGCCGCGACAGCGGCGAGCAGCTGGGCGGGTCCAGTTCCGTCCCACAGCACTGGGCATGCTATGGACACGCGTTCGGTCGCCCGTCAGCGCCTGGTGAGGCGGCCGGCAGCGGTGCCCGCCAGCCGTTGACGGTCGTACCACGCTCGGCAGCGCACCGGTCGGGCGCCGGCGACGTCGCCCGATCTGCGTCCACGCCGCTTACGGCAGCCGCAGGCCGGGACATATCACGGGCAGTGCTATCAGCGAGCCCCAGGCCGCGGCCGGGGCTGGCCGGCGGCTACCCGTCGCCACAATCTGGAGAGGCACACGCTAGACGCTCACGCGTCGCGCCAGTCCGAGCCGCTGGCGGATGTCGCGCAACTCGGCCGACTCGTCGTCGCTGGCCAGGCCGGCAGCTTCCAGGACGCGCAGCGACTTCGCGATCCACCACGGAGCGGAGCCGTGGCGGAAGCTCTCGATCGCCAATCGCGCCAGCCGCTCGACATCGCCGCCGCCGGAGCCTTGGGCGACGGTCAGCCGTGTGCGCAGGTACGTCGCGCAGCCGCGCGCGAGGGACGACGCATCGGGCGCTGCGGCCAGCGCTCGATCCGTGCGCTCGAGGGCGCCTCTCACGGCATCCAGCTCGCCCGCGGCAAGCCACGCCTCGACAACGTCCTCGATCGCCGACAGCAAGCTCGGACCGCCCGGCTCGGACTCGAACGAAGGCAGCAGCCGGTCGGGGTCGGGCAGCGTCATCGGGCTGAGGCCTGCACGAATGAAGCGCGTCTCGAAGACCCACTGCATCAGCCGTGCATAGGGCGAGTCGGGAAACGAGTGACGGCGCGCCTCGAACCAGCGGTGGGCGTGCGTGATGAGCTCCCGCTCCCCGCGCAACTCGGCGATCGGCAGCACCACGTGCCACGCACGCACGACCGCCCGATGGTAGGCGTTGCGCTCGCCGACCTCGATTGCGCGCCGGCCGGCCCCCAGCGCGGCATCCCAGTCACCGCTCACGAATCCCGCCTCACTGCGCAGGTAGTCGATCCAGGCCAGGTCCTCCTCCAGTCCGCGGCGGCGGCAGATCTCCTGCGCCTGGTCGGCGATCGGCCAGACCTCGTCGGCGTGGTCGTCGAGCACCCAAGCGGCGCTAAAGCGCAGCGCCTTGACCGCCCGCGACCAGTCGTTCAGCAGTAGGGCCAGCTCGCCGACTGCCTCCCAGTCGGCCTTCTCGACGAGGCCAACCTCGCCGCGGGCCATCGCTCGCCAATGCAGGATTTCCAGCTCGAGCTGGCGGTCTTCGGTCAACCGCGCGATGTCCAGAGCCCGTTCGATATCGCCGAGCGATTGAGGATCCTCGGTCAGCGTGGATCGGACCCACCCGCGCAGACCAAGCAGCCTTGCGACGCCCGCGTCGTCCGGACCGCCGATGTCGGCCAGCGTCTCGTCGGCCAGCGCGACAGCCTCGTCGAACCGGACCTGCTGGATCCACGCCCGGCCGATCGCGGCAGCCGCGGCCGCGTACCCTGCGCGCGCGTCGGCGCGAATGCCCGGATCGGTCGCCTCGCGGTGCAGATCGCGCAACAGCCGACGCGCCTCCTCCATCAGGCGGATGCCCTCGTCCATGTCGGCCGTGTATGCCGTCGCCTCACCCAGCCGCAGTAGCAGGCGGCCGCGCACCAGCACCTCGTCGGCAGCAACGTGGTCGAGCGCGCGGTGCAGCAGCGCGCGGCCAGTCTCGTGCGCCGCGCCAGTGAGCGCGTAGTCGGCGGCGCGCTCGTACCACTCGATGGCCAGCCGCCGTGCCCGCTCTGCATCGAGATCGTCGTCGATCCTGGTCGAGAGCCGGGACGCGTTGGCCAGCGCCGCGGCGTAATGACCGGCGATCTGCTCGGCGACCTCGCCGACGCGCGGCCCGACGACCGTCTCGTACCAGCGTGCGAGGCGGGCGTGCAGGCGGGCCCGCTCGGCCCGCGACAGGCTGGCATAGCCGGCGTCGCGCAGCAGCACGTGGCGGTAGGTCAGCTCGGGCCCGACGAGCGGATCGCCGGCGCCGTCGATCAGCAGCGCCCGTCGCCGGACGATCTCGATGCCCTCATCGACCGCGGTGATGTCGAGGCTGTCGAGGCTGCGCCGCGGGACGTGCCTGCCGGCGACCGATGCCCGCCGCGTCAGCAGGCGCGCCGCGCGCGGCAGGTCGTCCAGCTGGGCGGCGTAGATGGCGTGGACGGTGTGCGGCAGGGCGATCTCGTCGAGCGCCGCCGTCATCCGCCACGTGCCGTCCTCGTCGAGCACAAGCATGCCGAGGCTGACCCACGACCGCAGCAGCTCCTCGATGAACAGCGGGTTGCCGTCTGATCGCTCGACGAGCGCCTGCTCGAGCCGTCCCGGCAGCGCCTCGCCGACAAGGGCGCGGACCAGCTCGCGGGCCTCTGTGGGCGGCAGCGCCGGCAGATCGAGGATCGTCGTCCGCGATGTCCCGGCGCGGCCGGCGAGACTCTCGCGCAGCGCCGGACGGGCGGTCCCGAGCAACAGCCGGCCGCTCGGCGCCGGCTGCTCGGCGGCCTGCTCGACGAAGGCGAGCACGTCGCCGCCCGACCAGTGGAGGTCTTCCAGCAACCACAGCGCGGGCCGGCCGTCGCTGAGCCCGTCGAGGGCATCGATCCAGCGCCGGAACACGACCGCCCGATCGTGGGCCGCGCCGCCGCCGGGCGCGGCAGCCGTCGACCCGCGATCCTCCGCCGGGCCGGCCGGCGCGCCGTCATCGACCGCCGAGCCGACCTCGACCAGCCGGCTCACCTCATCGGCCAGTTCCGTAGCCCGGATATCCGCGACGCCGGCGTCGATCAGGCGTCGACGGGCGTCCTGCGCCAGCTCGGCCAACGTTCCGTCGACGGCGACGGCGTCGGCCAGCAGCTGCGCCGCGACCGCGGCCGGGGCGATGATCTCGGGCCGCAGCCGCGCCCTGCGCACCGCCATCGCCTGTGCCGGTGCGTCGCCAGCCATGCGACGCACGAGCTCACCGATCAGTCGGCTCTTGCCCACTCCCGGCGGCGCGATGACGAGGAACGCTTCGGTGGAGCCTGCCCGGACGCGGTCGACCGCCGCGGTCAGCGCCGCTAGCTCCTGCTCGCGCCCGACCGTCGGCGCGCGCAGCTCGCCGAGCGCGCGCTCGCGCGAGCGATGGGGCAGCGCCGACGCGGCGCGCCAGGCGCGCACGGCCTCTGCCTTGCCCTTTAGCCGCAACTCGACGGGTGGATCGAGCGCGATCGCCTCGGCCACGCTGAGCGCGGTGTCCTCGCCGACCAGAACGGTGCCCGGCTCGGCCGCCGCCTGCAGCCGCGCCGCGACGTTGACGGCGTCACCGCTGACGCGCCACTCCTCGCCGTCCGCCAACGAGTAGGCGACCTCGCCGCTGTTGACCCCGACGCGCAGGCGCAGGTCGCCCTCGCCCAGACCCACCTCGACCGACAGCGCCTCGGTGGCGTGGATCAGGGCAAGTCCCGCCCGGACGGCCCGCTCCGCGTCGTCGTCGCGGGTGAGCGGCAGGCCGAAGACGGCCATGGCCGCGTCGCCGATGAACTTCTCGACGCGGCCGCCGTGCCGCGCGACCGTCTCGCGCACCTGTGCGAAGTAGCGCTCCTGGACGAACGCCACTTCCTCCGCGTCGAGCGTCTCCGACAGCGCCGTGAAGCCGACGAGATCGGCGAACAGGATGCTGATCAGCCGTCGCTCGACGGCGTGCCCCTCGCTCATGACGCTGACTGTAAGGCCCGCGCGAAGCGCGGCGCTTACCTGAGCTCGAGAAAGCCGGCTGCCGTGCAGGCGTCGAGCATCTGCCTGATGTCGTCGTACGAGTGGGCGTCGACCGGCACGAAGCGCTCGATGCAGCCCTGAGCAAGGCGCTCGCGAACTTGCCGGCGGTGATGGATGGTCAGCAGGACGTGGCGGATCGCCTCGCGCAACTCGGGCGGGACTCGCCGCGAAACGGCGACCGGCTGGATCGTCGATGGGCCCAGGCTGTCCACCACGCGCAGCCGTGCCGCCAGATCCGGCCGATGACGAAGCTCCACCTCCAGGACCTGCGAGTCGATGGCCGCTCCGTCGACCTCGCCGCTCGCCACGAGCCGGATGGCCTCCTGATGGAAGCCAGCCTCGACTACCCGTCCGAAGAAGCCGCGCGTCTCGCCCAGTCTGACGAGATGGTGGCGCGTGACGCCGTAACCAGAGTGGGAGAGCGGCTCGTTGTACGCCCACGACCGGCCGCGCAGGTCGCTGAATGAACGGAATGGGCTGTCGCGATTCACTATCACGTCGGAGAAGTAGATCGGAAGGCCGCCGTAGCGAGCGCCGGCGAGGACAGGCGCGGCGATCGGCACGGCCAGATCGAGGCCCCGTCGCTCGAAGGTGATGTAGGCCAGGCTGCACACGAAACACACCTCGTTGGCATCCTGCCGGCAGCTCTCGTACGAGCTTTCCACGACGAGCTGGGTCTCGACCCCCAGTCGACGGCCCACCTCCAACGCCACGGCGTCGTAGGCGGGCAGGATGTTGGGTGCCAGGTAGCTGCCGAAACGGAGTCGCCCGAATCGCGCGGCCGCTCGACGGCCGGCCGCCATCAGCTCGTCGGCGTAGGCGCCGGCCGGCAGCGTCGGGCTGCCCGGCGCCGTCGACGCGGGCTCCGCCGGGTTCGCAAACCCCATCGTGCGATTGTCCCCCGCCAGGCAAGGCTCGCCCGATCATCGGACACTGCTACCATCGCCGCCCCATGACCGAGCGCCCGAAGTTCTACCTGACCACGGCCATCGCCTATCCGAACAACCGTCCCGGGCTGCACACGCTCTACGAGGTCATCGGCGCCGATGTCATCGCGCGCTGGCATCGCATGCTCGGTCACGACACGCGCTTCCTGACCGGCACCGACGAGCACTCGGTCAACATCTTCCAGCGGGCACAGGAGCTGGGCCGCGAGACGCGCGAGTTCGTCGACGAGATGGTCGGCTACTTCCGCGAGGCCGAGGACGCCCTGCTGATTGCGCCCGACCGATTCATCCGGACGACCGACCCAGACCACCGGCGCGCCTCGCAGGAGATGGTCAAGCGGGCCTACGCCAGCGGCGACATCTACCCCGGCACCTATGAAGGCTGGTACTGCCCGAACGAGGGCTTCCGCGCGGCCAGCGACCTTGAGCAGACGGCGGACGGCCGGACAATCTGCCCCAATCACCCCGACGTGGAGCTGGAGTGGCTGAAGGAGCGCAACTGGTTCTTCCGCCTGTCGGCCTACCAGCAGCGCCTGCTCGCGCTGTACGCCGAGCGGCCCGAGTGGGTCGAGCCGGACTACCGGCGCAACGAGATGGTCGCCTTCATCCGCCAGGGCCTCGACGACATCTCGATCAGCCGTGAGAAGTTCCACTGGGGCATCCCGTTCCCGATCCGCGACGACGGCTCCGACGCGGCGCTGGCGGACGGCTTGCCGGATCCCGCCGCCGGCGTCATCTACGTCTGGTTCGACGCGCTGATCAACTACATCACAGGCGCCGGCTTCCCCGACGACGCGGAAGCCTTTGCCCGCTGGTGGCCGGCCGACCTGCACGTCATCGGCAAGGACATCAACCGCTTCCACACGATCATCTGGCCGGCGATGCTGATGAGCGCCGGCATCGAGCTGCCGCGCAAGGTGTGGGTCCACGGCTTCATGACCGTCCAGGGCGAGAAGATGAGCAAGAGCCGCGGCAACTTCCTCGATCCGAACGACCTGGTGCGCACCTTCGGCGCAGACGGGGCGCGCTTCGTGACCCTTCGCGAGATCCCGTTCGACCGCGACGCCGACGTGTCGTGGGAGTCGTTCATCCGCCGCTACAACGCCGACCTGGCCAACGACTTCGGCAACCTGCTCAACCGGACACTGACGATGACCGGTCGCTTCCTCGGCGGCGAGCGGCGCGCACCCCGGCCGGCGGCGGACTCGGCGCTGGGCGCCGAGTGGCAGCGGACGTGGCAGGCGTACGCCACAAGGCTCGACCGCTACCTGCTGCACGAGGCACTTGCCGCGCTGTGGGCCTTCGTCGGCGAGGCCAATCGGTACGTCGACGCCGAGCAGCCGTGGGTCCTGGCCAAGAGTGCCCGCGGCGGAGACGGCGAGGCGGAGGCACGGTTGCAGGGCACGCTGGCCGACCTGCTCGAGGCCTGCCGCGTCGTCGGCCTGGCCGTCGCGCCGTTCATGCCGGGCGCCGCGTCGAGAGTCGCCGGCCAGCTCGGTGTCGGCTACCCCTACGCGCCAGACGGCAACGGCGGACCGCCGCTGGCCGAGCTGGCGGCATGGGGCGGGGGAGGGCCGGCCGGTAGCATCGGTGAGCAGGAGATCCTGTTCCCGCGCATCGACACCGGCGAGCCCAGCTGAGGAGGAGAAGATGGCCCACGGGCAGATCACCCACATCGAGCTCCCCGCCGACGACACCGACCGCGCGCGCCGCTTCTACGGCGAGCTGTTCGGCTGGCAGTTCCGCGAGATGGGCGAGGGAAGCGGTTACTTCCTGTTCAACGCCGGCTCCGCCGAGATCGGCGGAGCCGTCGGTCGGCGCGGTGAGAACACGGGCCAGCGCCTGCTGGCCTACGTCGAGGTCGATTCGATCGACGACGTCCTGGCGCGCGTGCCCACTCTGGGCGGTGCCGTGCAACAGGGCAAGACCGACATCCCCGGCCAGGGCTGGTACGCCGTCATCGAGGACACCGAGGGCAACGAGCTGGCGCTCTACCAGGGACACCCTTCCTGAGCGAGTCCCTACGGCTGATCGATTCGCACGCGCACCTGCAGGCGGAGCGCTTCGCTGACGACGCAGACGAGGTTGTGGCCGCGGCACGGTTGAGCGGCGTCGTGCGCGTCCTCGTCCCCGGCTGGGACCTCGACTCGTCGCGCCGCGCGGTCGGTATGGCACGTGAGAAGGGACTGGACGCCGCCGCCGGCATACACCCGCACGTCGCGCAGGCGGCGGCTGCCGACTGGGGCGCGGTGGCGGACCTGGCCGCCGGCGAACGGATCGTCGCCGTCGGCGAGACGGGCCTCGACTACGACCGCGCCTTCTCGCCACGCGCGGATCAGCTGGCCAGCCTGCGCCGCCACCTCGCACTCGGCCGGCGGCTGCGCAAACCGGTCATCCTCCATTGCCGGTCGCGCCCGGGCAAGCGTGACGCACACGAGGACCTGCTGCGCGAGCTCGCCGGCGCGGGCGCCGGGACGCCCGACTGGCCGACCGCGGATGGTCGGCCGCCCTGTCTGCTGCATTCGTTCTCGGGACCCGTCGACTACGCCGAGCGCGCGCTCGAGATGGGCCTCGCGATCAGCTTCAGCGGGCTCGTCTTCCGTCGCGGCGAGGAGGCGAGCGCGGAGGTCGCGCGGCTGGTGCCGGCCGACCGCCTGCTGGTCGAGACCGACGCGCCCTACCTCTCGCCGCCGGGCGCATCGCGCCGGCGCAACGAGCCGCAGTGGGTCGCGATCACAGCCCGCTGGCTGGCCGAGCAGCGCGCCGAGGAGCCGGCCGCGCTGGGCGAGCGGCTGGTGCGCAATTACGACGCGATCTTCAGCCTGGGCTGACCGGCGCCGGGACCCCCTTGAGGCGTGCGTGAGCTCGGCGCGACCGGGGCGTGGCGACGGGTGCGACGCCACGTTGTAGTCAGGCTGACCCGCGGAAGTCGCTGCCGTCAGCCGCCGACCCACGTCTGCGGGTCGGTCTCGAAGCGGGCACGGACGAGCTCTCGACCATCCACGCCGGCCAGGCGGTAGAGCCAGGCCGGCCCGTCGTCCCAGCCGCTGCCCACGAGCCCGACCTCCGGCTCGGCCGAGGCCGCGAACTCGACGCGATAGCGGCGTGGGCGCCGGCGGATCTCGCCCCTCCGCCCAACGCTCGCCAGATGCTCGTCGACGTAGTCGAGGTAGGCGGCGTTGTTCACGTGACCGAGCGGGTCGAGCTCGGAGAGGCGGGCCGAGAACTCCAGCCGGCTGGCGTCGGCGGGCGGCTCGGGTAGGTCCATGCGAATCGGCGTGAAGACGCCCGGCGGGGTGACGAAGGCCTCGAGGATCTCGGGCGGCACGCGCACCGGCGCGCCGCGCGAGTTGAGCAGGACCCAGTCGATGAGGGCGCTGGCCACCGTCCGCTCCGAGCCGTGCTGGGTGAACTCGCTGCGGCGGCGAGCCCACACGCGGCGGAAACCGATCACCTCGGTCGAGACCGTTACCTGCTCGCCGTAGGGCACGTCGTCGAGGATCTCGAGCTCGATCGAGCGGATCAGCCACGTCAGGCCACGCTCGCTGTACCAGCGCCGCCCGAAGCCCGCACCCTCGGAATGTATCCAGGCCAGGTCCTGCGCGAAGCGCAGCAAGCCGGAGCTGCGCACGTAGCCGTTCGCGCCGGCCTCGTCGAACCGGACACGGTACGAGCACTCGATCCTTGGCGGGACGGACACTCGGGCAAGTTTAGGGCGGTCCGCGGCGCACCCTCTCGCGCCACAATCTGCTGCATGACCGATCGGCTGGCCATCGTCTCGGCCCTGCCGCAGGAGCAGGCGATGCTGAACTCGATGCTGCGGCGCCGGCGGAGACTGGAGCTCGGCGCCGGCATCCCGGCCTGGAGCGGCCAGCTCGAGGGTACGGACGTCGTGCTCGCCGAAGGCGGCATCGGCAAGGTCGCGACGGCGATCTTGGCGACGCTGGTGCTGGTCCGCCTACGGCCGCGCCTGATCGTCTTCACCGGTGTCGCCGGCGGCCTCGATCCGGATCTGGACGTGGGCGACGTGGTCGTCGCCGAGCGGCTGGTCCAGCACGACGCCGGCGTCGCCGCGGCCGACGGCCTGTCGGTCTACCAGGCCGGCCACCTGCCCTTCTTCAACCCGACCGATCGGCTGGGCTATGCCACCGACCCGCGCCTGCTCGACAGCCTCATGGAGCGCCTCGCCGGCCTCGAGCTGGAGCCGCTCTCCGGCCGCCCGCCGCGAATCGTTCGCGGCACGATCCTCACCGGCGACGTCTTCGTCGACTCGGCCGACCTACGGCGCAGGCTGCACGCGCAGCTGGGCGGGCAGGCGGTCGAGATGGAGGGCGCCGCCTTGGCGCAGGTCGCCGAGCGCTTCGGCGTGCACTTTCTCGTCACCCGTGCGCTGTCCGACCTGGCCGGCGAGGCCGCGCCGTCGCCGGCGGCCTTCGCGCGCTTCCTGGAGGTCGTATCCCGCAACGGAGCCCAGGTGGTGCGACACCTGCTGCCCATCCTATGAACCGGCTCGAACCCGCTTGACAGCGGCGGCCCGCGTGCCCTAACCTCCTAGCACTCTCGCTCCGAGAGTGCTAAACCCAATACCGGGACGGCGGCGTCGCGCCGTGCGCGGCAGCCCCAAGCACACGCCAGCGCCACGACCCGTGCGTCCAAACCACAGTTCAGGAGGGATACCGCGTTGGCGACTGCCACTGCGACGAAGCTCCGGCCGCTCGGCGACCGGGTCGTCATTCAGCCCACCCCGCGCGAGGAGATGACGAAGAGCGGCATCGTCCTGCCCGACACTGCCAAGGAGAAGCCCCAGGAGGGCCGCATCCTGGCTGCTGGCCCCGGGCGCATCGGCGACGACGGCAAGCGCGAGCCGATGGACGTCAAGGAGGGCGACAAGGTCCTCTACGCCAAGTACGCCGGGACCGAGTTCAAGGTCGACGACGAGGAGTTGCTCATCGTCAGCCAGAAGGACATCCTCGCAATCGTAGAAGAGTAGCCACCGGTCGCAGCAGGCCGGTGACAAAGCCGGCCGAACCGCAACGGTTCGGCCGTCGTGATTCCAGGGAGGTAACAGAGAAAACGTGGCCAAGCAATTGATCTTCGACGAGACCGCTCGTCGGTCGCTCAGGAAGGGCGTCGATCGGCTCGCCGATGCCGTCAAGGTGACGCTCGGCCCGAAG
>CAYRMQ010000041.1:15544-23873 GCA_964425305.1 uncultured Anaerolineaceae bacterium | reverse complement strand
GGCACGCCGACGCAGTTGCCGTAGCCGCCGACGCCGCGGACGACGCCGCGGACCAGCCGCCGCGTGCGCTCGTCCGGGTCACCGAACTTGAGCGCGTCGAGCAGCGCGATCGGGCGCGCGCCCATCGCCACCACGTCGCGCAGGATGCCGCCGACGCCGGTCGCCGCGCCCTGGTACGGCTCGACAGCGCTGGGGTGATTGTGCGACTCGAGCTTGAAGGCAAGGGCGAGACCGTCGCCGATGCGCACCACGCCGGCGTTCTCGCCGGGACCGGCGACGACGTCCGGCCCGCCGGTGGGCAGCAGGCGCAGCAACGGCTTCGAGCTCTTGTACGAGCAGTGCTCGCTCCACATCACGCTGAACATCGCCAGCTCGAGGTCGTTCGGTTCGCGCCCGAGGCGCCGGCGGATGGCGACGAGCTCGTCGTCGGTCAGGCCCAGCCGGCGGTGGAGCGGCGGCTCCCCTCCCTGCGGCGCGGGCGTTGGCGGCGGGGGCGGCGTGGCCACGACCGTCACCGTACCAGCGCCTCGCTGCGCGCCGCGCTCTCGACCAGCGAGCGGAGCAGCAGCAGCCCGTCGTCCGAGCCGAGGATGGCCTCGGCGGCGCGCTCGGGATGGGGCATCAGCCCGCACACGCGGCCGTCAGCGCTGACGACGCCCGCGATGTCGCGCGCCGAGCCGTTGGGGTTGCCCTCCGGCGGGGCGTAGCGGAAGACAACCCGACCGGCC
This sequence comes from uncultured Anaerolineaceae bacterium, assembly GCA_964425305.1. Classification (GTDB taxonomy): domain Bacteria; phylum Chloroflexota; class Limnocylindria; order Limnocylindrales; family CSP1-4; genus JALYGJ01. The sequence continues at coordinate 23,145 of CAYRMQ010000041.1, read as the reverse complement.
GCCTCGAGCGTGTCGAGCTGCTCGTCGGGCAGGTAGTAGCAGCCCTCACCGTGGGCGATCGGCAGGCGCAGCGTCGCGCCCTCTGGCACGGCGTGCGTGAACGGCGTGTCGCGGCGCTCGACCGACAGCCGCACCCAGCCATGCTCGAAGCGCAGGCTGGTGTTGCGCAGCAGCGCGCCGGGCAGCAGGCCGGCCTCGGTCAGCACCTGGAAGCCGTTGCAGATGCCGAGCACGAGGCCGCCGCGCGCGGCATGCTCGCGGACCGCGCCCATGACCGGGCTGAAGCGGGCGATGGCGCCGGCGCGCAGGTAGTCGCCGTGGGCGAAGCCGCCGGGCAGGATGACCGCGTCCGCGCCATGCAGGTCGGTCCCGGCGTGCCACACCGGTTCGGCGTCGGCGCCGGCGAGGCGCACGGCGTGGAGCGCGTCGCGGTCGCAGTTCGAGCCGGGAAAGATGACGACGGCGATCCTCACGCCTCGCTCTCCACGGACTCGACGGACTCCACCGATAGCCGCTCGATGCGCCAGTCCTCGACCAGCGGGTTGGCCAGCAGGTCGCCGGCCAGGCGCTCGACGACCGACCGCGCGGCACTCTCGTCGGCGGCGTCGACGCTCAGCTCCACGCGCCGGCCGACACGGACGCGGCTGACGGCCTGCGCGTCGAGCTGTGGCAGCGCGGCCTCGACCGCTCTTCCCTGCGGATCGAGGATGCCGTCGCGCGGCATGATCGAGACGCTGAAACGGAAGCTGCCCATCAGGCCTCCCCGGCCAGCCGGTCGTGGGCGAGGTAGTCGGCAAAGCTGCCGCTGGTGATACGCTCGAAGGCCTCGACGTAGCGCCGGCGCGTGCCCTCGACGATGTCCGCCGGCAGCTCGGGCCCGGGCGCCGTCTTGTCCCAGTCCTGCGTCTCGAGCCAGTCACGGACGTACTGCTTGTCGTAGGAGGCCTGACCGCGGCCGGCCTCGTAATCGGCCGCGTCCCAGAAGCGGCTGGAGTCGGGCGTCAGCACCTCGTCGATCAGCAGCAGCACGCCGTCGGGAGCCTGGCCGAACTCGAACTTGGTGTCGGCGACGATGATGCCGGTGGCCTCCGCTCGCTCGGCGGCGAAGCGGTAGAGGGCGAGCGCCAGGTCGCGTGCCTGCTCGGCCAGCGGCGCGCCGACGAGCGCGACCATCTGATCGAAGCTGATGTTCTCGTCGTGGCCCTCGTCAGCCTTCGTCGACGGCGTGAACAGTGGCTCGGGCAGGCGCTCGCTCTCGCGCAGCCCTTGGGGCAGCGGAATGCCGCACACCGCCCCAGTCCGCCGGTAGTCCTTCCAGCCGCTACCGGCGAGCCAGCCGCGCACGATCAGCTCGACGGGCAGGACCCGCGCCCGGCGGCAGATCATCGAGCGGCCACGCAGCTCGGCGGCGGCGTGGGCGACCTCCGGCGGCAGCTGCGCGACGTCGGTCGAGAGCAGGTGGTTGGGCATGATCCCGGCGCGCTCCGTCTCGCGGAACCAGTAGCGCGCCAGGCCGGTCAGCACGCGGCCCTTGTCCGGGATCGGCGTGGGCAGGACGACGTCGAAGGCGCTGATCCGGTCGGAGGCGACGAGCAGCAGCCGCTCGTCGCCGACGTCGTACAGGTCGCGCACCTTGCCCGAGCGGACGAAGCCGGGCGCGAGCTCACGGACGGGCATGGGCGGGATCCTCCAGCAACTCCAGGCGGCCGATGATCTCGTCGACGTGGGCCAGCAGCACGCTCTCGTCGAAGCAGGCGGCGATCTGAGCGCGGTCGAGGACGGCGGTCACCTCGGCGTCGGCCTCGATCAGCTCGCGCAGCGGCCGGCGCTCGTCGGCGGCACGCAGCGCGGCGCGCTGGACGACGGCATAGGCCTGCTCGCGGCCGAGGCCGCCCTCCTCGACGAGCGCGGTGAGGAGCCGGCTCGAGGCAAACAGGCCCAGCCCGCGCTCGACGTTCTCGCGCATCCGTTCCGGTCTGACCACCAGGCCGTCGACGATGGCGCCGAAGCGCACCAGCATGTAGTGCAGCAGCGTCGTCGCGCCGGGCAGCGCGACGCGCTCGACCGACGAGTGGCTGATGTCGCGCTCGTGCCACAGCGCCTGATCCTCGAAGCCGGCCAGCGCATAGCCGCGCAGCAGCCGGGCGAGGCCGCCGATGCGCTCCGAGATGACCGGGTTGCGCTTGTGCGGCATCGCGCTGGACCCCGTCTGGCCACTACGGAAGGGCTCCTGCAGCTCGCCGATCTCGGTGTGCTGGAGGTTGCGGATCTCTGTCGTGAAGCGCTCCAGCGACCCGCCCGTGACGGCGATGGCGGCGAGGAACGCGGCGTGGCGGTCGCGCTGGACGATCTGCGTGCTGACCGCGTCGGCGGCCAGGCCGAGGTCGGCCATCACCTCGCGCTCGACGTCGGGCGGCAGCTGGCTGTAGGTGCCCACCGCCCCGCTCAGCTTGCCCGTCGCCAGATCGTCGGCGGCCGCGCGCAGCCGCCGTCGATCGCGGTCGAGCTCGAAGGCCCACGAGGCCAGCTTGAGGCCGAGCGTGATCGGCTCGGCGTGGACCGAGTGCGTGCGGCCCATCATCACGGTCGCGGCGTGCTGCCGGGCGCGCGCGGCGAGCAGGCCGATGAGCCGGTCGAGCTCGCCGAGCAGCAGGTCGGCGGCGGCCCGGCACTGCAGCGCCAGACAGGTATCGACGACGTCGCTGCTGGTCAGCCCGAGGTGCAGGTAGCGGCCCTCCTCGCCGACCGACTCGGCGACCTGGTTGACGAAGGCGACGACGTCGTGCTCGGTCGTCTTCTCCAGCTCGGCGATGCGGCCGACGTCGATGCGCGCCCGCGCTGCGATGGCGTCGACCGCCGCCGCCGGCACCGTCCCGCGGGCGGCCAGCGCGCGCAGGCTGGCCAGCTCGACGCGCAGCATCTGGCCGAAGCGCGCCTCGTCGCTCCAGATCGCCGCCATCTCGGGTTGCGTGTAGCGTGCGATCACGCCGACGCCCCGGCGGTCGACGCCCCGGCAGGCGCCACCTCGCCACTCGGCGAGCCGGCCGGCGACCGGCCGATGTCACTGCGCATCTGCCGGCCCTTGAACCTGATCACGCCGGCCGCCCGTACGGCCATATCCGACGCCTCGGCCACGCCGGCGCCGCGGCCGACGACGCTCAGCACGCGCCCGCCGTGCGTCGCATAGCCGCCCAGCCGCCGGCGCCTGACACCGGCGCCGAAGACCAGCGCGCCGGCCGCAAGCGCGTCGCCGATGCCGTCGATCCGGTCGCCCGAGCGCGGCTCATCGGGGTAGCCGGCCGTCGCCAGCGTGACCGTCACGGCGGCCCCGCCCGCCACGGGCACGAACTCGTCATCGATGCCGAACTTGTGGGCGGCGTCGAGCAGCTGGCCGCGGGCGGCGGCGGCCAGCAGCGGCGCAAGCGGAGCCGCCAGCAGTGGCAGGATCGCCTGCGTCTCGGGGTCGCCGAGACGGACGTTGAACTCGAGCAGGCGCGGGCCGTCGGCGGTCAGCATCAGGCCGGCGTACAGTGCGCCGCGGAAGGGCATCCCGCGCGCGGCCATCGCCGCCAGCACCGGCATGTGGACCGACCGCACGATCTGGCGCACGTCGTCGGCGCCGAGGTCCGGTACCGGCGAGTAGGCGCCCATGCCGCCGGTGTTCGGGCCAGCGTCGCCGTCGAGCAGGCGCTTGTGGTCGCGCGCCACGGGCAGCACGAGGGCATCGCGGCCGTCGCACAGCGCGATGACGGTCAGCTCACGGCCGTCGAGCAGGCGCTCGACCACGACGCGGCCGCCGGCGGCGCCAAAGCGACGCTCGACCATCGAGCGGCGGATGCTCTTCTCGGCATCGTCCATCGTCGGGCAGATCGTGACGCCCTTGCCCGCCGCCAGCCCGTCGGCCTTGACGACGAGCGGTGGCCCGAGCCGGCGCGCGTAGGCGACGGCGCCGGCGACGTCGTCGAACGCCTCGCCCTGCGCCATGCGCACGCCGGCCGCCCGGCACAGCTCGCGGCAGAAGGCCTTGCTGCCCTCCAGGCGCGCGGCAGAGGCACCCGGGCCGAAGCAACTGATGCCGGCGTGGCGGAGCACGTCGGCCAGGCCGGCGACGAGCGGCGCCTCCGGCCCGACGACGACCAGCTCGACGCCCTCGCGCAGACAGAGGTCGCGCAGCGCCTGGTGGTCGCCGGCGGCGACGTCGACGATCTCGGCGACATCGGCCATCAGCGGATTGCCGGGGGCGACGAGGACGCGCTCGACGCCCGCTTCGGTCGCCAGCCGCCAGCAGAGCGCGTGCTCGCGGCCGCCACTGCCGACGACGAGGATGGACCGTGGCGTCATGCGCTCGCCTCTCGCCCCGCACGCGACTCGCCGCGGCCGGCGAGGGCCAGCTCGGCGGCGCCTGTCGCCCGTCCGCCGTTGCGCTGCTCGCCGCTGCCGGCGGCGCCGCGGACGAGGGTCTGGCTGCGCTCGGCGCCGACGCTGACGATGGCGATGGGCACGCCGGCGCGCCGCTCGATGGCTTCGACGAAGCGCAGCGCCTGTGGCGGCAGGTCGTCGATCGAGCGCGCCCCACCGAGCTCCTCGTGCCAGCCGGCGAACGTCTCGAAGACGGGCTCGGCGCGCTCAAGGCGCGCCAGCGAGACGGGCCAGTCCTCGACCAGCTCGCCGTCGACACGGTAGGCGACGCAGGCCTTGACCTCGGGCAGGCCGGCCAAGATGTCGAGCTTGTTGAGCATGATGCTGCTGACGCTGTTGACGCGGACGGCATGGCGCAGCGGCACCAGGTCGAGCCAGCCGCAGCGCCGCCGGCGGCCGGTGGTCGTGCCGTACTCGCGGCCCTTCTCGAGCAGGTGCCGGCCGACGCCGTTGTGCAGCTCGGACGGGAAGGGGCCGGCGCCGACGCGCGTCGAGTAGGCCTTCAGGACGCCGATCACCTGGTCGATCTGGAGCGGCCCAACACCGCCGCCGGTGCATGCCCCGCCGGCGACCGGGCTGCTGCTGGTGACGTAGGGGTACGTGCCGTGGTCGAGGTCGAGCAGCGTCCCCTGCGCGCCCTCGAGCAGGACGTGCCGGCCCTCGGCCAGCGCCTGCTGGACGAGGCCGGTGGTGTCGGTGATGAACGGCCGCAGCCGCTCGCCCCAGGCCAGCGCCTCGGTGTAGACCTGCTGAAGATCGAAGGCCTCCAGGCCGTACGCGCGCTGGAGCAGGGCGTTCTTCTCGGCCAGCGCCGGCTCGAGGCGGCGGCGCAGCCAGTCGGGCTCGAGCAGGTCGCCCATGCGGATGCCGCTGCGCCAGGCGCGGTCGCCGTAGGCCGGCCCGATGCCGCGGACCGTGGTGCCGATGGCCCCGCCGCCTGCATCCTTCTCGCGCGCGCCGTCGAGCGCGACGTGGTAGGGCATGATCACGTGCGCCGCGTCGCTGACGCGGAGGCGGCCCGTCTCGACGCCGCGCTCGCCGAGCATCTCCATCTCGGAGATCAGCGTGCGCGGGTTGACGACGACGCCGCAGCCGATGACCGGCGTGATGTGCGGGTGGAACACGCCGCTCGGCACGAGGTGGAGCTTGAAGACCTCGTCGCCGAGGACGACGGTGTGACCGGCGTTGTCGCCGCCCTGGTAGCGAACCACGTGAGAGACCGAGCGGGCGAGCAGGTCGGTCGCCTTGCCCTTGCCCTCGTCGCCCCATTGGAGGCCGCAGACGACGGTAGCCGGCATCAGCCGCGCCCCGAGCGGGATAGAGTGGTGCCTTGTTCCCTGCCGCGCTGCGGCGGCAGCAGCCGGGGGGTGCGAGCCGGCCTCACCGGACCGACGCCGCCTCCTCGGGCAACAGCTCCTCCCTGCTATCGCTCGCCATGGTCGCCTGCGCCATGCGCGTCGAAGAAGGGCACTATAGCAGCGTGGCAGGCGACAATTCAGGACGCGGCGCGACGGGCGCGAGACAGGTAGACAGCGATCCCGACCGGCTGATCGTCGAGATGCAGCTGCCGCGCGTGGCGGCCGCCGAGGCCTTCGACCACTGGACTAGGCCCGAGCTGGTCAGCCGCTGGTGGCCGGCCGAGGCCGAGAACGATACGCGCGCCGGCGGCTGGTACCACTTCGCCTGGCCGGCGCAGGGCTGGCACCTGCGCGGCCGCTACACGGTGTTCGAGCCGGGGCGGGCGCTCGCCTTCACCTGGCAGTGGGACCACGAGCCCGACCGGCCGATGAGGCACGTGGCGGTCGACTTCACGCCGCTGCCCGACGAGGCCGGCAGCCTCGTCCGCGTGACGCACGCCGTCTACGGCATCGATCCGGCCGACCAGGCCGAGCGCGAATCCCACCGCCAGGGTTGGCGCCACTTTCTCGGCCGCCTCGAGCGCGTCCTGTCGGCCGGGCATGCCACCCTCGATGGCCGCCGGCGGGAACACGGCCGGTCCCGCTGACGTCCGAGCCGGTAGCAACATGCCGCATCGGAGGCCCTACCGCATGGACCGCCTGGCTGCCGTATTCCTGGTGGCCCTCCTGCTCTTGCCCGGCTGCACGCTCGTATCGATGTTCGAGCAAGAGGAAGTGGATGCGCTGTGCCGCGAGCGGCGCGACGCCGCCGAATGCCACGCCGCGTTACAGGTGGTCCGCGCCACTCACGCCTTCGCCTTCGAGCTCGAGCGCCATACCGTCCGCGTAGATCCCGTCGTGTGCAATGCCACCGGCTGCACGACGGCGCTCCACGTCATCCCGCCGGCCGACGAGTGCCTGCCGGTGTGGTACTTCGGCGCCAGCCGAACGCCGACCGGCCCGTGGCAGGCCGACGCCTCGTTGCACGGCGACCCGGCCTGCGCCTTCGAGGACTGAGCTGGCGCGCGCGGAGCGCGGACAGCTGAGCGGCGGGCGCGGAGGAGAGAGGCCACGCCCGCCGTGTGGCGAGGGGGGAAGGTGCGTCAGGCTGCGACGAGCTCCTTTTCGTCCTGGCCGGTGGCGATCGCGTCCTCGGTCGCTTCGGCGTCCTCCTCCGGGCCGAGCACGTCACTGTCGTCGGCGTCTGTGGACGCGCCCATCGCCTGCGCCTGGGCGGCGAGGGCCTCGGCCGCCGCCTCGGCGGCGTAGTCGCGCTTGCGCCGGCCGGAGAGCATCTCGACGGCGCTGGCGACGACCTCCGTCTTCCAATGGCGCTGCTTGCTGTCGTCGTCCCACTGGCGCGTCTGGATGCGTCCCTCGATGTTGACCAGCTGGCCCTTGCCCAGGTACTGGCCGCAGATCTCGGCGAGGCGGTCCCACGTTACGACCGAGTGATACTCCGACTTCTCCGAGCCGCCACGGTAGTCGTTCGTCGCGACGGAGAATTGCGTGACGCTCTTGCCACTGGCGAGCTTGCGCATCTCCGGGTCGCGCGTCAACCGCCCGCTGAGCAGAACCTTGTTCATCGAACCAACCTCCTGGCCGGCCGGCTCTCCGGCTCGGCCTCTCGTATCGGCGGGCGGCGGGAACATCAACGGCAGCCACGTTAACGATGTGTCATTGCCGGAGACTTATCGGCGACTGCACGCCGGCTCACCGCAAGGTGAGGTGAGTGGCAGGCGGGTGGCCGGGCCAGCCGGGAGGACGGCCGGGAGGACGGCCGGG